>CANRET010000001.1 GCA_947629715.1 uncultured Akkermansia sp.
AGGGTGCCCAGATGACTGTCCGCGCCCCTCACCACGAGGTCGCCGTTCTCCAGCTTCAGCGTGCCGTCAATATCCAACCCGCCGTCCGCTGTGCCGTCGCCTACCGTCAGGGTGCCCTGTCCGGTCTTCTTGTAGGTTACGTCCGATCCGCCTTTGAGTTTGCCGTCGAACTCGGTGTCCTGTCCTTGCGGCTTGACCTGCCCGACAACGCCCTCCAACCACTTGTCATCCTTCATGGGATCGGTGTCAACCTCCGCGTTGTTGAGCGTCACGGTGCCTTCGCCGGTGGCGTTCACGGTGGATCCGCTCAGGCCGACCAGGTTGTTCACCGTCACGTCCGTGCCGGCTTTGCCCGCACCCAACTGCAGGGTGAGCTCTGTGCCCTCATCCAGCAGCGTGGCCTTCTTGTCTTTGAGTCTCTGCGCTTCCTCCGCCGTGTCAACGTCACGCGAGTCAGACTGCTTGGCCCCCGGATCATTCTCCTCACTGAGCACGAGGTAGATGTCCGTCGAGGATCCGCGCAGGATGAAGTCGCCTCCAACCGCATCCAGGGTGAAGCCGCAGCCTTGCAGGAGACCGGAGTACTTGCCGGTGCGCATGAGCTGGTCAAGAGCGTCCTTCGCGTCGCCTTCAAAGGAGATCGTTCCTCCGGACAGAGCGCGCAGGTAAGTTGCGATGTCCGCATTGCGATGATCCATGATGATTTTGAGAAGCGCCTCATTGCTGAAGTCGATCACGAAAGACGGGTATGGGTCTGACTCATCATAATACTGACCTTCTTCAAGATCTCCGGCTGTGGGATTCACCGCCTTGATCACCAGGTCGCCGGTGGATTCAATGAGGTAGTCGCTCGCTTTTCCGGCGCCCTGGACGTTGCCGAGGCTGTCCTTCGAGAAGACGAGCTTCACTTTCGTGTTGTCGCTGCCGACGGTGATGTCGCCCTCCACGCCTCGCAGACGGCCGCCCTCGTTGATGGTAATTTCGTCAAACTGGCTTCCCTTCGTTTGGTGGACATCCACGGTGACCAGCCCCTGTTCAGACGCAGCGGTGTCCACTTTCAGAGCAACGCCGTCCTTGTTCGCCAGAGCGGTGTCGAGCGTGCCGTTCCTCAGGACGAAGGAGCCGCTGCCACCCGACAGGGAGCTGCCGGCCCAGTTGGCTTCTATGCCGTCGTCGCCCAGCCAGATTTCGTTGCCGTTGAAGACCAGATCGCCTGTCGAGGTGTTGTTCTTCCCGGCAATCACGAGGGTGGTTCCCTCCATGGCGTTTTCCAGAACAACGCCATTGTTGCCCTCCTCCTTGCTGCCGATCACGCCTTTGAGATAGACCTTGCCGAGCTTGTCGTTTTCCAGACCGTAATCCACCTTCACGGAGCCTGTGCCGGCGATGCCGAATTCCAACTCCAGGTTCTCCTGCGTGAGGGATGCGCCCGAATCCGTCAGCGTCCAGGTCGAGGTTGCGTCCTCGCTCCCGATCTCACTGTCTCCGGCGATGAGCGTGCCGTTGAAGTTGCTCATGTCGCCATCGATGGTGTGGGTGAAGCCGCCCTTCGCGCTGGCGAGAGTGCCATCGCCGGTGACGGGCGCTTTCAAGGTGATTGCCTTGTTGGTCGGCTTGGTCTCATCCACAGCATAGCCGCCGAGGTAGTTCTTGGTGTCTTCCGCCACCTGGACTTCTTTCACCGCGATGGTCGCATCCGTCACGTCCGAATCGAGAACGATGGCTCGTCCGTCAAGTTTGAGAGTGGAGTTCTTGTTGCCCAGGGTCGCGGTGGTGCCCTTCACGAGCACATCGCTGGTCGTGCTGTTGCCTTTCAGGTCGAGCGTGCCGGTGAAGCCCCCATCCCTACTCTCATTCCCATTCTGAGCCGTGAGTTCGGCCCCCGTCGTAGCAAGGGTGTACCTGCCGCTGTCTTCATCCTCCGCAGCCTCGCCAATGATGATGGTTCCATTGCCGGTCATGCCGCGCGAGACCTGTACCTTGGCTCTGTTCCGGGCGATGAGCTGCAGTTCGGCTTTCTCGTCCTCCGCGCTCAGCAGCAAGCGACGATCTCCCTTTGACGACGTTGATTCGCTATCATTCGCCTTGATCTCTACCGTGCTGTCATCCTCGCTTGCGAACACCATCTCCAAGCGGCCCTCACGGGAACGCAGCGTACCGTCAAACTTCCCGCTCTTGGAACCGCTGTCGCCGCCGTTCTCGTCCTCGATCTTGCCGGTGTACTCGAACTCATAGACGCCGCGCCCGGACTTGATGACGCCTCGGCGGATGCCCAGCTCAATGCCGGCGTTGTCCGTCATGGTGCCGCTGTCGAAGGCGCGGAGCTTTTCGTGCACCGCGTATTCGTCCTCACCACGGGCGACGGAGGGGTCAGAGGCCAAATCCGAGGCGCTCTTGCCCACCTGGATTCTCAGCACGGCGTTTTTGTTCGTGCCGTAATTATCCACTTTTTGGATGTTCTCCAACGCGCCGCTGGTGAGAGCAAGCTCGCCATTCTCCAGCTCCCCGTAGGCCAGAGTGCCGCCGTTCATGATGATTTTGGTGTCATCTCCCAGGGCATCCACGTCGTTCAGGACGAGTTGACCGCCGATATTCAGCTCGATGCTGGGGATGTTTTCGCCGTCCAGGCCTATTCCTGCTGACGCGGTGATCTTGTCGCGATCCGCTACCGTCACGCCTTCTCCGAGCGCATTCCCGGCCGTACCGACTTTGAGGGCGCCGTTCACGGTCAGCGTGCCGCCCTCCTCATGCGCCACGAAGTTGAAACTTCCGCTCCGCACTTCGATGTCGTCAACCGTGATGTCGTTTTGGACGAATACATCGCCCTCGGTGTAGGCGCCCTCGAAGAAGTACGCCGTATCTTCCCCCTCAATTGTTACCTCGTCGTCGCGGTAGAAGTTGCGGGTGGAACCGTCCCAGATGTGATCCTCGTTCTCGCCTGACCACACCCAGTCCCTTTGGCTCCACAGATAGACGCGCAGGACGAGATCCTCGCCGTCGCCGCGCTCAAACTTGAACATTTTTTTGATGTTGTTGCCGAGGCCGGTAAACTCTCCCTCCTCAAAGAAACGGCTAAGAGCTTTATCCTCCTGATCCACCACGTTGAAGTACTTGAGCAGTTCGTTCGAGAATTTGTCGGCACCCGGTATGCTGCTGCCGAAGAGGGAGCTCCAATCCACGCCGGAGGCGAGACGGTAGATCCCTTCGGCAAGACCGTCCGTCTGATTGAAGCCGCTCAGCTTCAATTCCACCTGGTGACCGCCTCCCGCTTCCGTGGCTTCCGCCAGGCTGAACTTAAGCCCGCCCTGAGCCTGCAGATAAGCGTCCCCTTCGAGTCCGGTGGCAACGAGGTGGTCTTTGCCCATGTTGAAGCGCAGTCCGCCCAGCAGGCTCTGGCTACCCGTGCCGTTCAGGATCAGGTGCCCGTCCTCAATGGCGATGAGCCCTTCATAGGCTTCTTCCGTGCCCACGCGTCCCGTGGCGCTGTTATACTTCTGCGCGTTCCAGCTGCTCAGCCCCTTGAGGACGAGGTCGCCCTTACCCTGTTTGATGAAGCTGTCGTAGTTCGGCGTATCCTCCTTCTCCACGCCTGCCACTTTGTGCATGACGCGCATGACGGATCCGCTCAGGTCCACGCGCAGCCCTTCGTCCACCTCCACCGCATCGAAGTCCTGCAGGATCAGGTTCGTGCTGAACCGGGCGAGGTTGCCAAAGGAATCGTCATCCCCTTCGTTGCTGAAGTGCAGCAGAGCCGCTCCTTCCGCCCACGTGCCGTAAGTATCGCCCTTACCCTCGGTGTAGCCCACGGTCGAGTAGTCTTCGATGTCGTGTGTGGCAAGGATGTTCTTCTGGTAGCCGCCGGAAAGGATAAACTGCCTGTAGTCAACCGTATTTCCATCCACCGTCACCCCGTGGTACTGGGTGAATTCGATGTCCCCGGTGACCTTCACGGTAGTGCTCTCCGTGTGCACGTGCAGTTCCGCATCCTCTCCGGTGTTGAGGTGGTTGCCCGCCGCATACACGCCGCCCGCCACGGATCCGCCCGTGAGGTTGATGACGATGTTCCCCTGCTTCGGGTGCGTTTCGAGTCCTGACGGATCAGCGGTGCCGCTCTCAGCCCGACGGAAGGAGCCGCCGAAGATGAGGCCTAGCACTTCGCTGCCCTTCACGTTGATCTTCACGTCGCCCAGGGTGAAGTTGTCCGGGTACGCGGTGTTCTCGGAGTAATGACCGCCGATGACGTTGCCGTGGATGGTTCCGCCGTTCAGGTCGATGTTGATGTCCCCTTCAAGCTTGATGGTGTTGGTCCCCATCGAGTCGGAGGTGTAGCTGCCGCCCACGACGAAGCCCCCGATGGTCCCGCCGTTGATGGTGAGGTTCGTGCCTCCCTGAATCTCGATGGTGTGACCGCCGGCGTCGTCCGGTTTGTCACCGTTGTCAATGAGCATGCTGCCCGCCACCACGGCCACGCGTCCGTGCGCATGGTAGGTGCCTCCATCCCCCGGCCCGTACGCTTCCGCGAGGATGAGCCCGTCGTTGATTTCAACGTTCGTGCTGCCCGTGATTGTTGATTTGCCGCCTTTCCCCTCATCGGTCAGGTAGCTGCCGCCTACCACCACGCCGGTGATTTTCAGCGACCCGTCCCCCTCTTCCTCCGATCCGATGACAACGTGCGTGTTGCCGTCAATCTTCGATCCGCGCGTTTCTGCGGACGAGTCCTTTTTGTAGGAGTTGACGTAGTCGCCGCCCACGAGGTGCACGTCGTTGAATGTGCCCCCATAGATCTTGAGTTCGGTGAGGTATTCCGTCGTACCGGTGTGCTCAGGCGTGCCATCCGGGCTGCGGTAGAAGCTGCCGCCCGCCACAAAGGGAACCTGCGTCTGCTCCAGCGCGTCTTTTCCATCGATCGTGCCGAATGTGCCGCCGTAGATGGTGACGCTGCTCGTGCCGGCAAACTTGTCACTGCTGCCTTCATTGGACTCCAGCGATACGTTGCCGCCTACGACGCGGAAGAATTTCCCGTCATGGATTTCAACGTTCGAGTCGCCCGTGAAGTTGCCTTTATGCTCCGATGTTCCGTTCCACGGAGCCTCGAACCACATGCCGCCCGCCACGACGTTGGTGTAGGCGCCGCCGTGCAGTTCCACCAGGGTGTTTCCCGTAAATTTGGTCGTGCCCGCGCCCGAGGAGTCGCGCCTGCTCGCGCCGTTGATGCCCCCGGTGAAGGTGTGCTCTTCTCCGGCGTAGATGGTGATGTGGGTGGCGTATTCTCCTTCCTCGGTCGTCCCGATGAAGTTCGAGGTACGATTTTGCGCGCGCTCTCCGAGCGTCTTCGGCACGGTGTAGTTGCCGCCCACGATGGCTTTGTCAAAGGTGCCTGGGGCATCAAGCCCGTCGCCGTTGTTGGCGTCCAGCGTCGTGTCGTCTTCGATCGTTTCGCCATCCAGCAGGTTGACGAAGATGCTCGTGGATCCGTAGAAGGTGGGAGAGAGCGTGTCGGTCACTTTCTCAGCGGGCACGTCGATCCACACGTTGCCGCCGACCACGGCTGCAAAGCCGGTCGCTCCCCCCTCCGTCGTCCCGTCGGAGATTTCCGGCGGAGTCAGCACGTCCTCCTTATTCTTCTCCGTGCTCAGCAGGGTGTAGATGAAGATGTGCGTGTTGCCTTCGAAGTCGAAATGGCTGTCTCCAAACTCATCCGACCAGGTGAGGACGCTGCCGCCTGCAATGCCGCCGCGCACGTTGCTTTCGATCTTGCCGCCGTTGTTGTCAAATACGGAGATGAAGGTGTCCCCCTGGAAGCCGAAGAAGGTGTTGGTGACGTGGTTGCCGCCGATGAGGTAGTCCACCGTGCCGCCTTGCACCTGCAAATGCGTGTTGCCGACGAAGCCGATGAATTCTTCATCCCCCCCTCCGCCTTCCGTGCCGGAGACACAGGAGCTGCCTCCCACCAGCAGGTGGTAGGATGCATTCGCCGCATTTTCATCACCCACTTTCAGGACAATGAAGCTGTTGCGTATTTCCTGCGTCGGCTTCCCGTCACGGAAGACGGAGCCGCCTACGACGCTCAACAGGGTGTCTTCCGTATCACCCTTGGTGAGGCGTATGGCGGTAATTCTTCCGTTGTTTTCGGTGAAGGGGTTGTTTTCCTTATTCACGTCCCCCGTGGAGCCTGTGCCGGCAAGGCTCAGGACCCTATCCGTGAAGAATTTAACGTCCCCCTCCGCATCCAACAGATCTTTCAGCACGCCGCTCTTGCCATCAGCGCCGACGTAGGCTGTCACATAACCGTCCATCGTCGTCTCGGACGGACCGTGACGGTTTTCTTTGCTCCGGGCGATTCCCCAGTTGGGGTCATATTCGGTGTCGCCTTCTGCGATGAATTCCATGCGAATGTAGAGCGTGTTCTCTGCTTCGCCCTTTTCTGTATCGCCCCAGTACAGGGTGAAGTCGCCTGTAGTCCCCTCATCCAACGCCTCGAAGAGGTCATGGTACAGATCATTCGCGTCGCCTTGACCATCGCCCGTGATGCCCAGGCAGAAGCCGTTGTTGCGGAGCTCCAGCTTCACGTCGCTTACGTCCAGACTTAATGTCTCTCCGTCACCCAACGCTTCCAGCGCGGTCTCTATCTGAGTGAGCTGCAGGTTGATCAGGTTGTTTGCACCCGGTTCGCCCTCGTACTTCAAGGTGGCCTCCGTGCCCAATGCCAATTCGGTGACGGTCAGGTTGCCCGGGCCTCCACGAACCATGTGCAGAGTCCCATCCAGTTGGAGTTTTGTGGCGGTGAAGCTGCCCTCGCCGGTCATGCTGAGCTGGTGTCTGAGGGCAACCCTCAGCTCGCTTGCGGTGCCGCCCGTCTTGCCCGCGGCCATGTCAATGGAGCCGTTGATGTTGAGCTCGCCCGTGATGGCGCCCGTGTAGTCCTTCAGGGTAGTGACCACGACACGCCTGTTGGTGCCGTTCACCGCATCCGCGATGGTGAGACTGTGGTCACCCGTCAATTCCCGGATGGTGAGGTCGCCGGTCCCGGTTCCGGGGGTGGTGATTGTGCTGCCATCACCCGCTACGTTGACTCTGGCAAATGTGTTGTTGTCTGCCTCTGATCGACGAGTAAGGGTTCCGCCGGTCAGTTTGACGGTGCCTTGCACGATGTTGGTGTTCCCGTCTGCCGCGCCCAGGGTGCCGCCGCTCGCAACTTCCACTTCGTTCACTCTCCAGCCCTCGCCGTTGACGAGCAAGGTGCCTTCCGATACTTTGACTCCGCCTTGCCCATCGACGTAGTTCAGGGTGAATGTGCCCTCCCCGGTTTTCTCCAGGGTGACGTCCGATCCCAGGGTCAGTTTCTGAGCCTGGGCAGCGCCGGCGATGCCGTCCGAACCCGTGTAGTTGAGCTTGAGGGTTTGACCCGATCCGTTGATGGTGCCGCTGACCTGGGTATCCAGGTCGCCCACTTCCAGTTCCTTCTGCAGTTCGAGGATGCCGTCCGCCGCCGCCGCAAAGGAGAGGGTGCCGGTGTAGCTGCTCGTGGTGCCATTCCACTTGAGCGCGGTGCCGTTGCTTCCCCCCTGCACCTGCAGTGTTCCGCTGCCGCTGAGCTCTCCCGTAACGGTGTTGGCGCTCCCTCCGTTCGCCTTGAATGCCAGGACGCTGTCGGACTGGTCAAGGACGATGTTCCCCGCCAGCGTGCTGCCGGTGAAGGTCTGTTTCGCCCCCTCTCCCAGTTTCAGGGTGACGCCGCTTTCAATGGTGTAGCCGCTGCCGATGTGTTCGGTTGTGCTTGTGAGGGTGAGTTCCTTTGTTGCCTCACTCGCCTTGATAGTGCCGCCCACGTCGTTCCAGTTCGTTGTGAGGGACGCCGTGGCGTTTCCGCCCAGCCAGCCGATGCTCGCGTTTTCGGCCAGGGTGACGATGCTGTCGTTCGCGAGGTAGAGACCACCGGCAAAGCTCAAGTCATCCCCGGCGCCGTCGCCCAGGATCACGTTCGTTTTATACGTTCCCCATCCCACGCGCAAGCCGTGTGTGGCGCTGTTGCCTCCGCTGGCGAAGGCGTTCACGGTGATGCTGCCGGTCGCGTCCTCAGCCGCGCTCAGGGTGCCGTTGCTCTCCGAAAGGTCCAGTGTTTCGATGACGAGTTTGTCGTCACCCTTGACGCTTACGCTGCCGTTGGCGGTGACTTCGTTCCCGGCTGGTGCCGTGTTCCCTTCGAAGTGGACAGTCCCTACGGTGTAGGTGGTCGCCTCCTCTACCGCATCGCCGACGCGGAAGTAGGCGGTCTGACTGCCGCTGCCGCCCCCGGTGGCTCCTGTTTTGACGCGGACGTCTTGCGCAAGGTAGGTTTCTCCGCCTTCTTTATTCGCCACGCCGCCGATGATCAGGCCGCCCTCTTCCACGACCAGACTCCCGGCCCCTGTCTCATCCGACGTGCCTTTGTATTTGTTCAGGGTCAGGATGTTGGCCCCCGTCTTAGTGAGCGTCTGTCCGGCGGCGTCAAAGGTCATGTTCAGCTCGTTGCCGTCGGTGACGTTCACGAGGAAGTTCGCGCCTCCCTCCGCCAGTTTCACGGTGCCGGATTCGCCCGTGAATTCGTTCACGTTCACGGTGCCGCCCACCGTCAGAAGCGTGGCATCATCCCTGATGGTCACATGAGTCGAGTACAGACCGCCCAACAGGCCCGCATGCGCGCCGTTGGTAAGCTGAATCGCGCCGCCCTTCGCCGTGCTGTTCGATGCTCCTTTATATGTCCCGTTCACAGTCAACGAGGCATCCTCCCCATCGAGGTTTACGCTGCCTTTCGACACCATGTCGTTGTCCACACTGACAGCTCCTTCGATGAGGTTGGTGACAGAATCTTGCCAAGAAGCGCTCAGATTGCCATGCACGGTGAGGGTGCCGTTCTTGTACACGGTCAGCTGCCTCACTTGCAACAATTCGTCATCCTCGTCGCCCGCTGTCCCCACTTCCACCGAGGAGTCACCCTTTTCTTCATCTCCACTATTGCCTACCACCAAAGCCGCTGCGGGACCACGTCCGAAGAAGGTTGCGTCCTTACCTCCACTGCCGGCCAAGCTTCCCTCCACCGTCAACGTGCCGCCATCGCTCACCGTCAACGTGCCGCCTTCTGCGCTGACTTGCGAGTTGCTGCCGAATACAAAGTCGCCACCCACGCTCAACGAGCTTGAAGTTCCATCAACCGTCAAGGTAGTAGAACCACTCTCCGCCGCGCCATGGTTCAGTAGGAAGTCCCCCTCGATATCCACAACGCCGCCTTCCGTGATGTTGAAGACATCGCCAACATTGTCCCTGAAACGCGAAACTGTCACATCTCCGCCCACTGTCATCTTGCTGTTTGCCCCTCTCACGGAGAAGTTGCCATAAAATGTTCCTCCGACGTTCTGGCTCATCACCAAATTGCCGGTGACATCTACCCAGCCGCCGTCAGTAGCCAACACCTGCGCCGTCGTGTATGTGCCCCCAACAGAGAGTTTGGAGCTTGCACCTTTCACCCACACACCGGCTGAAACTCCTTCGTTGAGATCGCCTTTCACTGTCAGGCTACCTCCGTCATAGACGTAAATATCGCTTCCAAGACCAGTGCCATCACCATGCAGACTCCCATCGATCGTCACGCTTGTCCCTGAACCTGTCACGCCTAAGGCCGTCCCGCCGAAATCGTCGGCAATCGTGAGGTCCCCCCAAGTCCCGGCGGCAATGGTAGCGTACAGGTTCACATCTCCGTGGATGTTCACCGTGGAACCTCCCTGCGCAAACAACGCCCTCGCTTTCAAAATATCTCCGGCACTTACCCCCGTCGTGCCGACCTCCAAAGTGCCCGCTGTGGAGGAGGAACCAACGGCCACGACATCGGCGTGACCTCCGATACCATGGATGGAACCGGCCTTAAGCGTGCCGTCCGTCACAATGACGCCGGGAGTCCCGCCATCATCCACCACCCCGAGCTCCCCTGTCACGTTCAATGTACCTCCGCTCACATTGAGCGCCTGCAGGGTGGCGTTGCCCTCCACGGTTTGAATCGCCGTCCCCGTTTTGTAGATATTGAAGTAGCCGCCGTCGGGGCTGATGTTGCCCGAGAAGGTGTAACCCGCATTCGCATCGTAGTAGTCATGAGCCTTTTCGTCCTCGCCGGGCGCATTGCCAGCAAGATAAAGCGTGCGGTTATCAGCATCGGAGGAACGGACAGAACCGACGCCGTACAGTCCCGCAATGTAGAGATCCTCCCTATCCTCCACAGTTACGACCGAATTCATTTCCAAGTACAGGAGATAGTCGGCAAAGTCACGTCCCTCTTCATCCTTGAAAATAAGTCCGGTTCCCTCAGTCAGGTGGATGGTTCCCTTTCCCTCAGCTCCGTAGCCGTAGGAAATGTAGAAATGTTGGCTGCCACTCTTCTTAAGGGTGAGTTCATGCCCGTTCAGCTTGAACTTGCCCGGCGAACCGAAGTTAAACCAGCTGGTCTTATTTTGGATGAGGGCATCGCTTCCCAGCTCCAAATTCCAACGAAATTGTATTTCTACTGCTCCGTTCTGCTCGACAAAGGCACCCTCTCCATCCGTTCCTGTACCGTTGAGCACCAGCGTCCCACAGGCAATTCCTTCCCCAAGTTGCGTGATGAATGGATTGCTACCAGGCGAATTCACGACGATAGAGGCGCCGTCCTGCACCACAATCGTGCGAGCCAAGGTTGTTGAGGCTTGCAACCCATCCCCGAGAACCAGCTTCGTTCCATTCGCCACTTCCACTTGACCGATGCCGACATGATCGGCACCCCTCTGCACATTGGCGTCCCCACCGGCGAAGAGCGCGGCAAAGAGGTTGTTCTCCGCGTTCAGCGTGACCTCGCTGCCGAAGTCAAGCACGACTTTGCCCGTGTCATCATCCTCGCTCCAGAACATCGTCCCGGTGTAATGCTCAGCGACGCTGTCCTTGATGGTGACGCTTCCTTTTGCCACATGGGCGTCGGCAAAGGTCTTGGCGTTTGTCCCATCCAACACGATGGAAGAGTCGTCCCCCTCCATCTCGATCCCGACAACGTGCAGAGTTCCCGCGCCCTTGAAGGTGGCGGTGGCGCCGCTCTTCACGGTCAGCTTATCGGACACGGTGAGCGAATGGCTGCTGGTGTCAAAGCTCCAACTGTTGTTGCTCACCTCCATGTCCCAGGCGCGCACGTCCCCGCCCAGAGTCACGTCATTTTGATTATTCCCGGTGAAGGTGACGTTGTCGCCGTTGTAGAACTTGTGGAACTTATCGTCAGTTTTCGAACCATCGGAATTTTGCCATTGGTTCGTGCCTGCGTCCCCGTCCTGCCAGACGAGAGCGCTGCCACTCGCCTCCCAGGTGAGGTTCTGCCGATCCGTATCGCCCTGGAGTTCCAAATCACCGGTTGATCCATTGTAGGTCAGTGTGCCGCGACCGACAGTCAAGTCCTCGAAGCTCACGTTGACATCCGCGTGCGCTTGCCCGTCGTCCCAGAGGTGGTATTTGTTCTCCTCAAACTTGCTCACATCCACATCGTCCACCGCGATATTCAGGGTGATGGTTTGACCGGACGCGCCTGCGGTTCCGACCGAGAACTTGGCACCATTCTTCAGGCTGAGGCTCACCTCCAAACTGCTCCCCAGCGCGGCAGTTTCCGTGCCCAGACTCAACACACCGCCCTCCAGGCGGAGCGTTGTCACGCTCACCGACCCGCCCAGCGCCAGTCTGCCGCCGGTCACCGTCACGGTTCCGTTACTTGTCAGCCCGCCGTGCAATGTCACTGTCCCATCGCTGACCGACATGCCCTCGCCCAAACTCATCGCTCCGGTCACATTCAGCGTCCCCTTCTCCATCACGAGAGAGTGGAGCTTAATCGTATCGTTCGTGAACGTCTGGATGCCTTCGCCTCGCTTAATGAGATCGACTGTTTTGCCCTTGTCATCGTCGTCTGTGTCAAAAGTTCCTCCGTAGGAATACCCGTTGGTTGGGTCATAGGACATCGCATCACCGAGGCGGAGATCCTCCGTATCCAGGATGAGCGTCTTCACTCCCCAGACGTGGTATGTTAGCACCGAACCTTTGCCTTTCGCACTGACCAGGGCATTGAGCGTCGTATGCGAGTACATTCGGAAATGGACGCCTTCATTGCAATTATCAGCAAATCCCACATTGTAACCGCCGAAAGACTCGGCTCCCACGTCGTTTCCCTGGGCCATGTCGAATGTCAAATTGGTAACGCCCTCACCAATAAGAATAGCTCCCGTAGAATCCGCCGCAGCGCCGTAGGAGTAGGAGGTGTTGGCCGTTGTATTCCCGCCGAAGCTTCCAAACCAAATTTCACCGTTGCTGGTGAGCGTCAGGATGTGACCGTTGCCATTAAGTTGACGGGTCCCTTGAAGATGTGTGCCATTGGCAAAATAAGCGGTCGCATCTGCGCTCAGCGCCAAGTCCCATTTGAAAGCTCCGCTCGTCATGACGAGGGCGCCCTGTGCTCCCCCTGCGCCGGTTCCTGCCAACGTAAGGGTTCCCGCTCGACTATAAGCGCTCACCGCAAAAATGTCGCCTTCCAGCGTGCTGCCGGACACAACATTCACATTGCGAATCAAGCTCAGACTCTTCCCGATGCCGCCCACGGTGAGATGCAACCCGCTTACCAAGTCCACCTGTCCGATGCCGACGTGCTCGTCATCCCTCTGCACATTAGCATCCCCGCCGGCGAAGAGCGCGGCAAAGAGATTGTTGCTCCCATTCAGCGTGACGTTGCCGGTGAAGTCGAGCACGACCTTGCCCGTCTCCTCTCCCTCGTTCCAGAATGTCGTCCCGGAGTAATGAGCAGCGCTGCTGTCCTTGATGGTGACGGTTCCTTTTGCCACACGGGCGTCGGTAAAGGTTTTTATACTCGTCCCTTCCAACGTGACGGAAGAGTTGTCCCCCTGCATGTCGAGTGCGCCGACGCTCAGTGTCCCCGCCTCGCCTTTGAAGGTAACGTCAGCGTTGTCCGCCACGGTCAGCGTATCGGTCGCGAGCGTCTGACCCTCGGAGGTGGCAAAGCTCCAGCCGGCGCTCCCGACAGTCATGCTCCTCGCGTGTACGTTGCCACCCAGAGTCACGTCCTTCGCCGTGCCATCCCCGGTGAAGGTGACGTTGTCGCCGTCGTAGAACCGGTGGTACTTATCGTCCTCCTTACCTTCGGCGCCATTCTGCCAATCCTTCGTGCCTGCCTCCCCGCTTTGCCAAGTGAGAGCATCGCTACCCGCTTCCCAAGTGAGGGTCTCCGGGGTCGTGTCGGTGAACTCCAAATCGCCAGTCCCTTCGTTGTAGTTCACCTTGCCGCGGCCGACAAGGCCGACGTCGCCGAGTTCCACGGTAATGCCTGCTTGCGTGCCGTCCGTGTCCCAGAGGTGGTATCTATTGCCGTCGGCGATAATCGCGTCCATGTCCACATCGTCCGCCGCGATATTCAGGGTAAGGGTACGACCCTGTCCTGCACCTCCGGTCCCAATCGAGAACTTGGCGCCATTTTTCAGGCTGAAGCTCACCGTCAAATCGCTCCCCAGCTCGGCAGTTTCCGTGCCCAGACTCAGCACGCCGCCCTCCAGGCGGAGCGTTGTCGCGTTCACTGTCCCGCCCAGCTCCAGTCTGCCGCCGCTGTTCACAGTCACAGCGGTCGCCGTCAGACCGCCGTGCGCCGTCAAGGTTCCGGAACCCACGCTGATGCTGTGTCCGCTCAAAGCGCCATGCACCTCAAGATCACCGCCGTCCACAATGAGCGAGCCGGAGGTTGCATCCGCCCCGGTAAGATTCATGTTGGCCTCTTGCACTATCAGCTTGCCTTTTGCAACTTTGAAGCTCTCAGCGACACTCCAATCCCCGCTCCCGGTCAATGTCAGCGTGCCCGCCCCGGTTTTGCCAAAGCCGACGCCTGCACCAACGTTTACCTCGCCTTCTTTTGTAAAGTTATTGTACCACGTTGAAAAACCCGCGCTCTGCGTATCCTCTACCCTCTTGAGAAGAAAGACGTTCTCCGTGACCCCCTCCTTGCGGCTAAAGTGAAGACCTTGAGCAACACCCCAAGCCAGCGCATCCACGGAAAGATCCTTTCCCAACGTGAGACCGCCGCCCCATCCCAAGGTCAGGGTTCCCCGCAACTCTCCGCCTCCATCCAATGCCAGAGTTCCGTACGATTGGAAATTTCCGTCCGCATTCAGTTTCCCCTTGACGTGAACGTTTGTAACGCCTCTCGTTCCCTCTGTGTTAAACACAGTACGATTCGTTTCAGTGAGGTCCCGTACAATAAGGTCGCCGCCCACGATCAGCGTGGACACGGGAGTCTGGTTGTCGGCCGAGACATAAGACCCCGTCCCACTGATAACCATATCCCCATCCACTTGGATGCACACGTGAGAACCCTTCAGTATGGAAAGTTTGCCTCCGCTGATGGTAAGTTCAGAGACATGGACGTGTCCGGACAAGGTTTGCTGGGCATCCGCACTTCCCAAATTGACGGTCAACTTCAGCGCACTGGTTCCTTCCCACCCAACACTGATGTCCTCAGGAGCGGCGGTTGTCCCTATCATCCCACTGAAGGTTCCGCTCCCGGTGAATATCAAGTCGGCCTCCCCACTGGCAATAATGCCGTCGGCAGCGCTCAAATTGACCCCATCTCCCACCGTCAAGGTGCTGCCGGCGCTCATGGTGAGTCTCATTCCGATCGAAACAGAGGCATTCCCCTCCGCAGCGCCGTAGGAGGAAAGAGCGACAGAAACGTTTTCCCCGATCGTGAAGCCACTGTCGGCGTTCCCGGTGAACGTGAGCGTCTTACCCTTCGCAATGCGCCAATCGCCGTTGCTGTTCACAGCGACGCCCTTGCTATCCAAAGTCATGTTCGAACCAATGCGCAACTTGACGTCCTGACCCTCCTCCGCTCTGAAAACGATAGAAGGCTTGGTACCACTGGTCCGCCCTATCCAATAATCGCAATTGTCTGCGTTGACAATCAATCCACCCAAATGAAATTGACCACTCCAATCAGCCGTAATGCGCACCTCAGTCGCCTCGCCCGACTTCTTGAGGTACAAAGTATGAGTCAGAGCGGAGTTGGTATCGCCATCGAAGAACTTGCTGTATGCCGACTGACCGCTCAAGGCCTCCTCTGTGGCCGTATTTGTCAAGTCCAAGCTGCTCAAGCTTCCAATGGTGGTGGCATCATCCTGGAACACCGTCCCGGAGAAAGTTTCGGTATGCTGACCGTCTGCGTCTTCCCATGAGAACTCCTGCGACGCCTGAACCCGGGCATTGGCGGCGAGGAAAACGGCCGCGATGCCTGAGGCGGAGGCGATGGTTGTAGGGATGGAAGCGGTGGGCAGAGCTAATGCGGCAAGACAAGCCAGGAGAGCCTTGCGAAGAGAAGTCGGAAGATGCAGTTTCATGATCGATTTTTTTGGGTGAGCGAGAGAACGGGACAACGAAGGGGGAGAGAATCTCAGTTCACCGAAATCCGCCCGTCTCCGTTGTCCTGACAGCTTATCTCTTTTCGAAAGAGATGTCCAGCATCTTTTTCAAAAAAAATTTTCTCCTTGACAAGTCCTCCGCCACTCCTTCCGAAACATCAGCATTCATCATCAATCTGTTAGCCATCAAAATCACCCGAAATCTCCGGGGAAAAGAAATGAGCAGAGCCTCTCTGCGAAGGCTTGAAAATGAAGTATGACACAAAAAAAACGCCCTCCCTTCTCGTGAAAAAAGAGATGAGCAGAAACATTGAAATGTGATGATTATGAACGCTTTGTGTCCGAATCAACTGCTCATCTCTTTCGAAAAGAGGTGAGCAGGGGATCCGGCGGCCGGATCGGCGGGCTGGCGAGAGCGCTCAGCGCAGGCGCCAAGCGCCGTTTTTTCCGGCGCCGGAACGGGAGAGGACGCCGAGGCAACAAGCCGCACTCTTATTCACACTGCCCCGCCGCCGTCGGTCGTTTTGGCATTTTTCCCCCCAAAAAAAGACCTGCCCGCCGGTTATGGGCAGCAACCCCCCGGCGGGCAAGAAACAGGATAAACACAGTAATGCAATGAAAATATCAATGCGAGGTCAGTTAAGCAGAAAACGCGGGAAGAGTCAATGCGTTTTTTGGGGGGCCTTTTTTTCGACGCCCTGCTTCCTGTTGGGCGGGGATAAAATCACTTGTTTCTTGCGCCGCAGTGGGGACAAGAGAAAACGGGCCGATCGGCAGGGCGAAGAAAGCGGAACCCGCAAATGCGGCAGACGGCTCGCGTGCGCTTGCGTTGCAGGCGGCGGATTTTGGAGGCAACTTGCACGGGTATCATGACGGCGACGACGGCGAGCAATCCCCCGCCGAGCAGGTAGTAAACGTACTCGTTGAGAGACAGGAAAAAAGTATTCACCGCGCGGCCTCCTTTCGCTTTTCGGGGAGATTCGGCGGCGGGAACTCCAGAAGATAGGCGTCGTCAAGCACGAAGGAATCCCGAGCGTCAACGGGTTGCAGGCGAGAGGGCGGAGGCAAAAGCTCAGGCATTGGTCTCAAGGGAAGCGTATGCTCCGGAATGGGCCATTGAGCCGCAGGATCCACAGAGGTCGGCAAACGCAGCGGGAGGGCGCTTTGCTGGCGCACACGGAAGCGCGTCAGGTCATCCCGCTGGTAGAGCATCAAGCCCTCGCCGCGCGGAGGCGCCGGCTCAGGCAGAGAAACTTCGAACAGAGCGATGACTCCGCCGACCAAAAGCGCAGAGAGCAGCACGAAAAGAGGCAGGCACCCGCGCATGGGGCGCGCGTGCATGCTGTGGTAAAGAAGATGGATGGGGTCGTGCTTCATTCGTCGGATGCCGGACGGCCGAAGAAAGCGCAGGTGAAGCCGTGCGAAAGAATCCTGTCAACAAGCTGCTGGACGGAGCCGACAGCCACGGCCTCATCGCAGACGATGATCACCGTAACATGCGAGGGTATGGGGCGATCCCACGAGGAAAGCAAGCTCTCGATGCCGTCCATACCTCCGGAGATTTCGTCATTCTCCAGGAAGAATCGGGGAGTCTCACCCGGAGCCACGGTGATGATATGCGAGAGGGAACGATCGTAACTGTGGATGACGAAATGGGATGCCGACGGAGAGATATTCACGCCGTGACGGAGCGGACGATAACTCGTCAGCAGGACGCACATGCAAAGCAGCAGAAACAAATTCACGCCCGCCACAATGAGAATGGCGAAGCCGGATCCTTTCAAACTGGAGCGGATGAGGCGCATGAATGCAGAGAGAAAAAATCAGGGTTCGGGAGAAGGATCAGCCCCCTCGTCTTCGACAGCCGGAGCTTTCATGCGATTCAAGCGGGCATCGCAGATGATATGCACGCACTCCAGCCCGGCGCGCTCGATGCTGTTAACGATCTTGCGGGCGCGAGAAGCGAGATACATGTAAAAGATGTAGGAGGGAATGGCGAGGATGAGGCCGGTGGCCGACACAAGCAAAGCGCGCCGCAGCGCAAAAGCAATCTGCGGCATCGCTGCCCCGCCGTCAACAATGCCGGGCTGCTCATAAAAGTCCACCAAAGCAAGAATCGTGCCCAACATGCCCAACAGCGGCATCACGGTGGCGCACACCAGCAGCGTGCGAATGTTGCGGTCCACGCGAAAAACCTCCAGCTCCGCCGCCTCAAGCGCGATCTCACGCAGCTCGCTCCGCGCCAGCTTCGGACGAGTAAGCACCGCCTCCACCACGCGAGCCATGGGACCGGGAAGCTGGCGCGCCTCATGCAGAGCTTCGTTGTACTGCCCGCTGCGCAACAAAGCCGACAAGCCGCGCAAAAAGTCCCCCGAGTTGATGTTCACCCGGTGAAAATAGAAAAGGCGCTCAGCGATGACGGCAACGGCAAGCACGGCGAATACAACGATGAACCAGAAGACGGGCCCCATCGCAATGATGATGCCGCCGTGCGCAGCCAATAACAGAGAAGCAAGCATAGTGGTACAAAGGAAAAGCGGTTACTTGTCAGCAGGCGAGATAAGCTTCTGCCCGAAGTAGGGAACCAGGGCATCCGGAATGCGCACAGAGCCGTCCGGCTGCTGGCACTGCTCCAGCAGGGCGACGTACAGACGCGGAAGAGCCGTTCCGGAACCATTGAGCGTGTAGGGAATGCGCATGCGTCCCTCGGCGTCTTTGTAGCGCAGCTTCATGCGGCGCGCCTGATAATCCGTGAAGCAGGAGCAGCTGGACACCTCCAGGTACTTGCCCTGCCCCGGCGCCCACACTTCAATGTCGTAGGTTTTGGCGGAGGAGAAACCGACATCGCCCGTGCAAAGCTCGATAACGCGGTAGTGCAGTCCGAGTTCCTGCAGGATGCTCTCGGCGTGCCCGGTGAGCTCTTCAAGAATGCGGAAGCCGTCCTCGGGGCGGCAGATGGTCACCAGCTCCACTTTGTCGAACTGATGCACGCGAATCATGCCCTTGTTCTCGCGCCCGGCAGATCCGGCCTCCCTGCGGAAGCAAGGAGTGTAGGCAGTCATTTTGATGGGCAGGTCGCTCTCGCGCAGCGTCTGCTCGCGGTACAGATTGGTGACAGGGACCTCAGCCGTGGGCACATTGAACATGCTGTTCGACTCCAGCCCGTACATATCCTCTTCAAACTTGGGGAGCTGTCCGGTGCCCACCATGCATTCGCGCCGCACCATGAAGGGCACGCCCACCTCCTGATACCCGTTGCGAAGCGTCTGAATATCCAGCAGAAAATTCACCAACGCGCGCTCCAGGCGAGCGCCCAGTCCACGGTACACAATGAAGCCGGAACCGGAAATGCGCGCAGCCGCCTCGAAGTCCAAAAGCCCCAACGCCGCGCCCAGCTGCACGTGGTCGCGCGGATCAGCAATCTGCGGAGGCTCGCCCCACATGCGCAGCACGGGATTGGAGGTTTCATCCGCCCCCACCGGCGCGCCATCATGCGGCATATTGGGTATTGCGAGCAAGATCTGCTGCTGCTCCTCGGAAGCCGCCGTCGCTGCGGCCTCCAGCTCGCGAAGACGATCGCCGACCTCGCTCATGCGCGCCTTGAGTCTCTGCACTTCCTCCGTCTTGCCCTCTTTCATGAGCGCGCCGATCATTTTGGAAGAACTGTTGCGCTCCTGGGAAAGAGCTTGTTTTTCCGTTTCAATTTTGCGACGCCTCTCATCGCACGCGACGACGCGATCCACCAATTTCCAATGATCCCCGCCGCGCAGACGAATTCGCTCCCTGACATACTCGGGATTCTCCCGGATGACTCGAATATCCAGCATAACGCGACCATTGTACGCCAAAATCGACAGTTTTACAAGCTCTAGTTTCACACGATTCTGATTTTCGCCTGCGATCGTGATGAGGAGGGCGATGCGAGCAAAAATCATCCCGTGCCAACTTCGTGCAACCGGCAAGACAACAACTCCACGGGACCGGGACGACGTGCATGGAGAGGCCCGTATTTTCCCATGCGATTGTCCTGATCATTCTTCAAGCTTGACTCTGTGTCATATTTGGTGTAGTCTGGTGCGTATGCATGGGTTGGGACGAGTAGTGCAGGCAATAGCGCTCGGGGCGTTGTGCGCCGGATGTTCGTCCTGGTGGTCCCAGGATGCGCCAAAGCCGGAACAACGGGAGAAGAAGACTCCGCCGCCGCTGTACCTGGGAGCTGTGCATCAAGTGTACCCGGCTCAAAAGTTTGCTCTGCTGCGCATCATCGGTCCCATGCCTTCCCCCGGCGCCACGCTGATCACGCACCCCGCAGACGGATCCAACCACCGCCTCGGCAATCTTGTGGTGTCTGACAACAGCAAGCCACAGCGGGGGATGGTGGTGGCGGACATACGCTCCGGCACGGTGGTCAGCGGCGATCGCGTCTTTCTGTACCGCAACGTAGCGCCGCCGGACGAAAAGAGCCATTCGCCCGTCAATGTCGCACAGTCGAATTCGGACGAAGAACCGCCCCGGCCTGCGCCGCTGCGCCTGCGCACGTACGGGACCGTTGATTTGCCCGGAGACGAGGCGACGCAACCCGCCGATTCGTCGACGGCGGCGCAGGAAGCTCTCGACCCGCCCTCCCCGACGTCCCAGCCCTCATCACCCCTTCGTGACCTCCCGACGCCCGCATCCACCCCGCATGCGCGGCCCGATTATCTTGATGACATACCTGATGATATCAGCGGGTGGAATTAACGCCACCCCGCCAACAAAAAACAGCAACCCATGAAAAAGAAAAAGACAACACCCGCGAACGCCCCTGCCCCCCATCCTCGCAAGGTCGGTCGCCCTCGCAAACAAGACGCACCCGAAGCGAAACGTCCCCGTGGACGCAAACCGGCAGCCCATGCCGACTTGTCTCAAACGGAAGTGGAAGCTCTGGGAGCAATCACACAACGCCTCAGCACAACTTACGGACCTCTCGTCATTTTGGCTCTGACCCAACTCTTCAAGTGGTTTGAGAAGGTGCATCTGAAGTTGTCCACGGCGCTGCTCGCACAGGAAGGCAAAGGAACAGTAGCGCCGGCGACACGCAAGCTCATCCGCGATCTGGCGGAGTTGCGCGGTCTGATGGACACCGACGCCTCAAACGGACGCACCGCCCCGCGCGCCGCTGCCAAAAGAAGAAAAAAGACGACGCGCCGCAGGAGAAAGAGTGTCCTCGTCCAAGCCGCCCTCGCCCCCGCAAACGACGCGCCCAAGCGCCGGGGACGTCCGCGCAAGGTGCAGACGACCGAGACCATTGACGCCGCCCAGCAAGCTGCGGTGACCTCAACACCGGCAACACCGGCAACACCGGCAACACCGGCAACACCGGCAACACCGGCGCCCCGGCGTCGCGGACGTCCGCGCAAGACGGATGCTCCGGCGACAACGCCCTCGGACAAGGCAAAAAAGACTTCGGGAAGAAAAAGGAGAACCAGGAAGGCAAAGACCAGCGCTCCGTCGGCTGAGAACGCCGCCGCGCCCAGGCGCCGGGGACGTCCTCGCAAATCGGCCGTGCAGCCAACCGACGCAACGCCGCAGCCAATCGACGCAACGCCCCAGCCAACCGCTGCAACGCCGCTGCCAACCGCTGCAACGCCGCTGCCAACCGCTGCAACGCCGCTGCCAACCGCTGCAACGCCGCAGCCGACCGCTGCAACGCCGCTGCCGGTCGACGCAACGCCGCTGCCAACCGCTGTCCCGCCGCAGCCAACTGCTGCAACGCCGCAGCCTGTGGAAGAGACCACGCCCGGCGCCGATACTCACGCGGAGGCGTAAAGCGGATAACGCTGACCGGGAGGCAATACCTCTATGGCGGGGGCAAAAGGCGCAGAACCGCAAGTTACGTGGAACAGTCAGCTTGGAACCATGCTGGCTGTCGCCGGTAGCGCCGTCGGCTTCGGGAACTTTCTCAGATTTCCGGGGCTGGCGGCTCAGTACGGCGGCGGCGCTTTCATGATTGCCTATTTCAGCGCGTTTTTACTGCTCGGCGTTCCTCTCTGCTGGGTCGAGTGGACCATCGGGCGACGAGGCGGCATTCTCGGCGGTCACAGCTGCGCCTCTGCCTTCATGCTCATCAGCCACTCTTCCGTCTGGAAGTACCTGGGCATTGCCGGCGTGCTCGCCCCGCTCGGCATCGGCATGTACTACATGTACCTGGAAGGCTGGACTCTCGGTTACTGCTGGAGCGCCGCCACCGGGGCACTCGACCTGAAGAGCAGTGAAGAATTCGCGGATTTCTTCGCCCGGTTCACCGGAAGTTCGGCAGATGGAGCAGCCTACAGCGGCGGCAGTTCTCTGCCGTGGTTCTTTGCGGTTGCCATCTTGGCCAACTTGTATCTTTTGTATCGGGGCGTCACACGCGGCATTGAATGGTTTTGCAAATGGAGCGTGCCGATTCTGCTCATCACGGCGATCATCATCCTGGTGCGCGTACTCACACTCGGCACGCCGGATCCCGATCACCCGTGGCGCAATGTGGACCAAGGTCTCGGCTACATGTGGAATCCATCCAAAACCGTGCTGACGGTGGATGACAAGACGGTGGAGATGATCCCCGTGCACGCCGATGCGCAGCAGGAAGAACAAATCTGCCGACGCGTGCAGCAAAGCTTTCCCGGGAAAAAAGTCGTTCGCGAGCACATTTCGCTCTTGCGCGGCCTCCTGAACCCCGATCTCTGGATTACCGCTGCCGGGCAAATTTTCTTCTCTCTCTCCATCGGGTTCGGCACCGTGCTCACCTACGCCAGTTACGTGGCGAAGCGCAAAGACATTGCTCTCGTTTCCCTCACGGCAAACGCAGCCAATGAAGCTGTGGAAGTGGGCCTGGCCGGCATGATGATTGTACCGGCAGCCGTTTCTTTGCTCGGCGTCGCGGCTGCGGCAGGCGCCAGCACCTTCGGTCTGGGCTTCACCGTGCTCCCGGAAGTCTTCGCCGCCATGCCCGGGGGACGCATTTTCGGCGCCCTCTTCTTCGGCCTGCTTTTCCTGGCTGCCGTCACCAGTTCCATCTCCATTCTCCAGCCTACGATGGCCTTTTTGGAGGAGTTTTGGCGTCTGAAACGCCCTCAGAGCGTCGTCCTGGCGGGACTCATTATCATCGTAGGAGCCTTTGCTGTGTCGTGGTACACCGGCGAAGGCATGATGGCGCTCAGCACACTGGACTTCTGGATGGGCACCATGTGCCTCTACCTCATCTCAGCGCTCTATTTGGTACTCTTCCGCTCGGTGTGGGGCACGCGCAACGGCATCCGCGAACTCGGCCGCGGCTCCCGCATTCCGCTGCCCCGTATGCTCGGCTTCGTCATCAACTGGATCACGCCGGCAATTCTGCTCACGATCTTTGGCTCGTGGCTCTACAAAAACATCTTTCGCTCGACCAGCGAACACATCCACAACTTGCTGGACGGAAAACCCGGAGCCCTTCTGCCGATGGCATGGATGGCGATCCTCTACGTCTTCATGATCTTTGTTGTGCATACATCGCGCCGCTTTCACAAACGCCCCGCTCAACCCACACCTCCCGCGCCATGACCCTCTCCGGCATCATCACCATGATTCTTTCCATCGGCTTCGTGTGGGGGTTGCTCACGGTGTGCGTGTGCCGCCTCGTCCGCGAACCAGCTGACAAGCCCGCGCGCAAAAAATCCGGCGTCTGAACCTGCGCGAGGGCCGCCCGCGCCCGGTCCGGCGGGATTTACACCTCGAACAGGTGGGTCACGGAATCGTCGTTGTGGATGTTGGCTATCGCTTGAGCAAAAAGCGGCGCGATACTCACCGTATCCACGTGCTCCCCGTAGGCCATGGGGACAGAGTCGGACGTGAGAAGGCGCTCAATCGGACTCGCCTTCAGCCTCTCCCTTGCCTTGTCATTGAGCACCGCATGCGACACGCCGGCAAAAATACGAGCAGCCCCGTGCTCTTTTAAAATCGCCGCAGCTGCACACAAAGTGCCGCCCGATTCCGTCATGTCATCCACCAGCAGTACATCCTTCCCCTCCACATCGCCTATCACGGCGTGGGCGTCCACCTCCGTGGCGGAGATGCGCTGCTTGGCAACAATAGCCAACTGCGTGCCCAGGATATTGGCGTAGTTTTTGGCCGTCTTCACTCCGCCGATATCGGGGGAAACAACCACCAAATTCTTGAGATCCTTCACGTAGTGCTCTTTCAGGTGCTTGATGAGTACGGGGAGCGAGTACAGGTGATCTACGGGAATCTCAAAGAAACCCTGAATCTGCGCCGCGTGCAAGTCCATGGTAAGAACGCGATTCACCCCTGCCGCCGTCAGCAAGTTGGCCACCAATTTGGACGTGATGGGCACTCTCGGCTTGTCTTTGCGATCCTGTCGGGCATAGCCGTAGAAAGGCATCACCGCCGTGATCCGGCTCGCGCTCGCGCGCCTCACCGCGTCCACCATCACCAGCAATTCCATCATGTTGTGATTCGTCGGCGGGCAAGTCGGCTGGATAATGAAGACGTCCGCCCCGCGAATGCTCTCCTTGATCTGGACAAAACTCTCTCCGTCCGGGAAGGTGTTGACTGATGCATCACAGAGGGGAAGCCCCATCACGTTTGCTATATCCTGCGCCAAATGAGGGTGAGCGGTGCCACTGATCAATTTCATATTCGAGAGAAGGATAAGTTCGTGTTTCATCGTAACACTTCGCCGCAAAAAATCAAGCCCGGAGTGCAGGGCAAACGCATTTGAAAATTGGATTCATTTTAAGGAAAGAGACAAGAGATTCATTTATGCTCTAAATCGTTGCCAAACAATATATCATCAAGTACATCCGTATCCCACGTCGCCCTCAGTCTCAGCCTCTGGAGTGGCACTTTCAGTCCCTCATGACGCGTCTTGTACTGTTTAATAAGTACAAGCGCGAATCTCAAAACTCTCGAAAAGTTCTCTGCACTGTTCCCTTTCCTCTTGCGTCCTCGATCCTCGTTGAACACTACGTCCAACACCCAATGCAGACTGTTTTCTATCCCCCAGTGACTCCTTATGCTTCGGGCAATCTGTTGTGCGCTCGCATGCCGATTGCTCACGATGTAGAAGCGTTGTTCTTGCGTCGTGCTTCCGCTCTTTTTCTCACAGCCCCTTTCTCTCACTACACCCCATGCTCCCTCCTTCCACCTTCGCTATCGCTCCGCCTCTCCCGCGCCGGACGGCGCACTAGCATTCATATCGTAAATCGCACCCAAAAATATGAATCCAACCCACTTCAAAATTATAGTTGACTCAGGCACCTCCGGTTCCCCGTCCTTCGTCCATGATTTCTATCTGGGACCCAGAAAACGGTCTCCGTTGAAATGAATCATGTGGTCCGGAGAGTCAGAAATCCACACCTCGGTATCCCATGCCAAATTTTTAAAAAATTTGAGAAAAGTTCTCCTATCGGGGAACGCCGTCACATAAATGATACCGGATGCCGCATCCAGGGTCATCTGTTCAAGCTCGTCCTTTCGTGTTGGGGACATGGGACCGCAGGAGGTGACAGCCTCAATAAAATAGGTCCAATCCTTCTCTTCCGAGTACAAAACGACGTCCGGGAGCTTATTGTGAACCTTTAACTCAATACCCAGATGCACCAGGGCATCGTCGTCATGAAAAAGGGTCCTGTTGGTGGTATCGCCCACGTAGAGACATCTGCTTCCCGGCGCAAACCTCGGCGCAAACTCCTCAAGAATCGCCTTTTGCAACGCATTGTGCCTGCCCGGGGAGAAGGCTAATTCAGAACCATTGATACGGACGGGAATTGTATGGAGCTTGCGTTTTTCAGCATATTTTTCAACGAGGCTGCGATGAGATTTCAGGAAGTGAGCGCAACGCTTTTTCCATGTCACGCCGTCCAACTTGCGGACGATCTGCAGGACCTCCTCGGTGATGCGATATTGGTAATTGGGGCTGTTGGTGGCGAGGCCGTTGTCCTCAACGAATGCGGCTTCTCGCAGAAAATGGATAGCTTTTTTTCGGATTGTCTCGCGTGTGTTTTCTGCATACGAGGAGCCGAGGCGGGAATTCATGAACGTCAGCATGTCATGAATTCGCATCCAGCGATTGGTCGCTTGCTCCCATGGAACGTCCTCGCTGATCCCCGCCAGAGCCATGAAGGTGAGGCAGCACATATCGTTAATCTGTCGAGAAGGGAGCTGAAGTTCCATGAACAAAGCTCTGATTTTGTCTGATTTTTTCATACGTAGCGAGCCAAAATTTCGTTGCAGCTAGTCTCCGACATATTTCTGGCCTTGATCAAAGCTTTTCCCATAGCCTCAATGACGGGAATGTCCGGCACGGGTATGCTGTTGATTTCTGTGGAATTGACTTGGGTGGAGCCGTTCATAACCCTGTAATAAGAGTCATACAGGGTCGAATTAAAAATGACGTACAGGCCATACACGATACAGTCGGATAATTCTCTCATCCCTCCGATGAAGTTGATTTTATTCTGGGTGCTGATGAGGGGATGTTCCGGATGTTTGCGCGACAAATACACCCCGCACTGCAAACGACGGGCTTCCTCCTTAGTCGTAAATCTTTTGACAAAAAGATAATTGACATTTTGCTGCTTGAGAGAGGCACGCTTTGTGTTCAGGTATTCATTTTCCATGCCTGCGGGAAAGATGACCTTGCCATGCCGGATATGATGCGGGAAAAAGAGAGGGATGGCTCCTTCTTCGGCAGTCCGGCGCAGTGCGTCTTTCTCGCGGTAATCTACTGTCAGCCCGGTCTTCATCGGCAGCCCCATGTCCCGGAGAGTTTTTTTGCAGGAAGAAACGCGCTGTACGACGCGATCTTCATCTGAGTTGGTGATCAGGTACACATACTGGTGCTCCCCCTTGACGAGGTGGCGGACATCGGAGCGATAGTGCGTCAACTCATTAAAATCATGGCTTGAATGAGAAGTCGTGACATTCACTATCCCCCGGTCGGAGACGCCTTTTGTCACTTTGAAAATCATCGTCTCCTGGAGCACATCTTCCTTGTCAAACACATCCTCCCTGCTCGCAAACAAGTGGATATGCCTGAGGGAGCACGTGCTGAACAGTTTTTTTCGGAACGCTCTAAAATAGGCCCCGGAAGTCCATGAGCGGGGAGTAATATACACCATCTGTCCCGCTTCTGCCATGTTAAACATCCCCATGGCGGCAAAGAGAGCGTAGAGATTGGGCGCCCCATAACAGACATCACGCATCGCCCTGGCTTCAGGGGCATCTTTTCCGATTTTCATGTAGGGAGGATTCCCTATGATGAGATCATATTTCTGAGAATGTCGGTCCGCCCCAAAAAGAGAGTTGTACTCCGCCTCCTGACTCAGGATGTAATTCTCCTCCCGCAGACGGAAATCCAGAGGAATAGAACAATGAGCGGAAAGATATTCCAAGTTCTCCCTCAGGAAGGGAATGACATGCGTATCCGTTTCGTAGCAAACAAGATGCAGGCGTTTCAGCTGTGGTTCATCCTGCAAACGCTCAACAAGCGCGGCCGAAAGGGTGCCCACCCCCGCCCCTGCATCCAGGATGAAAAGCTCCTCCTTATCCTGAGGAACACAAAAAAGAGAGGCCATGAACCTCGCCGTTTCAACACCTGTGAAGAACTGTCCATGCAGCTTGCGTTCCGCCTTCGGCATCTCTCCGACGTACCGTTGTGTCGTGTTCGCGATATGTTGCAGAAACGCTCCCATGCCCACGGGGGATTCTAGCAAAATGACCTTTTCCTGTCAAGATATCGGTGGAATTGCCCAAGGCAAACGCATTAGAAAATCGGATTCATTTTTTTGGAAAGAGACAAGAGATTCATTTATGCTCTAAATCGTTACCAAACAATATATCATCCAGTACATCCATATCCCACGTCGCCCTCAGTCTCAGCCTCTGGAGTAGCGCTTTCAGTCCCTCATGGCGCGTCTTGTACTGTTTGATCAGTACAAGCGCGAATACCAAAACCCCCGAAAAATTCTCTGCACTGTTCCCTTTCCTCTTGCGTCCTCGATCCTCGTTGAACACTACGTCCAACACCCAATGGAGACTGTTTTCTACCCCCAGTGACTCCTTACGTCCAATTCTGCCCCCCAGGTTTTCAAATGCGTTTGCCCTGTGATTGCTTTCGCCCGCTTGACACAACCGCAGTCGTCGTGGTATCATGCGCGCATGAATGAACAGGAAGTGATCCAAATCAAATCCGCCGAGGTGGGGTCCCGCTTCAGCAACCAATTCGCGCGCGCTTACCTTAACAAGGTGTACGGCTGGATGGCGCTCACCATGCTCATCACCACGGCAGTGGCCGTTTACAGCACCCATAGCGAAACACTCAATCTGATCGTGCAGGACCACCCGATCCTCACTGTTCTGGCAACCTTGGGCATTGTGATTGCGATGAGCTTCGGACGCACGCGATTGAGCGTCGGTACGCTCGGCACGCTGCTCGTCCTTTTCGCAGCCGTGGAGGGGCTGCTTTTCGGTCCGATTTTGCAAGCCTACACCCAGGAGTCGCTTGCGCTCACCTTTGCGTGCACGGCCGGGACTTTCGGGGTCATGGCTCTTTTCGGAGCCTGCACGAAGCGTGATCTCAGCGTCCTGGGGCGCACCCTTCTCATGATTCTTTTCGGCCTCATCATTTGCTTACTGGTCAACATCTTCTGGGGCAACGGAACATTTGATATCGTGCTCTCCGTGGTGGGCGTGCTGCTCTTCTCCCTGCTCACCGCTTACGATACCCAAATGCTGCTGCGTGAGGGCGCCGCGATGCGCGATGAAGAAGGTCGAGCCAAAGGCGCCATTCTCGGGGCGTTGACTCTTTATCTGGATTTCATTAACCTCTTCCTCTACCTCCTGCGTTTCTTGGGAGACCGCCGCTAACTCTCACTTCTTGCTTCCATGAACAAAACACCTGAACAAATCAGCAAAATCGTCACCGAATTCGCCGACAGCGTCCTGCGATCTTTGGGCTTCGAATATGAGATCGCCGTGCAAAAATGCAATGAGGAAGAAATTTCTCTGATGTTCTCCGGTCCGGATTCCCGCTTCATCATCGGTGACGGAGGTTCGAGGCTTGACGATCTGCAGTACCTCCTGAACCGCATCGCTGTGATGCACGCTCAGGATGCCCCGCGCGTCCGCGTGGACTGCGACAATTACCGTGAGCACCTGGAAGAACGCATTGTTTCCACCGCTCGCCAGAAAGCTGAGCACGTGCTCGCCAGCGGTCGCCCGTACACGATGAAGCCACTCAACGCCTATTTCCGTCGTCTCGTTCACTCCGCTCTGGCCGATATGCCGGACATCGTCACTTGCTCGGAGGAGGGAGAAGCGCGCTACAAGCGCATCACCATCTCGCGCCGCGCATGAGCATGAAGCGCTTGCTTGCCGCTGTCATTCTCTGCGCAGTCGTGTGCAGCTCCCGAGGGGAGGAAACATGGCTCCTGTATCACGCCCCTGACGCCGACGTTGAAGCGCTGCAACAGACGGCTTCGAGCGCGGCGCCTCAAGGCACGGCAATTCGCCTGCAAGCTCTGCCCGACGTCTGCCAATCGGCGCGGGATCTGGAGACCACCCGTGAGGCGATCAACGCCGGCGTCCATGTGCTGCCGTGCCTTGTCCTCCAAGATGCCAGAGGAGTCTATGCCACACTTCCACTGCGTGGACTCACGACGAAAGGCGTGCTGACAGCGCGCAAGCTGGCTTCCCATCCGATGCGCAGCGAATATGCAAAGCAGCGCCGTCTTGCCGGTTCTCTGTATTATGATGCCGCATGCGTCCAGTGCAACTTCGTCGCGCGCGAAGAGAAACTGAAAGCCCTCGATCACATGCGCTCACTGGCCGAATCGGAACGCCTGCCGGTCGGAATGAGGCAACTCATCGCCCTGCGCTATTTCTACCCATCGCTCATGCTCCTCTACGCTGCTGAATACAACGGAGCGCACACGCCTGCCTCCGAGCGGCTCTTTTTGCAAGCTGTTTCAGCGCTTGAGTTCGCTCGTGATCTGGACGCCGACTCCGAACTCGGACGTCTCGCTCATGAAAAGCGCGAGCAGCTGCGGGCTGCAAGATTGCAGGCCAGAAAATTGGATTGATTTGGAGTGACGGGCGCGCTGATTCGTGAAAATCGCGATTCCTGTCATCGCACCGCCGCCACATCCGCCTTGACTCCATCTGCCCGCCATCATACAATGCGGTATGCTCTTTGAGCGCCTCAGCTTTTGCCTGCGCTGCATTCTCACGACTGCGGGAGCCGTCGCGCTGCTCTTCACGCTGTCCTATCCGGACAGCTTGCTGCCGCCCACGCCGGACATTGACTACGTGCAAGGGTTCACAGTGTACAATCTCAAGCCGATCATCTGGCTTGTTCCTCTGCTCTTTATGGAGCTTGTGAGCAGTGCGGGAGCCAAGCGCAACCGGGTGTGGTTCATTTCCATGGGGGCGGTATTGACCGGAGCTCTCCTGGCCTGTCCCGTACTGATCGCTCACGCGCCCGAATGGGTCACCCCCAGCCTCCCTTTTGAGGATGGCAAATTGCGCATGGGCCTCTTTTACTTCGCGATCATCATGGCGGTGAGTTTTCTGCTGCGCTGCGGCCTCTTCGTCTATCTCTTCCGGGAACCGAACCGGGATGAGTCTGATGAGATCGCCATGGACGCCGATGCTCTGGATCTCTCCAAAGCCCACACGGTACGCGAAATCGCCGCCAACCCGGTACGCGTCAAGCCTCGTTTTCTCTTCGGCGACCCGGATCAGTCTCTCATCGATCGCTTCCTGCGGCTGATGCGAAATCTCTCCCTGCTGCGGCGCCGAAAATACCTGCTGTTTGCTCTCATCGTCCTACTGGCAGCTCTCTGGTTTTTCCTCTACCCTCGCCCCACATCGGCGGAGGCGCTACAGCGCGATTTGCGCGTCATGTACGAGCATACGCAACTCCGCGATGGAAGCTTCCGGGCCTCCCCTCGAGCGACACATGCCGCCCTGCGCGTGCTGCGCTACGTGTCGGACAAAGAACTTTTCGCCGGCAAAACTCCGGCCCAAGCCGAAGCGTGGCTGCAGCTGCAGCGTGCCCCGGAGGCCTACCGCACCCAGCTTCGCGACGATTCCGAACTCTCCCTGGCATCGACTGACGCCGTCTTTGAAAGCCGCACCAGGTTCTTCACCGTATCGGATGGAAAGCGCACCGTTGTACTTTTTATCCGAACCAATAAGGACGGAGACCGCATCAACGTCAGCGAGACGGTGGATGCCGGCTGGAATGCCGTGGCGGATGAACGCCGACGCCGCTTCGGCTCGGATATAGGAGCGCGCTTTTTCTCACGCTGACGCGTTGTCCGCCTCAGGGACAGCAGGCCACCGCCCCGACGTAACCCGAGGCAGGCGTGAACAGCTCCACAACAGGAGCCGACTCGAAACATGGCTCAATACTTCCCTCACGGTAAACAAAAGGAAGATCTATCGCACGCAACACACTACTGCCACGCCACTTGGCAAGCGCCTCCGCCGCGCACCAGCACGCATAAAATTCCTCCAAACAGCTTCCTCTCTCCTTCCACGCCTCGAACTGTCGGGAACACATGATTCGCCGGGCAATTGGCGCGATCCTTCGTCGCGGACGTATGCGCTCAATATCAACGCCCACAGCACGGTGATGAAAAGCAATGCAGAGGTAATCCCCGCTGTGGCTCAAGTTGAACGGTTGGAGTGAGCACTCCGGCTTACCCAGATCGCCGTAGGAAAACTGCAACTGCGCTGCGGCCACGCCCGTGCGACGTTCCAGCTCACGACGCAACAGACTCCTTTCTCTCAAATAATCTTCGCCCCGCACGGCGTAAGCGGCGCGTTCCACGGCATCCAGCTCATCAGGACGAAGCAGCCGCACCTCAACATCCGGCAAATGATAAACGAGGAAATGCATGGGAGGGAAGGGGATGCTCAGAGCGGAATGATTTCGACGCTGTTTTCAACGGTGTCGTAGATCCCGAAAGAAGGAGCGCCGAAACGACCTTGCAAATCGCCGGGATTAGCCACCACGGTCGCACCGATGCGGGAACATGAAGATCGATGCGTGTGACCGAAGAAGACAGCGTCATACTTGCCGGATTCCGCTGCGAGTTGCAGAGCACAGCCCGGGACATGGGTCATGAACAGGCGACGATCGGAGAGTTCAAGACAAGCTGTGTCGCCATGGTATCGCACTCCTTCCCATGCGCGCACGCAGTCCAGAAACGCCATGCGGGGAAAATCATTGTTCCCCGGCACAAGATCCATCCCGTGTTGCCATGTCTGACACAGCATGCGCAATGTCTCCACTGTGACCAAATCGCCCAGATAGAGTAAATGACGGCACCTCGCAATTTCAGCGCTTCGCAGGGCTTTCACCAGGTTTTCCTGCGCATCATGCGCATCTGACATGAGAGCAATCAACATGGCTTAGTCTCTAAAAACAGGACTGAAGACATCCGGACTGTGCAGCATATCCTTCACCGGGGAACTGATGAGCTGACCGCCGGAAAAATAGTAGAGAAATTCTCCCCGGGCAGACGACTGATTCCTCTTGCAGCACACGTTTCCGCGCTCATCCACATAGCCGATGTATTCCGGCTTATCGTACAGGATCTTCCGCAGATTCGCCCCCATCTCGCGCAAATAATTGCGATCGGCGTGCTCCTTAAACCAGGCGGCGTAGGCTTCCTCGGCCCGCAGAGAGGCGGCGTCGCGGGAAAGCCAACAGGTGACGCTCAACGGGTATTTCAGACTTTTCCCGAGATCCAAAAACGACTGCATGTCCCGGCGCAGCATGGGAGAGAAGCGTAAACCGGTCACTTGCCGGTTTTCGTGTCCGATAAGCAATCGGAGCAACGTATCGTACATGTACGCCTTGGCCAGCGCCGGGCATGAGGCATCATGCACCGCTGTGATACGTCCCAACAAGTCAGGGAGATTAGCGCGCAAAAAGAAAAGCGAACGTTCAATGCCCGTGGATTTCAGCAGAATCGTGGCATCCACCACTCTCATACGCACGGCTTGAGGGTACGGCCACTCTCGCTTCGGCGAACTTACGGAGTACTCGGGGTCGAGTATCGATACATTGAAGCGCACGTTCTTTTCATCCGTCAGCTCCGGTTTCTCGTCGGAAAAATTGACGCGCCCGTCATGCGAGGTCAACTCGTACAACCGCCGAGTGAGAGTCCGGCTCGTGAAAACATCCTCCATGAGGGCAACCTGTTCGGCCGTGGCAGGCGCCTTTTCGCTGAACGTAGGTCCGCCCTCAAGAATGGCCTTCATCACGTAGTCCGGATACGGGTTTTCCCCCACAACCGGCAGTTTGTACTTCTGCCCTCGAATCATTGCGAATACGCTTGCTTCGTTCTTGTCCAGCGCATTGACGATTTGCGCAGCACGCAGCGCCGGAGGATAGACTACGGGCTTCAGATCGGCAAGCGCCTGCTTGTGCTCATCGTACGAACGAGCCGTACCGATAAGGGCAAGGGCGCGGGAAAACTGCTCCATGTCATTGATATGACTCTGCACGCTGCGCAAAGTCTCCCGGTGCGGGGCAATCAGCCTGTCTTCCAGGCCAAAAATGTCTTTGGCGTCCTGAAAGTCATTCATGAGACCCGTCAGGTGGCGCATGGCTTCCTGTAAACGCGGCAAATCTTCAGCCGTCTCTCCGGTCAACTTCGGCGCAGGAAAAGGCTCGGAAAAACGCTTGATATGATCACGCTTTTGCTGCTCGAGAATCTCCCGCTCCGGGCGGCATAATTCATCCCACTGCGCCATCAATTTTCCGGCAAAAGGAGCAGGCAAGGCCCGTATACGGCGTAAAAAACGCGCTCTCTCCTCAAGGCTGAGCGATGAGACCGCCTCGAGCTTTTCATAGAGCTGCATCCGGCGCGTCAGCTCGCCGCTTTCGCGGAGGACGGCTTGCCGCCAATGGCGCGCAGCCTCCGCAATGGACGCCACGCCGCCATGCACGAGACGATTAATGCCGGTATCCGTCGCTTTCAGCAATCCGTCCGCGCGTTCCCAATTTTTCTCACTCACAGCATCACTCAGTTGGGATGCAAGGTTGTCGGCTCTCCCCCGCAAAATGAGAACGAGACTTACCAGCGCCAACAAAAAAACGCCGAGTACGACCAACCTCACCACGCGGCTGCGCGTGCTCTTTTTTCGGCGGCGTGAAAGTTCCTTTTTCAAAAGACCTGACAGCGAGCGCGTTCCCTGCGGAGCCGGCTGACCGGCGGATTTGAGTACTTTGATGTGCATCCGGAGATCCCGGTACGCCATCTGCAATTCCGGGGTGTGAGAGCAGGCTATCGCCTGAGGACTGCTGAAGCTCCTGAGCATGGCCGCAATGCTCTGTTGTCCCTCCAGTACAGCGCGAGCGGTACGCTGTCGCTTATTTTCAGTCACGCGCAAAGGTTTTCCGGCGTTCATGCGCGCGAGTTCTTCGGCAACCTCCGCATCTTCCGGGTATGTGCGATGCATGCGCTCGAGCAGCGTCCGAGCCTCATCCACATGCCCGGACAAGACGCAGCGACGCAGGGCGCGCCATTCATCTGCTTTGGGATGGCGAGACATCGGCGTGCGATCTTTTGTGTTTTACAGTCGGGAGAGGGACGTCGTCCTCCGCCGCAGGAGCCGGAGAAAGGACTTTGTCACGTACGGACGGGATCGAAGGGCGGCGAGGCTCTGAGCTTTTTTCGCTGAGCAATCCCGGCAACATCGCCGCACCGCACAAAACAACCGCACTACCTATCACGACCGGCAATATGTACGACTTGCGCGGCAGTTCCGCCCCGGAATTCAGTTCCAATAAATCCGCAGAGCTGTACTCTGCATGCCGACAGGACATCATCACAGGCAATGCTGCCAGCGGAGAAAGCCTGGCAGCAGATTCCGACGGATCACCGGGGGGAGGAGGCAACGTGTCCTCGATCTTGGGGCTCAAAGTTTCGGCGGATGGCATCGCGGTCAACCCGGGACGAAGCTCCAACACAGGCGTCTCAGCCTCACGCGCTCTTTGCTTAAGCGGCGAATTCGCCATGCAGAACAAGCGCTCCTTTCTCTCCGGCAAACGCAACTCCATTGTCGGTACGCAAAACCCCATTCCCCACCCGCGATCTTCTCTCTGAGCGTCGCTCTCGTGCAACAGACTCAACATGTCTCTCGTACGCACACCGACGGGCAAGCTCACCACGCACCCATCGCAGTAAGGCGCCTGCTGCAGCGCCCAGGCAGACGTTGCATGACCGGTCAACACTTTCCACGTAGCACACATGTGCGGTGAGGGACAAGTTCCGCGAAAACAAGCTTCTGCTTCGTCCATGATTGTGGGCTGTCCACGCCATTCTTTCGCCCAAAATCTCTGCAATTCCAGCATGAGAGCCACACCGGCAGGCGTAGCGCAATCATCAGCTCGCAACAAATTGCAACGTTCAGAGTCGCGCAGAACCAGATGGTGAATCGTACGAGCGCCATCCTGTCCCCTTCTCGCGGAAACCAGCACGTGAAAAAGCTCTCCGCCATCCGGGACGGTCGTGTAGCAGAACGTCGGCTCATCGGCGACCGCGCGGGCGATGCGAAGGGTACGCTGCGCCACGAACCGTTCCAGATCGGCGCTCATGCTGCGGGTGCGCACTACGGCGGTGGCATTTGCGCCCGTCGTCTCCGACTCCTGCGTCCGCACAGTGTAGATGAGCTGGTAGGACATAGCCGGTCAGAAACATTCAACTGCGACTTTTACGCAGAAGATCAGGTTCCTTGCAGTGCAATGCCCAGAGCATGGGATCGATCACGCGATTAGGCTTTACTTTGCCATTTGCCGGAACGCAGTACGCCTCTCCCCGCTCATCCGTAACCTCCGCCGTCTCCCCACCGAAAGAACTTACGGCGAAATAACGCACATTGCTGGATACGGTCTCCGCATTGGTGCAGATATTCGGAGAAATATTGAAGAGGAATTCACGCAAACGCTTTGAGTTGGCATCGACAAACTTCGGCTGGAATTGTCCGTTGCGGACACTGGGAAGCAACGGCTCGGGACCGAGCAAGTCCTGCCAAACGTCACTTTTGCCGATGATGATGGCAAGCGGTACGGCCAGCTTCTTTTCCGGCGGCAGATGCAAGGCCGAGCGCAACCTCATTTCCACATCCGAAAGCATGAGAGCCTGACGCTCACGCACCCGGCGCCCTTTCGCTTTACTCGCGCCGTCGTCCATTTTAATGATCTTGCGGAATGCGATATCTGCCGTGGGATCAAAGAGGAAAAAAATTGCAGACGCCGCCTCCAAATGTCCGGCCTCATCCTCCGCCTCTTTCCCGTCCGGCTCATAACCGGTTCCGGCGGTATCGTAAAGCGTCACGCTGCACGTCTTGCTCCCACTGCTCAGACTGTATGTGAAAGGACGGGGCACGCGCACATAACGTCCATCGCGCCACACATCGTGATACAGCTCTCCGGAGGAAGATGTCCGGGCAAGAATAGCGCTCTGCGGATTATCGGCAGAAAACAACTTCATACGCATGGAGTTGAGCGAAGCATTGCCGGACGCGTCCGAATCTCGAAAGGCAATTCCGAACTCACGTGACAAGGCATACTCCAACTGGTGCAGCATCGTCGTCAGATAGTAGGTCTTCCCGGACCCGGGCGTCCCGACAAGCGAAAAAATCATTTGCCTCGCCTTCATGAAGAAGGAGGGCAATTTATGATGGCAGCGCGGGCAGGCGTACTCTCGAACACTCAGCCCCATTGCATCCACAGGCACTCCCTGCCGGTCCAGATTAATGGGTGTAAACCGTTGCTGAGCCTTCTCGCCCAGGATGGTGTCTCCCGTCAAATTCGGGTGCGCGGATACAGCCAGCGCCTGGGAGATCGGAAAACGCTGCCAGCAATGAGGGCAGCACACTTCCCTGCCCCCATCATCTTTTTGATCGTTGCTGTCTTTCACCGTGCGCACAGCGCGCCCGCCCCCGGACAACTCACCGTGTTCTTCCGCCACAAAACGCGCCACCTCCCGGATATCGTCCAACTCAAATGCACATGTTGCAAGCCCCTTGAAAACCACGAGCTTCTTCCCACGCGGCTCCTTGGGCAAAGCGTCGACGTCCTCCAGCTTCATGGCCTCGCTCCACTTTCCGGAACTCTTGTCGTACACGTACCATTCGGTCGGATTGAATAAGCCAAAATCAGGCATGAAACGCTCATCCCCCAGCCATGCGATAAAGCATCCCCCCCCTAACACGAATAAATTGGGCGAGTTAAGTCGTAACTGAACCTCTCGTTCCGTCCTCTCTCCGTTGAAGGAATAACTGCCAACCGTCAAATGGGGGAAAAAGCGACATACCCCCCCCTGCAACGCAAAAGTCCCTCCTAACTCAGAACGCATCTTACAGCGAAAAACACTCCCCTGCCCCCGTCCTATCGTCATAAACGAGGCATCCGAAACACGCAACTTCTTGCTTAAACAATCGAATATGTACAGTCTGTTATCCATCGCACTCCGAAAATGTTATACCACGTCACGCCCCATGTCGTCAAGCCCTATCATCCTGTTTTGCTCGGTGTGCGGCTTGACTTTTTGATTCTCTGACGCTATGCTGATTCTATGCGCTTGTTCGTGCTCACGCTGCTGCTTATTTCATCGCTGTCGAGTGCAGGGGCGGATCTTCGTATAGCAAGTCTGCATCCGTTGCTCAGCGAAATGGCCAGGCGTGTGGGTGGCGATGACGTGGAGGTCGTGGACATCTTCCCTCGCGGCGGAGAGCTCCACCGCTTCGAACCGAGCGCCCGAGAACTGTCTGCAGCTGCAGGTTGCCGCTTTATACTTGCTTGCGGCAAGGGAACAGAGCCCTATCTGGGGGCCTTGCGAGAATCGCTTAATCCATTTAAGGTAAGCATTTTGGAGCTTGGAGACACTGTGCCGGACGTGATGACGCCGGACGGGGCCGCAGCAGATCCGCACTGGTGGAATGCTCCGGAAAATATGAAGCGCGCCGCTATTTCTCTCGCGATGACTCTGGCGCAGGCATTGCCGAACAGAAAAGAGGCTTTGCGCACGCGTCTCGCCGAATACGCGCGCTGCATGGACATGCTGACGCGTGAGGCGCGTCTCGCTCTGTCGCGCGTCCCACAGGAGCGACGCACCCTGGTCACGGCGCACGCTGCCATGTGTCATTTTTGCGAGGCGTTCCGACTGATGCCATTGGCTGTGCAGGGAGTAGCGACAGAGAGCGAGGGCGATATGGCTACGGTGGCACAATTCATCCGTGAACTGCGGGCGCGCGGCGTTCGCCGAATCTATGCCGAAGTGCGCGATGCTCCGCGATTTTTACAAAATATCGCAGAAGCGGCCGGAATTTCGCTTGGGGAACTGGTCATGGACGGCGTCGCTCCCGGTCAACCTCCTTACGAAGTCATTTTTCGGTTCAACTTGCGTGCTGTATGCGATGGCCTTTCGGTTCCGTTTGAAACGTCCCCATCATGAAAAAGCCGTTGAAAACTCTCGCCTATTGCGCACTGGGCATTGTCATCGCCGGCCTGCCTCTGATATTTTTCAACGTCAGGTCCGATCCGGCACGCGAGGTCAATCCTGCCGCAACGGAGGAGATTCGGGTCATGGCCCCGATCTTGGTACGCTACACGAACGCTCCGGCCGAGATTCGGATTCTGCGCACCGGTGATGAAATCTTACGCTTGCAGCCGGATTGCAGCGGCCAGTGGTACGGCGCGCTTCCCTTGCCTCCCATCCACCCCGGATCTGTGCTTGAACTTGAGGTGCAGGCCCGATGGGCGCATCCCCCCACTGCTCGACAAGTTATCACCCTGCAGCTTTTCCCTCCCGGTCTTCCGACGGCAACCGATACCCAATGGACCGATACCCCTGCGAATGAGCTGCACAGCATCTTCCTCTTCCGATGGTAAATTGCAGAGATCATGTATGTTGGGGAGCAGCTGACCCCAATCACCACCCGCACGAGCTGCTGGTACGCCGACTCTCGGCGACATACGCGCGCGCGGAGCGACCGGCAATCTCCGGTATCTCCTTCAGCATTCATTGCGGTCACACCCTCGCGATCATGGGGCCCAACGGTGCCGGCAAATCCACCTTGCTCAACGTGCTGGCCGGCATCATGCCTCCGGATGAGGGAGAAGTGTTGTGGGACGGTCACCCGTTGCACAACACGCGCCGAGAAGTTGCCTGGCTTCCCCAGCGCAGTGAGATGGATCTCTCCTTTCCTATCACGGTGCGCGAGCTGGTTGAGATGGGACGCTATCCGGCTCTAGGCGCATGGGGAAGCATGGGAGAGCATGATGTCAACATGGTCAACAAGGCTCTTCACACGCTGGAGATCGATTCTCTGCAGCGCCGACAAATTGCCGAACTCTCCGGTGGGCAACTCCAGCGCGCTTTTCTGGCCCGCGCGCTCGCCCAGGAGGCCCATATCCTGCTTCTCGACGAACCATTCACCGGACTGGATGCTCCCGGTGCTCACTCTCTCGGACTGCTTCTCGGCGAACTCGCACACGAAGGGCGTCTGGTGATCGCGAGTTACCACGATATCAGCAACGCGTCTCAGTACTTCGACAGCGTCCTGCTGCTGCATTGTGAACAACGGGCATACGGACGAAGTGCGGAAACTCTGGCGCCTCAAAACATCAACCGCGCGTACGGCGCCGTCGGCCTATGAATGAATTTTTAAGCTACCTTGCCGAACCCATCGCTCTGCGTACGCTGTGGGCCTGTGCTGTAATCGGCTTTGTGGATGGTTACGTAAGCGCGCTGGTTGTTCTGCGGCGTTCCTCTCTTCAGATAGGCGCAGTTTCGTGTGCCCTTCTCCCCGGGATTGCCATCGGCATACTGCTCTTCGGGCTGGGGCAATGGAGCGCACTTGTTGGGGCCATTGCCGCCGGCATGTTGGTGGGACTGAGTTCCCTTTTTGTAGCGCGCACGACCCGACTGCACCATGATGCAGCTCTCGCCGTTATCCACTCCGCTGCCTTTGCCTTCGGGTACGTCGTTTTGGTTCGCCTGGGCATGCAACAGAAAGTCGATGATTGGCTTTTCGGCAATATCATGAGCATGAGCTACGCCGATCTTTGCCTGGCGTACGCCACGGGCGCTGCAGCTCTGTTGTGCATCACGGCCTTCATGCGACCGCTTCTCCTCTGGCTTTTCGATCCGAATGCCGCCACCAGTTTCGGTTTACCCACGCGTGCCATCAGCTATGGAGTGTACGCTCTCATCATTCTGGCGCTCGTATCATCGTTACAGGCGGTAGGAGCGCTGCTCACACTCGGGCTGCTCGTAGCCCCGGCAGGCATCATGCGCCTGCTCACCAACCGAGCTGAACTCATGTTCTGGGGAGCCGGCGCCATAGGGGGAGGCTGCAGCATCGCCGCCTTCTTCATATCCTATCCGCTCGGACTGCACCTCGGCGCCACAATCATCCTGCTTTTGGGCATCGCATTCTGCGTAGCGTGGCGCTTTCGTTCATCGTCTCGCTGAACCCCACAGATTGCGCGGTGTTCCGACGATTTTTCACCCACTCGGAGGATGAAATGAGCCGCCGACGCAAGCTCACATGAGGCTGCGCAGTTCCTCTGCGGCAGCGCACCCGACAGTCTCCGGAGCGTTGGCAGGGCCTCGTCGGATGCAGCGCAACGCCACGCCGTCCGGGCAAAAGTAGAGGACGCGTAACTCAAGTTCCGTTCCCCGAAGCTTTGCGTACCCCCCGACCGGCGTTGAACAATCCGCCTGCAACGCCGCAAGAAAGGCTCGTTCGGCACGGATGGTCAACTCACTCGGTTCGTGGTTGATGCCGCGCACAAGATCACGCGTCACACCATCATCCCGACGCGTCTCCACCGCAATAGCGCCTTGACAAAGTGCGGGCGCAAAGCTGTCGCAATCCATATCCACAAGCGTCACTCCATCCGGCAAAATCTCCTGCAGCCTGCCCAGACGATTCAACCCGGCGCGAGCGAGAAGGATGGCATCCATTTCATTGCTCTCTGCCAGCCTGCGCAGCCGTGTGGTCACATTCCCGCGCAATTGCACCGTGCTCGCGCGTCCGCTCCAGTAGGCTCCTACCAACGCAGCGCGGCGCACACTGGATGTGCCGATGACCGGAGCATCCATATTCGCACCACGTCGGATGACAAGCGTATCATTGATTGCCTCGCGCGGGAGCACGGCGGCAATCTGCATACGCTCATCCAAGGTACCGGGCATATCCTTGCAGCTGTGCACTGCGCAGTCAATTTCCCCGCGAGCAAGCGACTCCTCAATCGCAGCGATAAACACTCCCTTATCTGCCGTATTCGTGGCCTTGTTTACCTCGCAAAGAGGGATATCCGTGCGCTCGTCGCCCGCCGTACGGATGGGGACAACTTCGGTTTGAATGCCGGGGTGCGCATCGTGTAAAGTCTGCTCTACCAATCTGGCCTGACAAAGAGCCAGCTCGCTGCCTCGCGTGCCCAGCCGAAGTGTGAAGCGCTTCATGCAGGCATTGTAGCGCATGGGACTTGCTCTGTCAAACATGTTGCCCCGCACGACAAAGCAACAATATATAAAACGCCGGAACTTCGGACAGAATCTCAGATAGTATGGAAGAAAGCAACGAGCCATGGACGAACAATCCGAGTGAGCCGTACAACTTGCGTAAGGCTGACAGTCTGCACGAGACCGAGCTTGGCCACACGCTTAACATGATGTACACGCTCTACTACGAAGTGCCTGACACACCGACATCTCTGCGATTTTTCCCGGAAGACTCGGAGTCTGAACAGGCGCTTTAACGCCGGAGCGTCAAACTTCCCCTATTGGAAGATACCGGGAAAAATGACGGAACGGTCGTCTGCAGGAGCCAGGAGGGAACAAAGAGAGTGGAAAGGGGGACATCCGGAAGAGTCCGAAAAAACAAACCCTTGCGATGCAACCGGAGGCGTCCGGGATCATCGGTGATGCGTTGACCCTGCCGCTCCTTGACTCGCTCTGCCCGGAGTGGTATAAGGACTGCATTGGTATGGAGGCAAGCACGTTACATCCTCTTGTGCTGGGCGGCATTTTGTCGCTTCTGGCCGGGCTGTGTACGGGGGTGGGCGCAGCCGTGGCGCTGTTCATGAGGCGCACGAACACGCGCGTTCTCACTTTTGCACTGGGTGCAAGCGCGGGAGTGATGGTGTACATTTCTTTCATGGAACTCATGCCCACAGCAATGAAAAATCTCGGCGGAATGGCAGGAGAAAAATGGATTGCTATGGCCGCCTTTTTCGGGGGCATGGGATTGGCATGGATAATTGATTTCATGATCCCGGAGGATGAAAACCCGCACGAGATACACGATGCCGCCGAGCTGGAACATGTGCAGGCTACCGGGCAATTCTCCGGACGAGAAAACGTGCGCCGCGGCGCCCTGCTCTTCGCGCTGGCCATGGCGCTGCATAATTTTCCGGAAGGCATGGCCACTATGGCTGCGGCATTCGACAACACTGACACGGCTCTTTCCGTGGCTCTGGCCGTCGCCATCCACAACATCCCGGAGGGCATTGCCGTGGCTCTGCCGCTGATGTACGCCACAGGCAAACCCGGCAAAGCCTTCCGCCTGGCTACGCTCACGGGCATGGCCGAACCGCTGGGAGCTGTCATCTGCATGCTCATTCTGATGCCCTGCATGAGTGGTTTTCTGCTGGCATGCCTTTTCGGCATCGTCTCCGGCATCATGGTGTACATCTCCTTTGACGAACTGCTGCCCATGGCAGAGCGTTGGGGGCACCACCATCTCTCCATCTGCGGCGTAGCAGTCGGTATGTTTATCATGGCGCTCACGCTGTGATGAAGCTTGCAAAACTCTGTCGCAGTGCAGACGCATAAATTTGCTTGCATGGCGCCGTCAGATGAGGTATAGATGGAACCGACTCAAAAGAGGGTCTTACGTGATGAAACTTGCACCGCTGATTTTCCCATGGAGAACACCGTAACAACCGAGTGGACGACCGATGCGCTTGGTCTGTGGCACAGACTGCTGGACGGCGGATGGATTGCTTTTGCAGGCTGGCTGCTTGCAGCGTATATCGTCATACGCATTGTGAAGCTCGTTTTCAGCCGGTTGTTCATTCGCTCCCAAAAGCTCCACCATCCTGCTGTACGTTTTCTCGCTCATCTCGCCACAACTCTCATCTGGGCGCTCGCTCTGGTGCAAGCTCTGCGAGCAGTTGGCGTGGACCTGGTGAGCATTCTCGGAGCCGCCGGCGTCGTCGGCATTGCCATCGGCTTCGCCTCCCAGACGGCGCTCAGCAACCTCATCAGCGGTTTCTTTCTTATCTCCGAGAGCAGTTTCAAAATCGGCGACTACGTGCGCGTGGATTCCCTGGAAGGAACCGTGGAAAGCATTAACCTGCTCTCCATCTACCTGCGCCAGCCGGATCACTCGCTCATTCGCATTCCCTGCGAAATGATCATCAAAAATCCGGTCGTCAACATGACGAATGATAAGGTCCGCCGCTGCGATTTGGACGTGGGAGTGGACTATTCCTCGGACCTCGTGCGGGTACGAGAAGTCATCGAGCAAGTTGTCGCCGAGCAGCCAGGACTTTTCACGGATAAGAAACACGCCACCACCATCCTCTTCTCCGGTTTCGGCGAGTCTTCGCTCAACCTGCACATCGGCGCCTGGTGTCACACCGATGATTACCACGCCGTACGCTACTCCTTCGCTACAAAACTCCTCGCTGCCTTTGCCTCCGCCGACATCTCCATCCCCTTCCCCATCCGCGACGTACGGATCACGAAGTAAGCGGAGCAACTCATTTTGTGATAAACAGCCCTGAGCTTGCCGGCCTTGACGCTCGGAGACGCTCTGTGATACAATGCCGGGAGCATGAAGAATACATCGCCGGTTGTTTTTTTTAACCGATACACCCAACGGGAGCAGGAGGAAAAGATTCTGGGAGAACGTTCGCTGCGTTGGGTGTACGGCACGTGCACCGGACAACTGGCGCTCCACGCGCTGGTGAAACGCAGAATTTTCTCCCAGCTTCTGGGAAAATGGCAGAGTTCTCCCGGCAGCGCAAAACGGATTCCTGACTTTATCCGCGACTACGACATCGATGTACAGGAGATACTGCGTCCTCTCGACGCCTTTTCCAGTTTCAACGACTTTTTCATCCGAGAACTCAAACCGGAAGCTCGTCCTGTCTGTTCCGAAACCTGTGTGGCGCTGCCGGCAGACGCTCGTCACCGAGGCTGGCAAAATGCTGCAGAGGCACGCGATGTGTACGTGAAGGGGCAGCGCTTCGACCTGCCCGCTCTGCTGGGCAACCGCGACTTGGCGACTCGATTTGAACATGGTTCCTTGTTGCTCTCCCGCCTTTGCCCGGTGGATTACCACCGTTTTCACTTTCCTGCCTCCGGAACGCCGGAAGCCGCCGTGCGTTTACCCGGCCCTCTGGCCAGCGTCGCCCCCTGCAGCTTACGGCGCCGCCTTTCATGGTTATGGACAAATCAGAGGGAATTGACCCTGCTGCACACACCGGACATCGGTGATGTGGTCATTGTCGCCGTGGGGGCGACGGGTGTGGGAAGCATTCACCAGACATACACGCCCGGACGTCAGGTTCGCATGGGCGAGCAGCAAGGGTATTTTTGCTTCGGAGGTTCCACGGTGATCTGTCTTTTTGAGCCGGGACGCATCCGACTGGCCGCAGATTTGCTGGAGCTCACGCAACGCGGCATGGAACTGTACGCACACGTGGGGGATATTCTCGGTGAGCGAGTCATGCCCCGGGATTCGTGACTTCTGCCGTCAGCTCACCCTCACTCAGGCAGATGTTCAACTGTGTGCCGAGGGGAGCTTCCTGCGCTCGTCTCAAGAGCGTCCCATCTTTCTTGCGCACGAAAGCAAAACCGCGCTTCAAGGCATTCTGAGGACTGGCAGCGCGCAATCTTTCCTCGTGGATGCGGAGAGCAGATGCCCACTGTTCCATCCGTGCCTGGGCGCTCAAACGCAGTGTTCGTTGAACTGCGACCAAGCGGTCCTGCGCCCGCGCCAGCTCCACGCGCAAACGCCCTGCACTCAGACGCGCGCTGAGCATTTCAAGTCCTTGCGCCGCGAGATGTAAGCGGTTGCGACTGTGCTCAAGCAGGTCTTCCTCCAGTGCATCCATACGTTGAGCAAAGGGAGCAAGCAGTTCCAACGGACGACTCAGTTTTCCGCGCTCTGCGGCAAGCAAGCGCAAACGCGCCGTTTCCACCGCACGCATCAACTGCTTGCGCATGATCAGAGCCGTTTGATCCAATCCTGCGTCCAGAGCCGCTGCGTCCGGCGTAGTCAGCTCGATGGCAGCAGTGGGCGTCGGGGCGCGGAGATCCGCCACAAAGTCGGCGATGGTAAAATCCGTTTCGTGCCCCACAGCAGAAACCACCGGCACACTGCTGGCTGCGATAGCACGCGCCAGAACCTCCTCATTAAAGCACCACAGGTCCTCCATGGAACCGCCGCCACGGGCCAAAATCACGAAGTCCACCGCCGGCAAGCCGTAACGCTCCGGTTCGCTCCACATTTGAAGCGCACGCGCCAAACCCAGTTCCGCACCCTTTCCCTGCACTTGCACGGGCAACAGGTAAGCCTGCACCCAGGGCGCGCGTTGCTCCAGGCGATGCCTCATATCCTGAATAACCGCACCTGTCGGAGACGTAATCAGTCCGATGCTCACCGGATAGCGCGGAAGCTGACGTTTGCGTTCAGCGGCGAATAAGCCCTCGGACTCCAGCTTGCGCTTCAGCGCTTCGAACTGCTGTTGCAGGGAGCCTACGCCCGCCTCGCGCACACGCTCCACGATGAATTGAAGAGCGCCGCGCCCCTCCCAGACCGTAGCTCGGCCGGAAAGCTCCACGAGCAAGCCCTCGCGCAGATGCACGCGGCAGCCGACAGCCTGATAGCGGTAGAGTACACATGAGAGCTGGGCGTTTGCATCCTTGAGCGTGAAGTACACATGCCCGCTGCTCGCTGCTTTGCAAGAACCTATCTCGCCAACGACGCGCGCCTCGCCCACTTCGCCTTCCACGGCGTACTTGAGACGAGCGAGCAGCTGGGTGACGCTCCATGGCTCATTCTTACTCATGACCGAGGATACAGGTGAGCGTTGGGATCCTGCCATGCGGGAGCGTAACCCTTGGCGTAACTGAACAAGTCACGGCGCTGGTAGGCGTACGGCTCGTCTTCCTTCGTCAGTCGCTGCTCTACTGCCGCATTCAATGCCTCGGTCACCTTCTTCATCATGTTCAGGGTGAGCCTGCGTCCGGTCCTCGCACGCTGCACCTGCTTGTGCGTGAGCTGAGCTTCCGGTCCTACCGCCGTCACCAGGTCATGATTATCCAACCCCCAGTTGCAAAGCAGAGCATCCAGCCGCTGGACCCCGCATTCTCTCTCGTTCATCTCCTGCCTGTCCATGTTTCAATAGCCTGGTATGTGGCGCACCTTAAACCCGGTGCATCTTCTCGAGGTTGTGTACCATCTGGGACCCACGCCTCTCCCGCTTCCCGTCGTATCAAAACGAGCTCCGGCAATGATGAGGAACACGTGCCCGTACTTCGTGTACACGGTCAACCATTTGCCATATCCCGGCCTGCCCCAGCGCAGAAAGTCGCCGGAGGTAGGTTGAGCGCCCTTTTTGAGCATGCCTGCCTCGCGCAACACGAAAGCCACGGAGCCGGAGCAATCGTACGCGCTGTCGTGATGCCGTCCGTGACCGCCGCCGCGACGGTAAGGCTTGCCCACAATTTTATTTGCCGCCGCAATTGCTCGCTTAATGCGTTTGGGGGCCTCTTTTGGCGCCACTGCTTTCCCATGAATCAAGCGCACGCTGTACCCCTTGTGGTACACGTAATTAGGGGTGTACACATCCGGCTCGTGCGTCTGACAAGCAGTCAACACAAGTGCAAGAGCCAGGAATGCTGTAAAAAAACGCCTCATCCTACCCGTTTGCGCATTCTAGCATATCCATGCAGAAACCGCAAGGCAGCATTTTGATTTACAATATGATTTGCAAAGTTCGGCAAGCACGGCGCATGGAGCTGCAAACCAGAACCGAGGCGGTCGGCAGGAGCGAACGCCGGGACCGTTGCCTTGCCGGACCAAATCGTCGATCCGGAGCCCCTGAAAGCACCTTTTCCAAGGTTGTTGAAAAGCGATTGCTTTTCAGCGCAAAAACCTTTTCGCTCACCATCCTGAATCTCCTTCCCTTGCCTTGAGAGTTTTCAGAGGAGACAAACTCGTAAATGAAGTGGACAAATCGGCTGGGAGAGGTTAGAATGAAGCTGTATGAAAGGTCTCATGGCATCGACTGCTGCATTTGCTGTATTATTGTCACTCCAATCGGGCATTGCTGAAACGACGGCAGACTCTCAGTCAGGCAATGAAAAAGTCTCCAACGTACTCGCGAAGAATGAAGTTTTGAAGGGAAAGGACCGGGCTGTTCTATCCAATAAGTGGATTTCCGTCAGTTTTGACTTTGGGAAAGGCAGCGGCATCGTCCTCAACGGACTCACCGAAAAAGCGACCGGCAAGAAACTGGTGAAGGGAGGCACGAACATCCTCAGCGTGCGCGCTGCGGGGCGCAAAGAGGTCAGCACGAAAGATATGAAACTGCTCTCGTGGGATGTGGATTCATACCCTGCGAATCCCGCAGCCACGCGGGCGGCAGAGAAGGAAAGCGGCAAAGGCGTGCACGCCGTGCTGGAATCGAAAGACGGCGCCTACCAAGTGGAGTGGCGAGCGATACTGCGCGAAAATTCCAAGTATCTGCGCCAGGAGTTCGTGATCACGGCTCTGCACGACACGGCTTTCGAATCCTTCATCCCGCTGCAATGCGTCTTTTCAGAGGATGCAGGGCAGCCATCCGTCGTCGGCAATGTAACGCACGGCAACCCGGTGACAAGTGAGCGCTTGTTTGCCGGACTGGAAACTCCCATGTCCGTGATGAAAGTCGGAGGACGGGAAGCCCCCGCCGAGAAAGATCCCACCGTGTGGTCTCCGGAGTCGTTTCAGGATGTCTTTGCCAACGACATTCCCCAGGAGGTGCGCTCCGCTTGCGCAGAACTCTGCGCAGAGATGGACGGTCCCGTCGTTCGCCACGTGAAGGCGGGTGGCGGCGAGGTGCAATTCGCGGAGGGCGGGGAATGTCGAGTGGAGCCCGTGTATGAAGGCGGATCTCACAAGCTGAATATCATCGCTGTAAGTCTTGCGGACGCCACGGGTAAAATCGTGAGCTGCGATGCACATCGAGGAAGTGTCGGCGACAAGAGCATCGACTCGGTTTACACCCTTCAAGTTCCCGCTCCGGGCGCTTACACCCTGCATTATTGGGTGGAAAACAAGACGGAAAGCATCACGGCGCACGGCTCGCTGCGTCTTTCTCTCCCGCTGAAGACCGAAGCCGCCGAAGACCGGGACGGGCAATCCTCCGCCAACATGGTGTGCGGGGAGTGGGTTCGTAAGGCGCTGCTGCCACGCGGATGGAGTTGGACTGTTTCCTCAGTGACAGGCCTGCTGGATCCCGAACAGCCGCGTCGGTCTTTCCTGCATTACAGCGAACGCGAGCGCGCCGTGCCTTACCGTTTGCTCGTACATTACAACGATTGGTATGAGGTAGGCATTCGTGTGCATGACAACAGCGATCCTCTCCAACGAACTACGGATGCCATTTGGAAAGGTATCCTGGCGCAGTGGAAACACGAACTCTTCGACAAGCGGAAAACGAACATAGACGCTTTCGTGATTGATGACGGCTGGGATGACTTCAACAGCCTCTGGGAGTTTCACGCGGGTTTCCCGAACGGCTTTGCCAACATCAACCGCGCGGCTGTCAAAATGGGCGCGGGAATCGGCACCTGGCTCGGTCCGGTGGGCGGCTACGGAAGTTCCAAACAGATGCGCATCTCCTACTGGAATAAAAAACACCCTCGCAATCAGATCAATAATTTCAAACTCTCCAATCAGGAGTACTTTGATGCCTTTGTGTCGCGCTGTTCGGACATGATCAAGAAATACGACATGCGATACTTCAAATTTGATGGCATTTCAACGAAGTTTCATGCCGACGGACCTGCGGATTTGGAAGATGCGGAGGGCATTATCCGCGTGGCAACGGAGCTGCGGAAAAAGCGCCCGGACATCTTCATCAACGCCACCGTAGGCACGTGGGCCAGTCCCTTCTGGTTCCATTTCGTGGACTCGGTTTGGCGACAGGAAAACGACTTCGGGCAAGTAGGCAACGCCGGAGACGCGCGTGACCGCTGGATCACCTACCGCGACAGACTGGTGTACGAAGTCTTCGTGCAGGGCGCTCCGCTCTTCCCCATCAATTGCCTCATGACGCACGGCACCATTATCACGCGCAACGGACCGCCGAGTGTCATGAGCAAAGATCCCGCCAACTGCATCAAAGAAATGCGCACTGCCTTCGGTTGCGGGTCGGGATTGCAGGAGGTGTATGCCGATGCCGAATTGCTCAATCAGGAAAACGGCAAGTTGTGGGATGAACTTGCCTCCTGCATCGCATGGATTCGCCGCAATGCCGATGTGCTGGCTGATGTGCATTGGGTGGGCGGCAACCCGTGGGATGGGAACGACGGGAGCATCTACGGCTGGGCGGCGTGGAATCCTTCAAAATGCACCCTCACGCTGCGCAACTCCTCCGCCTCTGCCAAAACCCTGCGTACCACACTGCGCCAACTTTTCGAGATTCCCGGGAAAAACAAGGAAAAGATCAAACTGATCAGTTCCTTTGCCGATCAACGTAAGCTGCCCGGTTTCATGGACGAGCTGTTGGATGTGGATGCCGAGCTGGAAATCACACTTGAACCGGGCGAAGTCATCGTGATGGAGGGCAAATCGAACAGAGCGCAAAAAAAGAAGAAGAACTCGAAACGCCGGTAGCCGCCGCGCATCAAAATCACTGTCCCGGGCGATTCTTGTAGTGCGTGGGCTTCGTTTTCTTTCTTCCGACGGCGAAAAATTCCGGGTGGGCAGCGGCCCATTTTTCGTAGAGATCCGGTCTGTTGGCTCGGGTGCGCTGCACGGCCTGCTCCAGCTTCCACTCGGCTATCGCCTTATGATTGCCGGAGAGAAGCGTTTCCGGCGCCTTCATCCCGCGATACTCTGCAGGTTTGGTGTAGGCGGGAGCTTCCAGCAGACCGTCGGAGAAAGATTCCTCCTCACTGCTGCGTTCGTCGCCGAGCGCGCCCGGAAGTAAGCGTGAGACGGCGTCAATGAGCACGACGGCTGCGATCGCGCCGTTGGTAAGAATGTAATCGCCAATGGAAAGTTCCATGTCCACGAGCTTTTCCACCACGCGGTGATCTACCCCCTCGTAGTGACCGCAGATGATGATGTAGTGAGCGCTTCCACTCGGTTCGGTGCAGGGAGCCGCCAGCTCGCGCACAACCGACTGGGTGAGTACACGCCCCTGAGGCGTCATGAGGATGACCTTCGTATTCTCCCTCCGGAGTTCCTCGACAGCCTCAAAAATCGGCTCGCATTTCATGAGCATCCCCTGTCCGCCTCCGCACAGGTAGTCATCTGTGCGATGATGCTTGTCATGCGTCCAATCCCGTAACTGGTGGGAACGCACAGAGACAATCCCTCCGTTCGAGGCGCGTCCCAGAATGCTCTGCGAGAGCGGTACGCTCACAATCTCCGGGAACAGGGAGAGTACGTCAAACTCAAGCATCGCAGCGTCGGATCGCTCGTTTAAGCATTGGCATTGTGCCGCAGCATGGCTTCAATATAGGCATCCAAATTGCCGTCCATCACGTCCTGAATGTTGCCGCTCTCCACCCCGGTGCGCAAATCTTTCACCATCTGGTACGGTTGGAAAACGTAGGAGCGGATCTGGTTGCCCCACGCAATGTCGCCCTTCTCAGAATACTGCCGATCCGCCTCCGCCCGCTTGCGGTCTTCCTCCAATTGAATGAGACGCGCCTTGAGCATGCGCATGGCTTCCTCACGGTTGCGCAGCTGAGAACGCTGCGTCTGACATGCCACGATGATACCAGTAGGCAGATGGGTAAGACGCACGGCCGTTTCCACTTTGTTGACGTTCTGCCCTCCCTTGCCTCCGGAGCGGTAAGTGTCCATCTTCACGTCCGCATCCTTCACTTCGATCTCCACGTCGTCGGAGATGTCCGGCGTGGCGTCCAGCGAACAGAATGACGTGTGGCGCTTGCCGGCTGCATCAAAGGGGCTCATGCGCACGAGGCGATGAATGCCGCGCTCGTTTTTGAGGTATCCATACGCATATTCCCCGGTAATTTTTACCGTCACAGAACGCAATCCGGCTTCATCGCCATCCGTACTCTCCATGATTTCCGTGGCAAAGTCGTGCCTCTCGCAGTAGCGAAGATACATGCGCAGCAGCATGCTCGCCCAATCGCACGCCTCCGTGCCGCCCGCTCCCGAGTGGATGGTAATATAGCAACCGGATGCGTCATGCGGACCGTTGAGCAGGGTGATCAGCTCAAACTCCTCCAGCCTTTTTTGCCAAGCGGCAAACTCCGCTGCCGCCTCCCCTGCCAACTCTGCTTCCTCGCGCGCCAGCTCCAGAGCAACCTCCACATCTTCCAGCCCGCTTTCCAAAGCGCGGTATTGCTCCAACCGCCGCTTGAGCGGGTTCACCTCCGCCATGAGCGCACGCGCTGCGGCCGGGTCATCCCAGAAGTCAGGAGCACTCATGCGCTGCTCCAAATGGTTCACCTGTTGCTCCAAGTGAGCGAGGTCAAAGATAGCTCCCGAGCTCGGAAAGACGACTGCGCATGGCCGCCGTGTCGAGCGCCGAGAGATCGATTGGGGAAGTCGGATTCTCCGTCATAGCGCGCGCAGTGTAGCAAGCCGCCCCCATCGTGTCAAGGCAAATCCGATGCGCTTTGCGTCAATTACATCTCAGGCCAAGCGAGTCCGAACCACATATTTTGCTTCCGTATGTGCGTATTTCAGAGTACGTACGTCAGGCCTGCATTTGATAATTTCCCCCACTTTTCTTTCAACAACCTGTCAGGGGAGGAATACTTTCCACGCAGGTGGAGAATCCATTAGTCCCTTTGCCGATAAATGATCTTCCATATCTTAGACAAGGTCGGACACGTATTCCAAATCCGTTCCTCTCAGGGGCAGCTCGAGCGATATTTGGCGATAAGATCCGGCTCTCCGTTACTTAACATATTTTACACTTGAATCAACAATTCAGGAAGTTATTGATGGTAGTTTTATACACCTTTTCTCTCCTGCCGAATTTCTCATGCGCTTGCCCCGTCATGCCGCAAGCATCACTTGACGTGCCGGGGTGAGGCATGGTAGAGTCGTGGACAAACGGATAGTATGGGTAAGACACTGTATCGAAAAGTATGGGAAGCGCATACGGTGGGGAGTTTGCCGGATGGGCGCACGCAGCTGTTCATCGCTACGCATTACGTGCACGAGGTGACCAGCCCGCAGGCCTTTGCCATGCTGCGGGAGAGCGGACTGCCGGTCCTGCACCCGGAGCGCACCTTTGCCACGGTGGATCACATCATCCCCACGGATGACCAACGTGAACCTTTTGCAGACGAGCGCGCGCAGAAAATGATTGACGCGCTGCGGAGCAACTGTCACGAAACGGGCATCCGCTTTTTTGACCTGCCGAGCGGACAGCAAGGCATTGTGCACATGATCGGACCGGAGCTGGGCATCTCCCAGCCGGGCATGACCATTGTGTGCGGAGACTCGCACACGGCCACGCACGGAGCTGTGGGCGCCGTCGCCATGGGTATCGGATCTACGCAAGTACGCGACGTACTCGCCACCCAAACGATCGCTCTCTCCCCGCTCAAAGTGCGTCAGGTGCGCGTGGAGGGGCAGCTGCGTCCCGAAGTGACGGCCAAAGACGTTGCGCTGCACATCATCGGCAAGCTCGGTGCGCAGGGAGGACTGGGCTACGCGTACGAGTTTGCGGGATCGGTAGTAGAGCAAATGGACATGGACGGGCGCCTCACCCTCTGCAACCTCGCCATTGAGGGCGCCGCACGCTGCGGCTACGTGAATCCAGATGAGACCACCTTTGCTTACCTGAAAGGTCGCCCCTACGCCCCGCAGGGCGCGGAGTGGGATGCTGCCGTGGCGCGCTGGAAGGGCTTTGCCAGCGATGCGGACGCAGTATATGATGATGTCGTACGCATCGACGCATCGGTCATTGAACCGACCGTCACCTGGGGAATCTCGCCGGACATGAGCGTGGGCATTTCCGCCACGCTGCCCGAATTAAGCGAAGCGAAGGATGATGAGCAGAGGCGCGCGTGGCAGGCGGCATACGAATACATGCGCTTCGCCCCCGGCGAAAGCATGAGGGGGAAGAAGGTGGATGTCGTCTTCATCGGATCTTGCACAAACGGGCGCATCCAGGATTTTCGAACCGTGGCGCCGTTGCTGAAGAACAGGCGCGTGGCGAACGACGTGCGCGCTCTGGCCGTGCCAGGGTCGCAAATGACCGCCGCAATGTGCGAAAAAGAAGGCATCGCCGACATCTTCCGCGCAGCGGGCTTCGAATGGCGTCTTCCCGGTTGTTCCATGTGCCTTGCCATGAACCCGGACAAGCTCAATGGAGAGCAGCTGTGCGCCTCCACCAGCAACCGCAACTTCAAAGGACGCCAAGGCAGTCCTACCGGGCGCACGTTGCTCATGAGTCCTCTCATGGCGGCGGCGGCGGCCGTCACCGGTTGCGTGAGCGACCCGCGTGAAACGTTTCCTGACATCCAACTTTGAGCTGCTATGTCTGCCATGCTTCACCCCATCAACAAAATCACCGGTAAAGCCGTGCCTGTGTCAGGAGCCAATATGGACACTGACCGCATCATCCCTGCGCGCTTTCTCAAGTGTGTCACCTTTGACGAGCTGTCCGGCAAGATGTTCTACGACGAACGATTCAACGCGGACGGCACGAGCAAAGGACATCCCATTGATGCCCCGCAACACGCCGGAGCTCTTCTTCTCATCGGCGGAGAGAACTTCGGCTGCGGCTCTTCTCGCGAGCATGCTCCGCAAGCTATTAAGCGCTCCGGCATCCGAGCAGTGGTGGCGGAGAGTTTCGCAGAAATTTTCTTCGGCAACTCCTCCGGCATCGGTCTGCCCTGCGTGCGCGCGAGCGCGGCAGATCTGGCAAGCATCAACGCGCGGCTCAAGACTCATCCGGAAACGGAATGGACGCTCGACCTGCAAACCATGCAGCTCACAGACGGCTCTGCTTCCTTCTCCGTGCGCATGCCCGCCGAGCCGCGCGAAGCTTTCCTCACCGGCCGCTGGGACGCCGTCACCGAACTCATGAACGCCGTCGAAAAGACGGAAGAACTCGCGCGCACTCTGCCCTTGCCCGCTTACACCCCGCCGAATCATGCTCGTTGACATCACACCCATCATCTGCGGCGGCGTCATCGATAACACGGTGCGCGGCGTCACGAAACTCACTCTGCGCATCGTGATTGAGGAGGGAGAGCAAACGTTCTCCATCCCCGGCGACTGCTTGGGAGATATCGCCGGGTGCCGCGTTGTGTTTGAGCGCGTCGGAACGCCCCAACGCGCCGTCTCGGAACAGCTCCGGATCTCGCGCTGTCTCCGCGAACTCTGCGCTCACAAAGATTCTCTCATCGCCGGGGACATGACTTTTTCCCGCCGTGCGCTATCCCCGCAACACTCCCACTTGGTTAACGCTCTTTCACTGGAGTTTTTCGACGGCACAGACACCCGCGTACTCGTGGAAAGCGAAGAATTCATCTGCACTGAAATTTCCCTGCCGCAATGGGAATGCACGCGCGCCATCGAAAATGCACAGAAGATGCTCAACATGTCCGCGCTGCACGATCACGTGCTGGCAAATGTGGAAAACTTTCGCGGTCCCGGATTGAGCATGATCGGCAACGACATGCCGAGCTGCAAGTGGGATGCCGTACTCAACCGCGCCGAAGCCTACATGGCCATTCTCCCATCCATTTGTCACAAGTATATGGAACACCCTCGGGGAGTGATGTCTGCCGCCTTTGTACTCGACCAAACAGATTTTCTGGATGGCTTGGCCAATGAGGACGAACGCGGGCACGACATGACCCTCACCCATACGTGGGGAGGTTGGGAAGTCGCTGATTTTATGTCGCGCGACGATGCGCAACGTCTGCGACACGCCATGAATACACCTCTCTTCAAGGCTGTTTCCAAACTTATCTCGGTGATACGCGAGCACATCACCTCCCACTACGAACGCTACAGCAACAACAATGCCGTAGAGCAAATTCTCTCCGTCTTCGCCGGACTCATCTCGCACCTACTGGGCACCATCATGCTCATCCAGGAGCGCCGGGCAAGCAACCGTCCCATCGTCCTGCGCCGCGCAGAGGCGATTGCCCTACGTCTGCACAAGCTCACTGTGCATGCCCGCGAATGTCTGCCCCAGCAAACATCCAAACCGTTCAACGACGCCGCGCAGAGCATCCTGAACGAACTGCAAAACATCGTTCATTGAGTGCGCCATGTACGTGCCGCACGAAAGGCGTTCTCTTCTGCTCTCTCTGTTAGAGCGACGCGGCTACTTGCGCACCGCTGCCGTGGCTCGCGAGCTCGGTGTCACTGAAGAAACCGTGCGCAACGACTTCATTGCCCTGCAGCAGCAGAATCTTCTGCAGCGCGTGCATGGCGGCGCGCGTTATTTGCCTCCCGTCGGCGGCGATGATGACGCTGTACGCACGGAATCGCAGTACATTCGCCGCATCATGGAACACGCTCCGGATCATGCCTGCATCTATGCGGATGACGTCGCCCTCCTGCGCCACGCTCTCGCGCTGCCAAGGGAGAAGAAGAGCTTCACTTTGATCACGCCTTCCCTGCAAATGGCGAACGCCCCTCGAATTTCCTCAACTGCGCAGCACGTCATTCTGCCCGGTGGCATATTGGACGAGAAAACGCGCCTCATCCGCGCCGAAAGAGGACCAGACCTCTTCCTGAGCGCTCATCGTCCGACTCTCGCCCTGCTCTGTCCCGACGCCTCTGAGTCAGCGCAACGCGTTGCCTACCGCCACGCTCTTTCTGCCGAGTGGGCGCAAGCCGCCTGCCGATACGCCGAACGAACTGTACTCATTCTCCGCCCGGAAACTTCAAGCGCCACCGCCACGCACGACGTCTTTTGCACTCCGCAGCTTCTCATCGCCCCCAGTGATGTCCCGTCCGCTTTCCTCTCCATCCCGCACGAACTCATTCCCATCATCACTATTCAAGACATCCTCGAAGCGCAGCAGATGTAACCGGTCTGCCACTCCTGCCTGCTAAAAGCACGGATTTTCCTCATCTGTCGGCATGCCGTTTTGCCGCAAAAAATCACTTCATGCAGCAGCTGAATCTTTGCATTGGATAAATCGCCGGAATGTGCTTTAATAAAAGCATGAGCAGAAACAAGACAGAAGAACGGCCGGAGTGGATCCGGGTGCGTGGCGGGAGGGTGCATAATCTGAAGAATATTGATGTGGATGTGCCTCTGCACAAGGTTGTGGGCATTGCAGGGGTGTCGGGATCGGGCAAATCATCGCTCGCACTGGGGATTTTGTATGCAGAGGGCTCACGACGTTACTTGGAATCACTCTCCACCTACACGCGTCGACGCATGACACAAGCTGAAAAAGCGCAGGTGGATGAGGTCCTCTACGTACCGGCCGCACTGGCTTTGAGGCAAAGACCCGGAGTGCCGGGCATTCGCAGCACCTTCGGCACGGGCACAGAATTGCTCAATGTATTGCGGCTCATGTTCTCGCGCCTGGCGAGTCATCGCTGTCCGCACGGGCACTACGTGCCGCCCTCGTTGCATGTGGCTGCAGAGCAGGAATTGGTGTGCCCCGAATGCGGAGAGCATTTTATGGCTCCCGGAGCGGAGGAACTGGCCTTCAACAGCCAGGGTGCATGTAAGCGATGCGACGGCACGGGAATCGTACTCACTGTGGATGAAAGCACGCTGGTACCCGATGAATCGCTCTCCATTGACGAGGGCGCCGTGGCGCCGTGGCAAACGCTCATGTGGTCACTGATGAAGGATATTGCTCGCGAAATGGGGGTGCGAACAAATGTGCCCTTCTGCAAGCTCACTAAAAAGGAACGCGATATCGTTTTCCATGGCCCCGCGGTGAAGAAAAACATCATCTACCAGAACAGGACCAGCGGCGCTGCCGGCGATATGGATTTCACTTATTTCAACGCCACATATACTGTGGAAAACGCCCTTTCCAAAGTGAAGGACGAAAAAGGGATGAAGAGGGTGGAAAAATTCCTGCGCCGCGAGGTGTGTCCGGATTGTGAAGGAACGCGTCTGAGCGATCGTGCACGAGCTCCACGGTTGCGTGACATATCGCTGGCCGAGGCCTGCATGCTTCCTCTGCTTGATCTTGAGGAATGGGTGCGGGGCGTGCCAAGTTCCCTGCCGCGTGAGATGCGTCCGATGGCAGAAAACGTCTGCGCATCCTTCTTCAGCGCATCAAAACGACTCATGGATCTGGGGCTTTCTTACTTGTCCTTAGATCGAGCGGCGTCCACACTCTCTACGGGCGAGAGACAGCGCATGCAACTGGCCCGCGCTGTGCGCAACCGAACAACCGGTGTGCTCTACGTGCTTGATGAACCCTCCATCGGTCTGCACCCCGGCAATATCGAGGGACTTACCGGCGTAATGCACGATCTGATGGCAGATGGCAACACCGTTGTGCTGGTGGACCACGACGCGCAAATTCTCCGGGAAGCGGACTGGCTCATCGAACTCGGACCGGAAGCCGGAGCAGGCGGCGGACGCATCATTGCGCAAGGACCACTCGAGCAGGTCGTGCGTGACGGGCGCTCGCGCATCGGACCCTTTCTCACCGGCAAGCGACGCATCGACATCGGCTCACCCCCACCCCTCAAAAAAATGTTTGAACTCGGACGGATAAGTATGTCCACCGGTGCCATTCATACCGTCAAACCACTGCGAGTGGATTTCCCGAAAGGACGACTGAGCGTCATCACCGGCGTATCAGGCTCCGGTAAAACGACGATGATTCTCGAGAGTCTGGTTCCCGCGCTGGAAGCCAAATTAAAAGGACAAAAATTACCGGAGCACGTGCACAGCATCAGTGCGGAAGGAATCGAGCAGGTGAAGCTCATTGACGCCACTCCCATCGGCATCAACGTACGATCCACTGTGGCTACCTACGCGGATGTGCACGACGAACTGCGCAAGGCTTTCGCCCGCACACCCGACGCCAGGGAACACTCTTTCAAAGCCGGAGATTTTTCCTACAACACCGGCCGTCTGCGTTGTCCCACCTGCGATGGCACAGGAGTCGTCAACTTGGACGTCCAATTCTTGCCGGATGTGCAAATTCCTTGCCCGGAATGCGACGGCTCACGCTATGCGAAGGTAGCGAACAGCATCCGACGCGTGACCAAAAAGGGAGGCCAAGCCAACACCCTGCCCGAGCTGATGGCGATGAGCATCGACGAAGCGTTGGCCGCCTGCACGGATCTGCCGCTTGTGGCACGCAGACTGCAGACGCTGCACGACCTCGGTCTGGGCTACCTGACCCTGGGAGAAGAAACTCCCGGACTCTCAGGTGGAGAGGCGCAGCGGCTCAAGCTTGCCGGGGAAATGGGACGCGGTCAAGAGGACACTATTTTCGTATTTGACGAACCTACCATTGGCCTGCATCCACTGGATGTGGAGAGCCTGCTCCGCGTATTCCGCACTCTGATCGCCCACGGAGCCACTGTCATCATCATTGAGCACGACCTGGATATCATTCGCAACGCCGACTATATCATCGATATGGGTCCCGGCGGCGGTGAACAAGGCGGTAAAATCATTGCTACCGGTGCCCCTGCTGACATCGCCGCTTGTAAAGGCTCCGTCACCGGAAAATACATCCACTGACGGATGGGCGCTTTGCACCGAGTGTTTTTAGCGCCCCGTACGATTACGTACTTTGCGCCGGAAACGTAACGAAAAAAGCCCCGGCGCTTACCACAAGAGGAAACGCCGAGGCGAAATCAGGAAATTCCGTACAACTCAGAGCACCTCGGGTGCAAGCGACACAATTTTCATGAAACCCTTTTCACGGAGCTCACGGGCAACCGGTCCGAAGATACGGGTGCCACGCGGGTTGTTGTCCTTGTCGATGCACACGACTGCATTCGAGTCGAAACGCAACACGGAGCCGTCATCGCGGCGGATGGGCGCAGAAGTGCGCACCACCACAGCTTTCACAACCGTGCCCTTCTTCACCGCAGCGGTGGGAATGGATTCGCGGATGTGGCACGTGATGATGTCGCCGACGTGCGCCTGATCAGTCGCCTTCCCGATCACTCCGATCATCTTGGCCGTGCGGGCGCCGGTGTTGTCGGCCACCTGCACAAGAGATTCCATTTGAAGCATAGTCGATCTCCTTTCTTGCGTTTAGTGTTTGATGATCTCCACAAGCTCCCAGCGCTTGAGCGCAGAGAGCGGACGTGTCTCACGAATACGGACGGTATCACCGACCTTGGCACTCTCCTGCTCGTCATGCGCGTAGTACTTCTTGCTGCGCTTCACGATCTTCTTGAATACCGGGTGCGGCACACGCGCCACATACTCCACCACGATGGTCTTGGTCATCTTGGTGGACACAACAACGCCCACGCGAGTCTTACGCAATCCTTGGGCTTTGGCTGTAGTAGTTTCTTCGCTCATATCAGGAATAAATCTGCGTTAGGGTTGATCAATTCTCCTCGGCGGGCGCGGATGCAGGGAGACCTTCACCCTGCACCGTAAGGGCGCAGGCGAGCTCCTTGCGCAACACGCGCAGCTTCTGATTGTTCTCCAGAGAACCGGAGCCGTGCTTGAGACGCAAGTCGAAAAGCTCCTTGCGGAGACTGCGAATGTGGGCGGCCAATTCCTTGGCGTTCATCCCGCGAAAGTCTTTAGCTTTTTTGACAGGCATAATTCTGAATCTGGTTGGATGTTGATGGGGTTATGCCCGGGGTTCCACACCCTGGCGATAGACGAAGCGCGTGCGAATACCCAGCTTATTGGAAGCGAGGCGAAGAGCCTCCTTCGCTGCGGACTCGGCAACGCCGCCGACCTCGAACATGACATTGCCGGGACGGCAAACGGCCACCCAGCCCTCCACGGCGCCTTTGCCCTTGCCCATACGGGTGTCCGGCGGACGCTTGGTAAAGGATTTCTGCGGGAAGATACGGATGTAAACTCGCCCGCGACGACGCAGGTAACGGTTGATGGCCACACGGCAGGCCTCAATCTGATTGTTGGTGACCCAGCCGCGCGTGAGCGCCTGCAACCCGTAATCACCGAATGCCACGTAATCTCCGCTCGTTGCATTGCCGCCGCGATTGCCGCGGTGCATCTTACGCAGGTTACCCTTCACTCGTTTTGGCATCAAAGGCATATACTTTTATTTCCTTTCTATCTTTAGGGGTTCTACAGGCTCAGGCATCGCGACGACCGTTCTCGGAACGCTCCCGGCGCGGACGCGGACCACGACTGCCGGCAGACCTGTTGTTCGAAGCGTTTCCACCCGCTTCCGGTCGCTTATTGATCCAGCACTTCACACCGATGAGTCCGTACAGCGTTCGAGCTTCTGCAAAGCCGTAGTCAATTGGCGCGCGCAACGTCTGCAAAGGCACTTTGCCCTCGCGGTACTGCTCGGCTCGTGCAATGTCAGCGCCGCCCAAACGTCCGGCGCAGCGCACACGAATGCCGTCGGCCCCGAAGTCCATAGCCACCTGCACGGCGCGCTTCATAGCGCGACGGAAGGAAACGCGTCGCTCCAGCTGGGTGGCGATGTTCTCGGCCACCAACTGAGCGTCCAACTCCGGCTGGCGAATCTCCAGAATATCCAACTTCACCTGAGCACCGCCGCAGAGCTTGGCAAGTTCAGTCGTCATCTCCTCGATGTACTTGCCCTTAGGACCGATCACCAAGCCCGGACGAGCAGTAGAGATGGTGACGCGCACGCTATTCCAAGCGCGCTCGATGGTGATGCGCGAAATAGCGGGGGAAGTGCCCTTCAAATCGCTGTTCACCTTCATGGTGTAGCCCTTGATGTACTTGCGAATCTTGAGGTCCTCATGCAGCTTGGCCGCATAGTCCTTGCCGGTGGCGTACCACTTGGAACGCCAATCCTTCGTCACCGCAAGACGAAAACCGATAGGATTTACTTTCTGTCCCATATTGTGTAAAAAGGTTGGAGCGCTGAGCGATTAATCTTTCTCGTCCGACACCACCACGGTAATGTGCGCAGTGCGTTTGCGGATCACGTTTGCGGAGCCTCGTGCGCGCGGCATCGTGCGTCGGAAGGTCATCCCTTCGTCCACTTGCACGCTCTTGAGCGTCAGCTCATCGGCGGCAAGCCCGTTGTTGTTCTCTGCATTCGCTACGGCTGCCTTGATCGTTTTGTTGATCAGGTAAGCGCCCTTCTTGGGTGTGTAGCTCAGCACATCAATCGCCTTGGCCACAGGCATCCCCTGCACAGCCGCAGCTACGTCGCGCATCTTCTTAGCCGAGATGCGGGCATTCTTGCATATTGCTTTGACTTCCATTGTTGTAGTTTTACTCATTGGTTGTGACAGACACACGATCCCCCACATTGATCGAAAGGTTGGGGTTGAGATGCCGCTGCACGAGAAGACCGGACACTTTCTTGCGCACATCCGTGACGATGGCGCGCGCAATAGCCTGGTCGCTCCGAGATATCTCCATGGGCATGCCCACGCGTACGCGTGCCTCGCGTCCGGCATTGATGACGATCAGCCCCGACTCCGAGTCAATGCTGAGCACCTGAGCCTCTTCCAGCGTACCGGAAAGCTCATCCTGCGGCGCCATCCTTAAGCCCAAGGCCACCTCTTGCTCGCGCAGGGCAGCTTCCAGCGCCTGGCGCGCCGCAGCATCCTCCACCATGGCCGTGCTCATATAAGCATTGATGGCAGCGGAGAGATTCATGGCGGCCTTACGCAGGGCATCAAGTTCCCCGCGCACGCTTTCAAGCTGTGCTGCAGTGTCGATGATGCGCTCCTCACTCTCCCCGAGGGCAGCGCCGCCCAAAGCCTCCAGACGAGTGCGTATTTCACTCATCTGCCTGCGAGCTCGGTCGGCATCGGCCCGCGCAAGCGCGTAGCTCTCGCGCAGGGTCGCCACCTGTTTCTCAAGTTGAGAGATCCTGTGTTGTGTTCCATGATCGGCCTCCGCAGCGCACGCCAGGCAAGCGGCCCCGAAAAGGAGAGGCAGCGCCCTGCACGCGTGTTGGAAGAAAATGACCATGGGATTTCAGTGTTTATCTTGCAAGTTATTTCTTACCGATGCCGCCATGCGCCTTAAAGATGCGCGTGGGAGCAAACTCGCCCAGCTTGTGCCCCACCATGTTCTCCGTCACATACACTGTGGCGAAGTTCTTGCCGGCGTGCACCAGGAAGGTGAGTCCCACGAAGTCCGGCACCACCATGGATGCACGACTCCAGGTCTTAATCGGTTTACGATCGCCGCTCTGCAGCTGGGCATCCACTTTGTCCAGCAGAGATTGGCTCACGAAGGGTCCTTTTTTGAGGGAACGTCCCATTGTTTTTCTAGTTGGTTGAGGTTTTTGGCGTTACTTGCTCTTGCGACGCTGCACGATGAAGACATCGCTCGGTTTGCGAATGCGACGCGTCTTCTGTCCCTTCACATGCCCCCACGGGGACTTGAGGTGCTGACGTCCGCCGCCGGACTTCGATTTGCCTTCACCGCCGCCATTGGGGTGATCCACCGGGTTCATGCACATGCCGCGCACGGTCGGACGGATGCCCAGCCAGCGAGTGCGTCCCGCCTTGCCGGAAGATTCGTTCATGTGCTGCGCGTTGCCCACCTGACCGATGGTGCAGTAGCAGTCCACGCGGAAGCGGCGCACCTCACCCGAGGGCATCTTCACGAGGGCGTACTCACCGTCGCGGTTGGAAAGCACGGCCTGCTGACCTGCAGAACGAGCCACTTTACCACCGGATCCGGGACGAATCTCGATGTTGTGAATGGCCGTTCCGAGCGGCACGTTTTTGAGAGGCATCGCGTTGCCCACCTTCGGAGCCACGCCCTCACCGCTCTGCACGGTCATGCCGGGTCCCAGCCCCACCGGAGCCAGAATATAGCTTTTCGTGCCGTCCTGGTACTGCAACAGAGCAATGCGGCAGGTGCGGTTCGGATCGTACTCCACGGCGAGTACTTTGGCGGTCTCGTGGCGACTGCGACGAAAATCCACCAAGCGGTAATGCCGCTTATGTCCGCCGCCGATGTGGCGCGTGGTGATGCGACCGTTATTGTTGCGTCCGCCGCTCTTGCGCAGCGGTTCAAGAAGTTTCTTCTCCGGCCGCGTCTTGGTGATCTCGTCAAAAGAGGGAAGCGCCTTGTAGCGGTTGGAAGGTGTGGTAGGCTTGAATGATTTGAGTGACATGACAGCTTACTTCGTTAAGGGTTCATACCGACATCAGACCAGCTCGAGCGACTCGCCCGGAGCGAGCTTCACGTAGGCCTTTTTCCAAGCGGGACTCACGCCGTGATTTTTGGTGCGCTTGCGACGCTCCTTGCCATCGTAATTGGCAGTGCGCACAGCAATCACCTTCTTGCCCAGCAGCTTCTCCACAGCTTGCCGAATCTCGATCTTGGTCGCTTTCACAGCCACCTCGAGCGTTACCTCGCCGCTCTTCTCGTGCAGCAAGGTCGCCTTTTCCGAGATGCGCGGACGCTTGATTACTTCGTGTATATCGTTCATGTTACTTGGTGCGGTTGGCTATGGTTTCCAGAGCAGAATCAACAAACACCACCTTGCCCGCATGGAGCAGGTGCTCGATGTTCATCTCCGCCGCGCTCATCAGCAGCACGTCCGCCACATTGCGACCCGCGCGCTTCGTAAGTTCGTCAAACTGATCAGCCACGATGAGCACTTTGCGTGCGTCACCGGCGATATCTTTCACCGCCGCCACAAAGCTCTTCGTCTTGCCGTCCTCAATGTTGAAACTCGGCACGCTGAGCACCTTGCCCCCACTCAAGATGTCTCCCAGCACGCGACGCAGCGCAAGCTTGCGCACGCTCTGGTTCACTTTCTTGGAGTAATCGCGCGGCTTCGGCCCGAACACAACGCCGCCGCCCACGAAAAGGGGGCTGCGCTTGTCGCCGTGGCGCGCGTTGCCGGTGCCCTTCTGGCGGTAGATTTTGCGGTTGTTGCCACTCACCTCGGCACGCGTCTTGGTGCAGGCGCTGCCCTGGCGACGGTTTGCTCTATAGGCCACGATGAGGTCGTGCACCGCCTGGTCGCCCTTCTCGGGACCCACGGTCACAATGTTTGCCTCATGAGCGGCTTCCAATGTCAATTCTTTTGCGGACATAGATAAGTTCTCCCGGGTTCGTCTTGCTTATTTGGCCGATTTCTTCTTGGCGGGGCGGATGATGACCACGCTGCCCTTAGCACCGGGAACCGGCCCGGATACCAAAATAACCTGGTCATCTTTGCGCACCTGCACCACCTTCAGGTTCTGCACGGTCTTGCGCTCATTTCCCATGCGGCCGGGCATCTTCTGCCCTTTCCAGACGCGGGAAGGAGTGGCGCAAGCGCCCACACCGCCGGTGCGACGGTGCATCATGCTGCCGTGGGTCATGGGTGAGCCGTGGAAGTTGTGTCTGCGCATCACGCCCTGGAACCCCTTGCCCTTGCTCGTGCCAATGACATCCACCCACGCCCCCTCTGCGAAAAGCTCGCAACCGGGATGGGCAGCCCCCTCTTGCGGCAGATCGGCGGGATCCACGCGGAACTCGCGCAGCGCCTCCGCCGGCTCTATGCCCAGCTTCTTGCAATGACCGGCGACGGGACGGCTCAGGCGACTCTCTTTCTTGGAGCCGTAAGCTACCTGCACGGCGGCGTAGCCGTCCTTCTCGGGCGTCTTAATCTGGGCGAAGACATTTCCGGTCACGTCAATCACGGTCACAGGCGTCATGGCGCCCGTTTCTTTATTGAAGACGCGGGTCATGCCCACTTTCTTTCCGATAAGTCCTAATGACATGTCAATGAATCAGGGTTAGGGTCAAATCTTAATTGCGATATCCACGCCTGCCGGCAGGTTGAGCTTCTTGAGCTCTTCCACCGTGCGCGAGGTGGGGTCTACGATGTCGAGCAGACGCTTGTGCGTGCGGATCTCGAACTGGTCAGCTGATTTCTTATTGACACGAACCGAGCGGTTCACAGAGAACTTCTCGATGCGAGTCGGCAAAGGAATCGGCCCGGCTACTTTCGCCCCGGTGCGCTTGGCAGTCTCCACGATCTCAGATGCGGATCGGTCGATTGCACGGCTATCGAAGGCGCGAAGTCGAATGCGGATTTTAGGACTTTGCATGAACGTGCGGTTATGTTTGGGTTAATAATATGGGTTAAGGTAGAAGTTTACTTGGCATTGCCACCGCGCGCCTTGACGATTTGCGCAACGAGGTTAGGCGGCACTTGCTCGAAGTGCGAGGGTTCCATGGAGTAGGAGGCCAAGCCCTTGGAAAGTGTACGAATGTCGGTGGAATAGCCGAACATCTCCGCCAACGGCACGGCGGCGGTGAGTACGCATTCGCTGCCCTTGTGCTCCATGCTGTTCACCTGAGCACGGCGACGATTGAGGTCGCCCATGATGTCGCCCTGGTTCTCCGCCGGGGTCACCACTTCCACACTCATGATGGGTTCCAGCAGAACCGGAGCGCACTTGGCAAAAGCGTTCTTCATGGCGAAGATGGCCGCCATCTTGAAGGCGTTCTCATTGGAGTCCACTTCGTGGTACGATCCATCGACCACATCCACTTCCACGTCTTCCACCGGATAGCCCGCCACGATACCGGAGTTCATGGCCTCGTTCAATCCGGCGTACACGGCATTCATGTACTCCTTCGGGATAGCGCCGCCCACAATCTTGTTGGCGATCTTCAAGCCGCTCCCGCGCTCGCCCGGACGCATATCAATGATAACGTCGCCGTACTGACCGCGACCGCCGCTCTGCTTGACCAGTTTGCCCTGCACGTGGTCAACGGACTTGGTGATGGTCTCACGATAGGCAATCTGCGGCTTGCCGGTGTTGGCCTCCACTTTGAACTCACGCTTCAAGCGATCCACGATAATGTCCAAATGAAGCTCGCCCATGCCGGCGATGATGGTCTGTCCGGTCTCCTCATCGGTCTTCACACGGAAGGTCGGGTCCTCAGCCGAGAGACGCTGCAGGGCATTGCTCATCTTCTCCTGGTCAGCCTTGGTCAGCGGCTCCACCGCCATGGAAATCACGGTATCCGGGAAGGTGGGCGGCTCAAGAGTGTAGTCGTAATCATCGCTCGCAAGAGTATCGCCCGTGGTCGCGTTCTTCAGACCCACAATGGCCGCGATATCCCCGGAGAACACCTCATCCACGTCCGTGTGCACATTCGCCTGAATCTGGAGCAGGCGTCCCACGCGCTCGCGCTTGCGGGTGCGCGGATTGTATACCGTATCGCCCTTGCGAATCACCCCCGTGTATACGCGGATGAACACCAACGAACCCACGAATTTATCCGCCCACAGCTTGAAGGCAAGCGCCACCGGCTTGTCGTCATCGGACGGAATAATCTCCTTTTTCTCAAAAATCTCGTAGCCGTTCTCATCCACTCCGGAGGAGATGGTGGAAGTCACCGTAGCAACCTTAGCCTCCAAAGGGCTGGGCAGATAATCCACCACGGCATCCAGCAGAGCCTGCACTCCCTTGTTCTTGAAAGCAGAGCCGCCGGCTACCGGCACAAACTCGTTCGCAATGGTCGCACGACGAATGGCCGCTTTCAGCGTGGGCGCGTCAATGGGCTCCTCCATCAGGTAGAGTTCACCGAGTTCCTCGTCCACGTTGGCCACGCGCTCCTTCAGGTCCTCCAACGCAGCTTGGGCGGCTTCCTTCAACTCCTCGGGGATCTCCTCAACGGTGTAAGTGGAACCCAAACGGTCGGAGTCGGAGTAGATGATCGCCTTCTGGTTTACCACATCAATCTGCCCACGCAAGCTGTCCTCCGCCCCGATGGGCATGAGAATCGGCGCAGCATTCGCTCCCAGTTTGGTGCGAATGTCGTTCAACACGTTGGCAAAATTGGCGCCCGTGCGATCCATCTTGTTCACGAAGCAGATACGCGGCACGTTGTATTTGCTCGCCTGGCGCCATACGGTCTGCGTCTGCGGCTGCACACCCGCCACCCCGCAGAACACCACGATCGCGCCGTCCAGCACGCGCAGACTGCGCTCCACCTCAGCGGTGAAGTCCACGTGACCCGGGGTGTCGATGACGTTGAGCTGAAAGTTCTGCCCCTCGAACAACTTGTAGCAGCCCTCGGCCGCCAACTGCTTCCAGTTGGTGGTCACGGCAGCAGAAGTGATGGTGATACCGCGCTCCTGCTCCTGCTCCATCCAGTCAGTAGTAGCTGCGCCGTCATGCACCTCGCCGATCTTATGAATCATGCCGGTGTAGAAGAGGATGCGCTCCGAGAGCGTGGTCTTGCCACCGTCAATATGCGCCGCAATGCCGAAGTTGCGGTAACGCTCCAAGGGCTCTTTACGGTCAGGACTGCTTACACTTGCCATTTTCTTTTCTAAGGGTTGAGTTTTTCTGTCGGTCGTTTCTCAGGGCAAAAAAAGCTTCCGCCGGTCATTACCAGCGGAAGTGTGCAAAGGCTCGGTTCGCCTGGGCCATTTTGTGGACGTCGTCGCGCTTGCGCACAGCGGCACCCTGATTGGCTGCGGCTTCTTTAATCTCGTTGGCCAAAGCCTTCGCCATGGGTACGCCCTTGCGGTTGCGCGCAAACCCGATAATCCAGCGCATCGCCAGTGCCTCGGAACGCTCCGGCGCCACTTCCAGCGGCACCTGATAGGTCGCTCCGCCCACGCGGCGACTCTTCACTTCCACGCGCGGCTTAGCGTTCTCAATTGCCCGCGTCAGCACCTCCAGCGGACTCACCATCTCCGTGCCTTCATTAGCGATGTCAATCGCCTTGTACACGATGCGCTCTGCCAGCGAACGCTTGCCGGAAAGCATCACCTTGCCGATAAATCGCCCCACCAGCGCGGAATCGTACCGCGAGTCGTGGCGTTCCATTTTCTTATAGACGCGTTTGCGACGTGCCATAGCTCAATAATTTGGTTAAAGGTTCCTATTTACTTTTTCTTGGCGGGAGTCGCTGCACCTTCCTTCGGTCGCTTCGCACCGTACTTCGAGCGACCGCGGCGACGCTTCTCAACACCGAGACAATCCAAAGCTCCGCGAACAATGTGGTAACGCACACCCGGCAAGTCCTTCACACGCCCGCCACGCACCAGCACAATGGAGTGCTCCTGCAAGTTGTGCCCTTCGCCACCGATGTAGGCGATCACTTCTTCTCCATTGGTCAATCTCACCTTAGCCACTTTACGCAAGGCGGAGTTCGGTTTCTTCGGCGTGCGGGTCATCACTTGAAGACAGACCCCACGACGCTGCGGACAGCTGTGAAGAGCACGTGATTTCGACTTCTCTTCCGGTACGGTGCGTCCCTTGCGGACGAGCTGATTGATGGTCGGCATGTTTCCTGCTTGTTGATTGTTGTTCAGGCCTTTCCGCCAATGGACCCGTCCCCTCTTTTTCCGAGAGAAATCGCCCGTTTTTCCGGCGGCTTGCCCGATAATCCCCTCTCTTTCCGCATTTTCTATGCGCCTAAAGGGGACACACAGTTTACCATTTTCTTCCCTCTTGGCAAGTCTTTTTTTGCCTGTCCGCTATTTTTTTTTCGTTTCCGATGGATTTTTCTCCTTCCCGCATCCCTCCATGCGTACCCACACGATCTTCCCTCACCTGGCAACCGTCCGAGCTGCGTTGCACTTGACGCTACTCTGCGCAACACATTCAAATAACAATACGAGACTTCAAAATCGTCGCCACGCATGGCAGGAAAGCCATTCACTCAACTGTTTCAGCGCCATGGCTCGGTGAGAGATGGCATTCTTCCGCTCCTCAGGCAGCTCGGCTAACGTGCAGGAAAAGCCGTCCGGAACAAAGAGGGGGTCGTAGCCAAAGCCGTTTGTCCCGCGCGGGGAAAGCGTGATGCGTCCCGGCAAAGCACCCAGAAAATTGGCCAAAGTCTGTCCATTCTCCGCCAGGCACATGGCGCAGGCAAAGTGGGCGCGGAAAGGAGCGTGCGCAGACAACGCCCCCAGCTCGGAGAGCAATTTGCGATTATTCGCCGCATCATCCCCATGCTCTCCGGCGTAACGAGCAGAGAGCACGCCGGGAGCTCCGGAAAGCACATCCACGCACAACCCGGAGTCATCCGCCAGCGTCAACCCGTTCACACGGGCGGAAATTTGCTGCGCTTTGAGTGCGGCGTTCTCGGCAAAGGAGCGTCCGGTCTCCTCGACTTCCGGCAGGTCCGAAAAATCCGCAAGGGTACGAATGCGCCAGCCGGACAGAATGGCGGCAATTTCTTGCGCTTTGTGGACGTTACGAGTGGCAATGATCAATTCCGGAATCATCATAAAAAATCAGGTCAAAACGACACGTTGTCTCGTCCTTCGTCGGGTTCGTCCAAAGTGGCGTTGCAATGCGGAAAGACGCGACGCAGGAAGGTGAGCAGCACGGCAAAGCCCAGCAGGAAAGAGAGAAAGTCCGCCGTCGTTTGCGAGAGCCACACGCCCGGCTCTCCCAGCCACTGAGGCAGAAGCCAGAGCGCAGGGATCAGGAAGAAAAGCTGGCGCGTGAGGTTGAGGAAGATGCTCATTACCGGACGTCCGATAGCCTGGAAGAAGTTACCGATGACAATCTGCGACCCCACAAAAACGAAGCAAATGCCCATGAGACGCGTCCCGAGCGTTGCCAACTCGATGAGCCTCGCAGAGTCTGCATCCTCCGCACTCACGAAAAGGCGCACCACCTGCTCAGCGAAAACTTCCATGCAGGCGGCGCCTGTGAAGGTGATGGCCGTAGCCCAGCAGATGGCCAGAAAAAGCACGCGCCGCACGCGGCAAAAGTTGCCAATGCCCAAGTTGTACCCGGCAATGGGCTGCATCCCCTGGGTGATGCCCAGCACCACCATCACAAAGAGAAAGAGTACGCGATTCACGACGCCGTAGGCGCCCACCCCCATCTCGCCGTCAAACTCCAGAAAGCGTCGGTTGAAAAACATCACCACCACGCAGCCCACGATATTGAGCAGACAGGGCGGCAGTCCCACCGTACAGATGCGCCTCACCAGGCGTGCCTGCAACGCGTAGATTCCGCGACGAAAATGCAGCACGTTGCTCCCATCCGCAAAGTGTCGCAACACCCAAGCCATTCCCACAGCCTGCGCCACCAACGTAGCCAATGCCGCACCCGTCATCCCCCAATTCCACCAGCAAATGAAGACGGGCGCCACTGCCACGTTCACGACCATGGAGATGATGAGGCTCACCATCGCCTTGCGCGGATAACCGCTCGCACGCATCAGGTGATTCAAATTCATGAAGGAGCTGCTCACCGGAAAACCGAGCATGATGACTAACATGAAGTCGTATGCCGGGTCAAGCGCACGTCCCTCCGCGCCGAACATCATCAGGATCTCGCGCAGCCACGGAATCGGCAGCCACCCCACCGTCACCCCCAGCAACGCACTGAGCGCCACGCAATGCCCCAGCACCCGGTGCGCACGTTCAAACTTGCCCTGGCCCAGCGTGATGGACGCCGTTGCCGCACTGCCCAACCCCACCAGCGTGCCCACCGCCACCGTCAGGTTCATCACCGGAAACACCAGCGCCATGCCCGCTATCGCCAGCGCCCCGCACCATTGCCCCACGTAAATGGCATCCACGATGTTGTACATCGAAGTCGCCACCATCCCCACGATGGCAGGCAACGAATAGCTGAGCAGCAGCTCCCCCATACTGCGCTTCTCCAATTCCTCCAGCTTTGCATCCTTTGCCATCGCAAACTGCGCCATTCTACCCGCTCTCATGCTCTTTGTCAATGGACTGCTCTGTCGTCATTTTCACGCCCTTGCTCGCAGGGGCGCATTCTCGCAAAACGACGATCGGCAATTTCTTCGGCTCTTTACAAAAGAGAGCATTGTGGTATAATCTGCGCCTTTCCGAGCACGCACATGAAGAATTTACTATCCATTGAAGAGCTCAACGGCGAACAAATCAGGGAGCTGCTGGCGCTGGGACGCAAGTTGAAGGAGGAGAGGGGGCGTCACGCCGCGCAGCCATTGGCCGGACAAACTTGGGCGCTCATCTTTTCCAAATCCTCCACGCGCACGCGCGTGTCGTTCGAAGTCGGAGTCAGTGAACTCGGGGGGCGCCCGATGTTCCTCTCCGTGAGCGACACGCAATTGGGGCGAGGCGAACCGGTGAGGGACACGGCGCGCGTACTGGGGCGCATGGTGCACGGAGCCATCATCCGCACTTACGCGCAAAGCGAAGTGCAAGAGTTTGCGGAGCATTCCGGCATTCCCACCATCAACGCGCTCACGGATCAGGAACACCCCTGCCAAATACTCGCGGATTTGCTTACACTGGAGGAACTCTACGGCGTGAACTCATGGAAGAGTATGAAGATCGCTTTCATGGGCGACACGAACAACAACATGGCCCGTTCCTGGATGTGGGCCGCCAAGCGGCTCGGCTTTACTCTGGCGCTGGGCGGTCCGCAACACGCACTCCCGAGCGATGAACTGCTGGCTCAACTCAACTGCCCCGACGTTGTGTGCACCACCGACCCCGTGGAAGCTGTGCGCGGCGCCACCGTCATCAATACCGACACATGGATTTCCATGGGGCAGGAAAACGAAAAAGGCAGCAAAGAAAAAGCCTTCTTCCCCTACCAGGTGAACCGTGAGCTGCTTTCCCACGCCGCGCCGAAACACAGCGTGTTCCACTGTCTGCCCGCTTACAGAGGCTACGAGATCACCGACGAGGTTCTGGAGGCGCACGCCGACGCCATTTTCACCGAAGCTGAAAACCGTCTGCACGCGCAAAAAGCTGTACTCTGCACCATCGCACAATGATGAGCTGTTCGGAACGCATGGAAGCCTTGATGGATGACCTGTCCGTCTTTGAGGATTGGCAGGAACGCTACGAATACATTATCTCGCTGGGACGCCATCTCCCCGCGCTGCCGGAACAATACCGTCGGCCTGAAAATCTTATCCGAGGCTGCCAAAGTCAAGTGTGGGTGGGCACGGAAGTCGTGGACGGCGCCTTCATCATCCACGCCGACAGTGATTCGCTGATTACAAAAGGACTCATCGCCATCTTCGTCCGCCTCCTCTCCGGGCTCACGCCTCAGGAGGTGGTGGCTGCCGACCTGAGCAAGCTGGATGCCTCGGGTCTCAGGGAGCACTTGGCCTCCACCCGAGCCAACGCCCTCACCACGATGGCCGATACCATACGTCGCGCCGCTGCTGAACACGTCTGAATCACCGTTCCGCATGCCTTCCCGTCTGGACCAACTGCTGGCGGAACGTCGCGCCGCGCTTGAACCGATGACCAACGCCTATCGCGTGCTACCGGAAGGATTGATATTTCCCGGCGTGAGTCTGGATGCGCTGGCGGGACGCTTTTTGGTATCGTTGCGGGACGCCGAACTTCCCGAAGAGCTCCGCGCCTGGTTGCTTGACCGTGATGCAGACGTATTCGTCAAGCGTCTGTCAAAAGGAGACAAATGCGCTCCTCAACCGCTGCTTCCTCCTCGGCACCCCATGCAATTTGCCGCCTTGGAAAACGGTGTGCGCTACCTGCTGGACATGCAGAGCGGATACTCGCAAGGTCTCTTCATCGACCAGCGTAACAACCGCGCGCAGCTGCGCCGTCTCTGCCGCCCGAACATGACCGTGCTGAACCTCTTTGCCTACACCGGCGCTTTCTCCGTGTGCGCTGCACTTGCCGGCGCTACTGTCACCACGCTGGACATCGCACAACCTTGTCTGGAACGCTGCCGTGACAATATGAGAGCGAACGGCATTGACCCGGCGAAGCACTTCTTCTGCAAAGGCGACGCCCTGCATTGGCTCACCGTCTTCGCGCGGCAACGCCGCCTCTTCGATGCCATCGTGCTGGATCCTCCCACTTTCTCACGCGATGCCCGAGGACGCATCTGGCGTGCCGACCACGATTACACGGAACTCGTGCATCGCGCTGCGCTCTGCCTCGCACCAAACGGCTTTGTGCTTTGCACCACCAACTGCCGAAGTCTTAGCCCGAACGACTTTCGACAAATGGTGCGCGCCGCCTCACCCGCAACAGCTCGCTTGGAAGAAACTCCCATGCCTTTCGATTTCCTGCCGGAATCCTACCTGAAAACCCTGTGGATGCACACCGACTCACTCTCGTCCCGTACGTAATGCCTCAAAAAAAACGGTCACCCGACAGCATAGCATCTCCTCCAGTCTTCGGCATACCCCATGCTGCCCTCTGTTCCATACGGCTCGATTGCCCATCCACAGAGCGCATAGTTATCCGTCCATGTCAGCGTCCACGCGCAGTCTCCTCGCGTCTCTGAGCAGTCATGCGCTTCCCGCGCGGCTGCCCCATCAAAAACCAGATCTTCTTGATGACTCCAAGCTCCTCGCGCTCTACAATTTTTCGCCTCTCCTTCTTCTTGCCGCAAGGCGTTCCCTTGCTGGTCAACAGTTAAATGACAATCTGCAGAAAGCAACTCTGTCCCGGAGGCAATGCGTTTTTTTTCGAAAAAATGAAACTGAAGGTGAGATTATGCTTGACGTTCGACCGAACGAAGAGTAGAGTGTCTGCCCCGCGCTGCAGATGCAGCCGGGATGATCTAATAAAAACAACAACACGTACGATGAAGACCCACGTTAAGAAAGGCGATGAAGTCCAAGTCATTGCCGGCAAGAACAAGGGCAAGCGTGGCGTTGTCACCTCCGTGAATGTCACCAAACAAACTGTGATCGTCGAAGGTGTGAGGAAGCTCAAGAAAGCGACCAAACCAAGCGAAGACGATCCGGAAGGGGGCATCAAGGAAATCGACGGCGCCATCCACATCTCGAATGTGAAGAAAGTGAGTTGACGCCCGGGAGGGAAGAGACTCCGCGCTTAAGCCAACATCAACAAGCTGACCCGCTGAATCATGAAAACACCAACACTACTGAAACACTACAAGGAGAAGGTCGTTCCGACCCTCCGCGCCAAGCGCCAGTACGCCAATGTGCATCAAATTCCACGACTCGAGAAGATCGTGGTGACCACATGCATGGGCAAGCATCCGGACCGCAAGCAAGCCGTGGAAGACGCTGTGGCGGAAATTGCAAAAATCACCGGTCAAAAGCCGTCTGTCACCTACGCTCGCAAGAGTGTGGCAAACTTCAAGCTCCGCGAGGGGGAGGTCCTGGGCGCTCGAGTGACGCTGCGATCCACACGCATGTGGGAGTTCCTGGACCGGTTCATTAACGTGACGGCTCCGAATATCCGCGACTTTCGCGGATTGCCTGCCAAATCTTTCGACGGACGAGGCAACTATGCCGTCGGCATTTCGGATCAATCGATCTTCCCGGAAATTGAGCTCGACCAAATCAAGCGCAACATCGGTTTCGACATCATTTTTGTGACGACGGCGCCGACGGATGAGGAGGGACGCGACCTGCTCAATGAGCTGGGGCTTCCCTTCCGCAAGCCTAATAAGAAGACAGAAGAAACCACTTGACCTTTTTTACTACCATGGCAGTACTGACTGATCCTGTCGCAGATTTCCTGACCCGCGTGAAGAACGCCGGTCGCGCGCATAATGAATCCTTCACTGCGCCTCACTCCAAAATCAAGGCCGAGATCGCCCGCATCCTCCAGGAGGAAGGCTACATCTGGTCCTATGAGGTGACCGGCGAGGGGAAGGACAAAGTGATTACCGTGAAGAGCAAGTTTGCCCAGAGCGGAAAACCCATTGTCACTGACGTCAAGCGTTGCTCCCGTCCGGGGCGCCGCCACTACGTCACTTCCGACCAGATACCCACGGTCATGAATGGTCTGGGCATCTCCATCGTCTCCACGTCACAAGGTCTCATGACCGGCGCCAAAGCTCGCAAGCTCAGCATCGGCGGAGAACTCATCGCCCTCGTCTGGTAACCCTCAACCCTCTTCCTGTTATGTCTCGAGTCGGTAAGAAAGTTATTACGATCCCTGCGGGCGTTTCCGTTTCCGATAAGGACGGAAAGGTCACCGTCAAGGGCGCAAAAGGCGAACTCTCATGGACGCTCCCGGAGGGCATCACCATTTCCGTGGAAGGCGCAGAGCTGAGTGTGAAACGCACGGATGATTCCCGCCGCCTGCGCGCTCTGCACGGCACCAATCGATCCCTTCTCTCCAATATGGTGGAAGGCGTTTCCAAAGGCTTCTCCAAAGAGCTTGAAATCGTCGGCGTGGGTTTTAAAGCTGCTGTCAAAGGCAAGCATCTCGACCTCTCGTTGGGCAAATCCCACCCCATCCTGCACCCCATCCCCACCGGCATCACGGTGACGGTGACGGAAAACACCAAAATTAAGGTGGAAGGTATCGACAAGCAGGTCGTTGGTCAATTCGCCGCAGAAGTGCGCGGGTACTACCCGCCCGAGCCGTACAAGGGCAAAGGCGTGCACTATGTGGGTGAACACATCCGCCGCAAGGAAGGCAAGAGCGTTGGCAAGTAACCGTCATTTTAACCTTCAGAAGATATGAGTACGATTAATCGTAAAGCTGTTCGCAGCCGTGTTCGCGCACGCATCCGCAAGAAGCTCTCCGGAACCTCCGCCCGCCCGCGTCTGGCTGTCTTTTTCTCCAATCAGCACGTGTACGCTCAGGTGATTGACGACACCAAGGGACACACCTTGGTCGCCGCTTGCACCAAAACGCTCGGACTCTCACGAGCCAATGTGGAAACCGCAGCTAAAGTGGGCGAGGAGATCGCCAGGAAAGCTTTGGCAGCCGGCGTCTCCGAAGTGGTCTTCGACCGAGGCGGATTCCTCTACCACGGCAAGGTCAAATCTCTGGCGGACGCCGCCCGCGAAGCCGGTCTGAAATTCTAACCGCTTAGAACAATGAGTACTGAAGAAACACAGGACAAAGCAGTCGCTCCCGCCACGGAGGCTCCCGTTGCAGAGGCCCCGAAGAGCGAAGCGGCTCAAGCTCCCAAGAACCATGCGCCCCGCGCTCCGCGCAGGGATGGTGCCTCCGGTCCCCGCAATGCTCAGCGGTCTGGACGTCGCGATGCGGCTTCCTCTCGCCGCGCTGCGGAAGCTCCTGCTGAGGACGGACCCCAGCTCGTTGAAAAGGTCGTTTACGTCAACCGCTGTGCCAAGGTCGTGAAAGGCGGACGCCGCTTTTCTTTCTCCGCGCTCGTGGTGGTAGGCGATCGCAACGGCAAGGTCGGTCAGGGCTTCGGCAAGGCCAACGAAGTTTCCGACGCTATCCGCAAGGGTACTGATGCCGCCAAGCGCGCGATGAAGAAGGTCGTGGTGGTCAATGAGACTCTGCCGCACGAAGTGTACAGCGAGTTCGGCGGAGCCAAGATTGTGCTCAAGCCCGCCGCACCCGGTACCGGTTTGGTGGCCGGCGAAAAAGTGCGCGCCGTGTTGGAAGCTGCCGGCGTAAGCAATGTGATCGCCAAATCCCTTGGTTCCTCCAATGCCGCCAACGTGGTGAAAGCCACCATGCAAGCCATGCTCTCCATGCGCACGGCTGACCAGGTGCTCTCCGCCCGTGGCAAGAAGAAAAAGGAAAAGGAATCTGTGTAATTTAACCGTTCATCACGACTATGTTGACACTTCATTCTCTTAAACCGACCCCGGGGTCCAAACACCGTAAAAAGCGCATCGGCAACGGCGAAAGCTCCGGTCTCGGCAAGACCTGCGGCAAGGGCAACAAAGGCCAAAAAGCCCGGTCTGGCGGTTCGATCCGCCCCGGATTTGAAGGCGGGCAAATGCCCCTGCACCGTCGTCTCCCCAAAAAAGGCTTCAGCAATGCACGCTTCCGTGACCGCGTAGCTATCGTTAACCTCTCCCAGTTGGAGGCTTTCTTCAACGCCGGGGACGCCGTGACGGAAGTGGAGCTGCGCGCGGCCGGTCTCGTTAAGGGAGAATGCGACGCGGTGAAGCTTCTCGGCAAGGGCGAGTTGAGCAAAGCGCTGAATGTTTCAGTGGACTTTGCCAGCGCTGCTGCCGCCAAGAAGATTGCCGACGCAGGCGGTTCCCTCACCGCCCTCAGCGAGAGCGCTGAGAGCTGACAAGCTTTCACTCGCCCGCCCGGCGGAGTCCTCTCTGCCGGGCGCCGCGAGTCTCGCAGAGGGGCACACGTTCTCCGAACCTCCCTCATCGCGCCTCGCGGGGACTCGTTCCCGATCTTTTTCCCAGAACAAGCATTTCCGCTATGATAGCCGCCTTTGCCAACACTATGAAGGTTCCGGAGCTCCGGAGCCGCATCCTTTTTACGCTCGCCCTGATCGTTGTCGTGCGACTGGGCGTGCATCTTCCCCTGCCGGGCGTGGATGTTCACGCGCTTGCCACCTACCTGCAGCAGCAGGCGGCGGACGAAGGAGGTCCCCTCGCCGCCCTCGGTGCGATCCTCACGATCTTCTCGGGCGGCGGTTTGCAACAATGCGGCATCTTCGCCCTGGGCATTATGCCTTACATCTCCGCCTCCATTATGACACAGCTCATGGGAGCGGTGCTTCCCTCGTGGAAGAAGATGTTGGAGGAGGAAGGTGGACGTCAAAAGATGACGCGCTACACGCGCATTCTCGCCATCATCATCGCCATTGTGCAGGGCTTCCTGCTCACCCGCACGCTGGAAAATCCTTCCACGATCGGTTTGGACGTCGGCAACCTCGTCATGCACCCGGGCTGGATTTTCACCCTTTCCACAATTTTCATCATCGTCACCGGCACCATGTTCCTCATGTGGATCGGCGACCAAATCACTGAGCGTGGCGTGGGCAACGGGATTTCGCTCATCATCTCCGTGAACATTATCTCCGCCCTCCCCGGAGCATTTTCCATGGCTTGGAAAACTTGCGTGATGAAGGGAGGCGAAGTCAACCCGCTCGGCTCGCTCTCTCTCGTAGCCCTCATTCTCTTCATGATCGTTGTGGTGGCTCTCGTGGTCACCGTCAGTCAGGCGCAGCGCCGCATCCCCGTGCAACAAGCCAAGCGCGTAGTTGGGCACGGAAAAATGACTCAGGGCGGCACGACCTACCTGCCCCTCAAGCTCAATTACTCCGGCGTGATGCCCGTAATCTTCGCCACGGCCATCCTCGCTCTGCCCGGCATGCTCATGCAGCAGCTCTTCACCGGAGATTCCCCTTTCGTCTCTTTCGTCAATGTTCTCCTCTCGCCGAGTGATATCTGGTACTACCTCATCTCCTCGGCCATGATCTTCTTCTTCTCGTTCTTCTGGGTTGCCACCATGTTCCAGCCCCAGCAAATCGCAGAAAATCTCAAACGTTCCGGCAGCTACATTCCCGGCATCCGTCCCGGTCCCATTACAGCGGCTTTCTTGGACCAGACGATGGTGCGCCTCACTTTCGCCGGATCGCTGTTCCTGACCCTCATTTACTTCCTGCCCAGTCTGCTTTCAGTATTCGGCGCCCTGCCCCATGTGGTCACCCAATTCTTCGGAGGCACCTCACTGCTTATTCTGGTGGGCGTGCTGCTGGATATGATGCGTCAGGTGGAAGCCACCCTCTTGCAAAAGAATTATGACGGCTTCATGAAAAAAGGTCGTCTGCGCGGACGCTATTCCCATATCCAAGGCACCGGCGCCCCCGCCGACAGCAAAGGGCTCGTCGTTCTCTGGGTCCTCATTGCTCTCGCCGTCCTCGCTTGCATGATCATTATCATGCCGTAAATCCGAATGTCTTTTCTTCCTTTGAGCCTTGGGAAATGAGCGTGCTTGCTGCGCGCGGAGTTTGCGAGACTTGTGCGGAGCGGGGCTTTATTGGTCCTGTTTCGGCAGGAAGTACCCGCGCTGCTTGGCGGATATGGGAAGGTGGGCGAGTTCCATGACGTGCAGCATTTCTTCCCAGAGCTTGCGACGCTCGGCCAGCACGGACGTGCGCAGCAGGTAGCTGGGGTGATGCGTGACGATGACAGGCGCGCCACAGTAGGATAAGTTGCTCATCTGCTGATAGGCGGAGAGCGGCAGCTCCCCCTGCCCGATGATGCCCCGAGCCGCTGTCACGCCGAGCGCAACGATCACCTTCGGTCGCACGTAACGCACCTCGAACTCCAACACCGGCAGAGAAAGACGTATCTCCTCCGACGAGGGCGCGCGGTTGTTCGTGGTCTGTCGCGGCATTCTTGGACGGTATTTCACCAAGTGCGTGATATATACATCCTTGCAGGCAAGCCCCATGGCACGCAGCATTTCGTCCAATTTCACTCCGGCCTCGCCACAGAAAGGACGTCCCTCCCGCTCGTCGTAGTAATTGGGAGCATCGCCCACGAAAACAATGTCCGCATCCGAGGAACCCGTGCCCCACACCATCTTGTCACGCAGTGTGCCGAGTTCGCGCAGCGGTTTCCAACGCGTCAGCAATTGTTGGGCCTGAACCCATATATCCTCCCGCGTCCGTCCGCCGGGACGGAAAAAAACGGGCTGCTTTGTTTCGAGTTCCGGCTGAGTTTCCTCTTGCTCGTCCATCATCTCGTGCAGAGAAACTTTCGCCTCACCCGCGATCAGAACGGTCTCTGCGGACGTCGTCATCGCCGCATCCGGCGCAACGGACGGAACCTCGGGGACCTTGTTCACGCATGCGGTTGCAACGCCACCGCGTCGCGCAGCCAGCATCCATTCGCGCAGGATCGGACGGACGTCTTCCTCCAAAGCCAAACGCTTCTCGCCGCATGCAGCCAACCCGGTGAGATAGGATTTGACAAGGCCACGCATATCCCTCCGTCCTGCATCGCTGGCAACCATCTGTTCCACGGGATCATCCTAGCCTGTGGCACGTGTTTTGTCAAGTGGCATCACCAACCAAGCAGGCAACGCAGCGAGAGAAAAACTCCGCGTTCACGCCGCTGCGATGTGCGGATGATCTCGGCCTGCGGCAGAGTACGGACGAAGCGGGCGGAGGGATTCACCAGCACGGCGCGTTCACAAATGGAGAGCATGGGAAGATCCGTCATACTGTCCGTGTAGCCCACCTGCGCATGAGTGATACCGCAAGCGGCCAGCCGCTCCACCTTAACGAGTCCGCGATTGTTGCCGGGAGGCGGGATATGCGGCAGAAAAGGCACGCGCTCTCCCGGCACTTGAACCGGAGTGGCAATCGTCCGCGCAAAGCCCAATTGCTCCGCCAATATGCTCACCCACCACATGGGGGAAGCTGAACACAGCACCGTTTCATCCCCTGCAGCGAGGTGTTGCTCCAACCGTTCGCGCAAAGGCGCATACAAGGCAGGCAGCAGTTCCTGTTGCACAAAGGCGAAACATTCCTGCTCCAGCTCGTCGCGTCGCATTCCCCAAGCATAGCAGAGGAAAAGGCGTTTCATGCCCTGCCCGCTCAGCAATCCGAGCACGCGCAGCGCCAGTCCCGGCACAACCAGCAGCAAATACAATCGCCGCCACCCATGGCGCCTCAGCACCCAACGAGCGAAACGCAACTGGGAATCCCCCGCAAAAAGCGTACCATCCATGTCGAAAATTACCGTCATCCTTCTCCTCTTTTAAGCGCACGACTGCGCCAAATCCACATGATCACGGCCGACAAGATGATGCCGCCGAGGTGTCCGGCCTCACCGCCGGCATTACTGCCGTTAAAAGTAACGGTCAAAAAGGCAATGGTCAGGACCAGGAGCGCAAAGGTGCGCATGGTCATGGCAATAGGGGGGAAAATGAGCTGCACCATGCTACGCGGATACAGAAAGGCCACCGCAACCAGCACACCGTAGATGCTTGCACTCGCGCCTACCATCGGAATGAGTTTCCAGAATTCCTGCGGACTCAGCCCTGCATAACTCAGCAGATCGCCCAACGGCGTGTACTGCTCCACGAACGACGCCTCCGGCACGTTCAAGACCCCGACCCCGAAAAGCAGAGAGCTGAACAACGCTCCTGCCACGCCGCATGAGAGGTAGAAAATCAGATAGCGGCGGGCTCCCATAAAATACTCCACCGCGTAACCAAAAAAGTAAAGAGCCCACATATTAAACACGAGGTGCCACAGATTCGCGTGTAAAAATTGGTAGGTGATGAGCCGCCACAGCTGCCCCTCGCCAAAGCACGTGAACCACGAGTACGCCCCGCGCACGAAGAGCACGGGCTCTGATTCCGGGGACGTTGCACTGGCCACTCCGTAGAGCGCCGGAACCTCCACCATGTTGTTAATCAGGAAGACAACGATATTGGAAATGATGAGTGCGGTCGTGATGCTCATGCCATCTCGATTTGCGTAAGACATATTGATGAGATAACTCGTGGCGACAAATTGTTCAGGAATCGCTTTACCTGGGCAGGTGCTTGCTGAGCTGTTGAATTTCCTCCATGGTGAGGATATGCTCGATGAGGCATGCGGTTTCATTCGCGCGCTCGGCGCTCAGCCCTGCCACCTCCCGCATGAAACGGCGCAGGATGCGGTGCGCGCTGATCACACGATCAGCGTATTCCTCGCCTCTGGCAGTGAGCTCAATGGGCGAGTACTGCTGATAGCTCACGTAGCCCAGCTCAGACAAACGCCGCACAGCCACGGTGACGCTGGGCTTTTTGACATGCAAGCGCTTGGCGATATCATTTACGCGAGCTGCCCCTTTTTCACGACAAAGGAGACCGATGCATTCCAGATAGTCTTCTGCGCTGCGCGAGAGACGCGTTTCATCCTGTTTCATAAGTGTCGATCAAGCGTGGTTACGCACTCCAAGTGCTTTGTTTGAGGAAAGAGGTCGAAGGGCTGCACCTCGACAAGGTCATATCCTGCCGCGCGGAAAGAAACCAGATCCCGCACCTGCGTAGCAGGATTGCAGGAGACATACACCACCCGAACCGGACCGTACGCGAAAAGCTGGTCCAAAAATTGTCTGTCGCAGCCCTTGCGAGGGGGGTCAATCACCACCACCGTTTCCCGAGCCGGAAAGTTGATCTGCGCGAAAATCGCCTCGGCGCTCGCCGCCAGGAACTCCGCGTGCGTGATGCCGTTGCTGACGGCATTCGCCCGTGCCCAATCAGCGCTGCTCTCGCTGACTTCCACCCCCACGACACGCTCGAAATGCTTGGAAAGCGTGATTGCAAAGAGGCCGCTACCGCAATAGGCGTCCACCAGGAAGCGCGCTCCGCTGCCGACGGCCTGCTTGGCCACATAATCCGTGAAAGCCGGCAAAATGTAAGGATTGTTTTGGAAAAAATCGCCAGCCAAAAAGTTGAATATCAGCCCGTCCACATGTTCCGTGCATACCGCGTGCGGATTGGTAAGAACCTGCCCCTCGCTCACGCGCATCAGCAAGGTGGCCCCGCGTTTGTACTGCGCAGCAGTGCTTTGCACCTGACGACGCAGTGAAGGCAAGGCCGTATTGATGGAATCCATCGCGATGGGACACCGCTCAATATCGCACAGTTCGCTGCGGCTCCCTGCACGCAAAAAACCGATACTGCCCACTTTCTGCCCTTTCGGCTTGTGAAAATGCGGCGTGATTTTGGAGCGGTAGCCGTACAGCCGCTCGGAGGCGATGGGCGGTCGCACTTCTGTCTCAATCTCCGCGCGCAGACGCATCAAATCCGCCACCTGGCGGCGCTTCCACTCCAGCTGCTCTTCATAGCGCAAGTTTTGGTACTGGCATCCGCCGCAGATTCCAAACATCGGGCAGCGCGGATCCACGCGGCCAGGCGAAGCTTCCAACGTCTCCAGCAAATCTGCGCGAGAACAGTTGCTCTCATTACGGTAAATGCGCGCGCGCACTCTCTCCCCGGGCAACGCAAAGGGTACAAACACAACCCATCCATCCACGCGACCCACGCCGTCACCTTCGTTGCTCAGCGCGTCAATGCGCAATTCCACCTCCTGATGGTAAGCGAAAGGCTGCGGCACAAAGCCGCGCGGTGGAACATCCATCGACATCACAATCCGGGGGTGAGTTTCCCATTGATATCCATGGGCAACAGCTTGGGCAAAGCAGGAGAACGCAATCCGTGCTGCTGCGCCGGATCAGGATCCGGAAGCAATTTCTCTTCCTTTCTCTCCCTCGGCGCAAAATCATGCTCTCGCGTCTCCTCCTCCACAACGGATTCGCTCTCCGGCAGGGACTCATGACGTGCTTCCTCTTCCGTGAGCAGTTTCATGGCAGCCTCCTGCTGCTCAGTCGAGGGCTGCACCACTTCCGACTGCGCCTCTTCTGTTTTCGCCAGCGTACTCGCAGCCAAATTCCTGCGCTTCATCCAAGAGCACGAACTTAAAAGCATCATCCCGACAAACACTGCCAGCGTCGCCATCCGTTTCATGTCGGCATCCTACCATGCTCGCCAACCGCTGGCAAGCACGAAATCCCGGACTCCAGAGCAACGCCTTGAAAAATGAGTTTGCTGTTTACGAATTGTTGTTTACTGAGAATGCGTTCGTTGCGAAGATTGATCCCGAAAGGCAGACGAATGCCGCCATGGGAGGGAGGCAACTTTGTTCGCATCGCAAACCATCCTGCCATGGCGGTTTTTGCGTCCGGACAGAAATGCAACAGCCCGCCCATCCGTCCCAAGAAAAAGCGATTCCAACACGCAGTTGTCGGAGCGTAATAATCATCAATCACTCCTAATTTACGAATTACAGCACGCCCGACGACCCCGTGGAAGGGCGCTCGCGTCAGTGGGCAGTAAGAGCGTATGGACAACGCGCATGCGTTGCCCCGACAGGGTGAAAACGAACGACGGCTGTTTTGTCTATTGTACATGACAAAACTCATGGGAAACGGATTGAATGAGCCCGGAGAAAATTTATTGGGACGCGTGTGAACGGCCCGTTGATTCGGAAGTCATTGACAGAACAGAGACGAACGGATAGAATGGGCGCGTATGAAGCGTACCACAGAGCGCACGTGTCTGAGTTAAACGGACGGGAGGAAGATGCTTTATGTTAAGCGTTGTTACACAAGCTCTTATATCCACAGTCCCCGTTTACGTATTTTTTGCGATCGGTTTTTGGTTGCGCAGCAAAGGAGCTCTCAAAGCGGAAGAGGACAAACCGGTGATGCAGCTGGCAATGGATGTGGCCTACCCATGCCTTATCTTCTACAATATCATGCGCTACATGGTGGTAGAACCCCATACCGGCATAGCGGGCGTCGGGTTTACACTGCGAGCCGCCGGCTGCGGCTTTGCAGAGATGCTGCTGGGGGTGATTGCAGCGTGGCTGGTAGCGCGCATGCTTCGCTTGCGCATCGGAAATGGCTTGCGGACCTTCACTCTGACGGCAGGAATGCAAAATTATGCGTTTTTTGTCATTCCGATTGTACAAATGCTCTTCAGCGGACGCAATGACCCCACGCTCGGCGTACTTTTCATTCACAACGTGGGATGCGAGATATTTGTGTGGAGCTTTGGAGTAGCGCTCATGCGGGGCAGTATGCGGGACATGGATATCGGGATTTTCATGCGCGGACCGTTGTTGGCAGTCGGGGTGTCTCTGCTCCTGGTGTGGAGCGGACTTGGCGAATACGCAGCGCAGCCGCCGATTATGAAAGCCGCAGAAATGACGGGAGCCGTCGCCACGCCGGTGAGTCTCATTATGTTCGGCTGTTTCATGAGAGACATGCTGGTGCAATTCAAATGGCAACCGCGCATGCTCGTCAGCGGGCTGATTGCAAGACTGGGGATAGCGCCTTTGCTCATTCTCCTGCTGGCATACGCTCTGCCGGTAGAGGAGGAAATCAAACGCATCATGGTCATACAAAGCGCCATACCGAGCGGCGTCATACCCGTGCTGCTTGCAAGACGCTACGGCGGACAGCCGGGCGTGGGCACCCAGATTCTGCTGTCCACCACACTGTGCTCTTTCTTCACCCTGCCGCTGTGGCTGGCCATCGGAGGAACTTTGGCGGCGCCTATCCTGCCCTGAATCATCAAGCGCTCATTCTTGAGGGATGTGCCCGATGGGACGCATCACCACGCGCTCTTCCATGTAGCGCATAAGCTCCAACCGCCCATTGGCAACCACGGGGGAAACGTCTATGCGCAGTCCGCAGGCAGCCGCTTGCGCCACGGTCTCATCCCCCGCCCCCGGAGCGCGTAAAACGATTCCTTGCGACGCCAATGCGCCGAAGTTCGCTTCAAAGTCAGTCCGTCTAGCGCAGGTGAGCGGCGTCCCGTACTGCTCGCAAAAAAGAGTGATCCAATTCCTCGGTTCCGCGAGGCTCAGCGAGATGCGACTGCGCGTCTGCATAGCCGCCATCAGCATGATGGCCAAATCCTCATCGCTCATCTTTTTCTCCACGCGCAGACAAAGATGCTCCGGCCTGTACGAAACCGTGGCTTGAATGCCGTCGGCAGGCGCGAGCTTATGCTCTTTGCCAAACTCATGCTCCCACCAGTACGAGATGGAGTCAGCAGCGGCGGAAAGCCGCATCGCCGCCTCCACATTCGATGAAGTCGGCAAGATGTCCTTAGGATCAAACTCCAAATTCCGTCGTGCGCTGCGCAGAGCAGGACGCTCATGCTCCACCCAGCGGCAAAGAGCCGCAACTCCGCTCGCCAACCCACGCATCGGTCCAACCGCGCCCTGCTGCGTCGTCTTCCACATCGGCTCGGGGAACACCCCGCAGCGCACAGCAGGGCAACAATTCACGCACACGCGACGACAGTCCGTCTCACGCATCCACGTGGCAATCTCATCTTCATCCTGCGAGTAAATGACGGCCCGACTCCCCTGCGAAATGCGCATCTGCGCCTCCGCCGCCTCATGAACGTTCTCCACGCACACGATGCCAAGCAGAGGCAGATGCTGTCCGTAACGCACAAAGTCGCCCCGGGGCTGCACATCTGAGCACAGACCGGGACTCCACAGCTGCGAAGCAGAGCTCTCCGCACGGGGAGTCACCCACCACTCAACGCCGCTTCCTTCGCCGGCAAGCAGTCTGCGCTCTCCTTCTCCAAGCGGCGAGGATATCGGGCCGAGAGCCGCTCCTTCCAACCAAGTGGGACGCGGTTCTTGAGACTCCACGATATCTTGAATGGCGGCACAAAACGCCGGATCTTTGCACAAGGAAACATGAACGAAAACGATATGCGGACATGAGGAGCCCTGGCCGGAACGACTGAAGGAGGATGAAGCCACTTCACGCACAGCGGCTGCCCAGTCGCAGCTCTCGGACAAGTACACGCTCGGGCCGTGCGCCGGAGTCGCCAGCACGGTCGCGCCGGGGTTTGCCTGCACTATACGCTTTGCCTGCTCAGCGGACGCGGAGCAAATCACAGCATCCACACGCTTGTCACTCATCAGGCGCTGTCCTATCTCATAGTCCGCGCACGGAAGCGAAATAACCGGAATCCCTGCATCATTCAAGAGTTCAGACAAGCGGGAAGCCAGCAGTACAGAGTAGGAAGCCGGCTTGTAGAGGATGGCGTTACCGCCCATCCAAGCAGCGGCAATGCCCTCTGCGGCGTCAAACAAGGGGCGCGCCGCCCCCACTGATACGACCGCCACACCCAAGGGCTGCGCCTCAGCCCCATCCTGAAGCCCGCGCCACACTTCGTCCTGAGTAGCAACACAGCGCAGCGCATCCTGAGCGTCGCGCAGCTCCGCCGCCGCGTCTGCCACTGTACACCCCGCATCCCGCACTAACACTCCGACAAACTCCGCCCGACGCTTTTTCAGCTCCCGCGCCGCCCGACGCAATGTCGCTGCCCTCTCTTCCATGCTCGGCCCCTGTTCGCGCGCCAGCTTCTGCGCGTACGCCAGCGCCTGATCCACGGCGGCATAGTCTGCGCTGTCGTACCGGTAATCCTCCAGACCCTGCACAATGAGCGAACGGTGAATGCAGGTGAGAGGCGTGCACACATTCTTTCCTCCCAACCGAAGCGGTATGGGTTGCTGAGGGCGCTCTTTTTCCTCCCGTGCGGCAGCGTAGTATGAATCCACTTCGGCACGCTCAATGAGATCCTCGAGACTGCCCGGCTCCCAGACGTCCGTCTCGTGCGGCTTCCCCTGCGCTTTCTCTCGCTTGCTGTGCGCCGCCATGATCGGCTTTGCCTTCGCCGACCAATCGATGGTCTCGCTCTCCGCCGCACCGCAGCCGATCAAGTAGCTCCCCGGACGAGACAGTTCGTGCAGGGTACGCATCAGGTAACGCTCAAAGGCGCTTGCCTCGCTTTCCTCGGCAGCTACCCCCGCTACCAAATCCACGGCGCAACCCAACTCAGCCAACACGCGTCCCGTGTGATTTCCCAGCCCGTACACCAGCGACACGGGCGGCATCCCTTTCCGTCCGCTCCGCGCCCACAACAGCACGGCATAACACAGATGCATCACTTCCAGAGTCCCTACCACCGGCGTGATCGCTCGCTCCGAACACGCTACGGCCGCCTCCAGTAGCGTGACGAAGTTCATATCCGTCTCGCTCTTCTCCTCACAAAGCTGATCCTGCGTTCCATATTTCGCGCTGCACGTGCGCTGCTCATCCAGGTAATCCCCCTTCACCAGGAGGATCCGCAAAGGCGTCGCCCCGCGCAAACTACGCGTCTCCGCCCAATCCGCAATCTCACGCAGACAGGTCAAACTCGTTCTCAAATACGCCGGCAGCTCTATGCTCGCCTCCGCTCCATCCATCTCCGGCGAGGACAACACTCGTTTGAGCGCATGGATAACAATCTCCATGGTATCGCTGCAATGCGTCTTGACAACGATGGGACGCCCGCCAACCTCACGGGCTGCCGTAAATAAACGTTGCAGTTTTTCCGTCAAACGCCGGACGCTGTATTCCGGGGAAGAGGGAGACATCTCGGGACAGAGCCGGTGCGCCTCCACGACAATACCGACTCCCGCCTGTTTGGAGAGGATGGCATGCAGGTTTCTCTCGTAACGCTCCGCCCCTTTGCAACCGAATACGCGAGGCGTGAGCGGCTGCAGCACAACACGCATCCCCTCCTTCCTCAAACTCTCAGCGCGGCGGCTTACTTTGCCCATGTGCGTTGACAACACCAGCTCCCCGAAAGTCGAACGAAAAACCCGCTTCACCTCAGCCATGGCCGCTCCCTGCATGCTGCGCGGCGCCATGACCGCAGCCTTAATCCGCAATCTGCCCATGGAGCTGAAAAATGTCGGCGCTCCGCCGTAGCGGCTCAACAAGGATTTCAACTCTTCTGCCGAATCGCTCGCCCCGTGCAACACGATTTTGCACACCTCACGCATCAACTGCCGACTCTGAGCATCCGTCGACAGCCGCCTCATGGCCGACACAAAGCCGCGCTCTTCCGCTCGCATCCGGTTCAGTGAGCTCGCGTAAACCTCGCGCGCCATCTCTATGGACCGCTGCACTAATGTCTGATCAGCCCAACCTTTGCTGCGCGCATCGTTCAAAAGCGTGCGAATTTCTGTCTCGCCCATGTCGGTGAACATTCTATCTTTTGCCTGCACCGCTTGCAAGAAATTTTATTGACGTTAACTGAGACAAAATGGTAAAGTGGAATCGGTACACGCTATGGACACACTCCTCGGAATCCTAGATCAGGTTATGAACTTTTTGCGCGCGGCGGACCTCCTGCCGGACTTCGTATCGGCGCGCGGCATTTTTTGCTTCATTGCCTGGCTGTCCACCCTCTTGGCCGTCATCTCGCTTGTGCTTTCGCTCTTTGCTGATTTTGACGGCGGGACGGATGCCGATGCGGCAGGCGACCTGCCGGATGGCGATACCGGTCCTTTTTCTCTGCGCGCCCTCATCGGATTCTTAATCGGACTTGGCTGGGGAGGCTATATTGCCATGCAAAACGGCCTTTCGGTAATCATGTCCATCATCATCGGTTTGCTTTTAGGAGCCTTGCTCTTCGCTGTGATCGCTGCCATGATGCGACTCATCTACAGTATGAAATCGGACGGCACTCTGCGCTACGAGGAGCTTGTCGGCCTGCGCGGCACGGTGTACCTGACCATCCCGCCGAACGGCGAACCCGGAGGGCAGGTTCAAGTTCCCCACCCCTCGCAACTCGTCACGATGGCCGCCATCCAAACCGGCTCCGTTCCCCTTCCTGCGCAGACGCCCATTGTCGTCACTCACGCCACATCTTCTCTCCTCACGGTGCAAGCCGTTGATCCCACCAAAAATTAACCGCAATCACAAGCTATGTTCATGCTCGCTCAAGCAACCGTCAACTCAGCGCCGGTCATCGCCATTGCCGTCATTGTCCTGGTGCTGTTCGGCACAGTGGCTCTCATCCTGAGCCGTTACAAAATGTGTCCCTCGGACAAGATTCTCATTGTGTACGGCAATGTGGGCTCGGGACGCTCCGCCAAATGCATCCACGGCGGCGCAACGTTTGTGATACCCGTATTCCAGAGCTACGCCTTCATGGATTTGAACCCCATCAATATCGACGTACCGCTCAAGGGCGCGCTCTCCAGCCAGAATATCCGCGTGGATGTGCCCTCCTCTTTCATCGTGGGCATCAGCACGCAACCGGAGATCATGCAAAACGCCGCCAGCCGCCTGCTGGGACGCTCTCGCGAAGACATCCGCGACCTCGCTTCCGAAATCATCATGGGCCAGATGCGCGTGGTCATCGCCTCCCTCACAATTGAAGAAATCAACGCCGACCGCGAGAAGCTCATCAAGGGCATCACCGGCGGAGTGGACGTGGAGTTGCACAAAGTGGGACTTTACCTCATTAACGCCAACATCACGGACATCCGCGACGCCTCCGGCTACATTGCCGCGCTCGGTCAGGAAGCCGCCGCCCGCGCCATCAATGACGCCATGATCAAGGTGGCGGAAGAAACCCGCCGAGGCGAAATCGGCAAGGCTGAAGCCCTGCGCGACCAGACCGTGCAAGTGGCGCTGGCCAACGCCGCTGCCGTGGAGGGCAACAACGAGGCCCAGATGAAAGTGGCCGACTCCAACGCAAAGCTCAAGGTGCGTCAAGCCGAGGCTCAACGCATCGCCCTGGTGGCTGAACGTGAACAAGCCGCCAAAGCCGAAGAAGCCGGCTACATCGCCAACCGCGAAGCTGAAATGAAGCGTGCCGAACTCGAACGCGCCACTCAGACAGCCAACGAAATTGTGGCGGCGGAGATTCTCAAGCGCAAGCAGGAAATCGCTGCCGAAGCCGCCGCAGCCGTCCGCGTGAAAGAAGAACAAGGACGCGCTGACGCCCTCGTCATCGCTAAGGAAGCAGAAGGCAATGCCGCCATCAAGTTGGCCAAGGGCGAGGCCGATGCTCTGCTTCTCAAGAAAAGGGCTGAGGGCGAAGGCCTGCAAATGGTCGGACAAGGGCAGGCCGCCGCCATTCAAGCCGCTCTGGAAGCCAAAGCCACCGGTTTCCGTCGCATCGTAGAGGCGGCCGGTGACGCCCGTGCCGCCTCCGGTTTGCTCGTCACTGAGCAGCTTCCGAAAATCGTAGAGACTCAAGCGTCAGCCGTCCGTAATTTGAGCTTTGATAAGGTAATCGTGATGGGTGGTGGCGCCGATTCGCAATCCGCCTCGGTCGGCAGCTTTGTGCAGAATCTCGTCACAGGCACGCTCCCGTTGCATGAACTCGCTTCATCTGTGGGTGTGGAGCTCCCCAATTATCTCGGAAAAAGAGAAAAAGAAGAGCCTTCCAAACCGACGTCCAATCAAAATAAGAAAGGCTGACTGTACAACGGATCAACGACACGCCGCGCCCCTCTTTCCGGGTGCGGCGTTTTCACGCCAGCTTGCTGAGCACGCCGTGAAGGATGTCCAGCCCCTCGGCCAACACGTCTTCGGGGATGTTCAGGGCAGGAATAAGGCGTAAGGTATCCGCACCGGCCGGGCAAGCAAGCAGCCCCGCCTCGCGACACAGGTCATTCACGTAGGCAGCCGGGGTCTTGTCCTCCGGCGCCGCAAAGCTCCCGGGTTTGAGAGCCACGCCGCGCAGCAAACCCAATCCACGTACTGTTTCCACACAGGGAAACTGCCATCCCTCCACGGTCTTCTTCACGTACTCGCCGAGCTTTTTAGCACGCGCAGCAAGATGGAGGCGCAGCATTTCACTCACTACGGCTTTGGAGACCGCGCAGGCCAACGGTGTGCCTCCGAAAGTGGAGCCATGCGACCCGGGGGTCATGATGGAAGAAAGAGGCGTACCGACATCGTCGATGGCACGATTGCTCACCCAGAAGCAGCCCATGGGGAAGCCCCCTCCCATGCCTTTTGCGCACGATACGAGATCCGGGCGGATATCCGGGCACACCGCCTGCCAGCCCATCATCTCCCCGCAGCGTGCAAAGCCGCACTGCACCTCGTCGATCATGAGCAATAAATCTTTCTCTCGGCACAATTTCGCCACGCCGCGCAAGAACCCCACATCTACGGGATTCACGCCTCCTTCCCCCTGCACCGCCTCCAGCAAAATGCCGCAAGTTTCCTTGCCTACCGCCGCGCGCAACGCTGTCATGTCGTTGAAATCCACATACCGGAATCCCACGAGCAGCGGGTCAAATTCCACCTGAATTTTCTTCTGACCCGTGGCCGCCATAGCCCCAAGCGTGCGCCCGTGGAAACTTTTGTTGAAAGTGATCACCTCGTAACGCGGAGAGCCATCCGCCGCCGGACGACGGTGCCCGAATCTCCTCGCCACTTTAATGATGCCATCGTTCGCCTCTGCTCCGGAATTGCAGAAAAATACCTGTCCGTCAATTCCTACGACGTCGCGCACAATCAGCTCTGCAAGCTCCTCCTGCCCCGGGATGCCGTACAAATTGGAACAGTGCATCAACTTGCGCGCCTGCGTCTCCAACGCCTTCACCACACCCGGGTGGCTGTGCCCCAGACAACACGTCGCTATTCCCGCACAAAAATCCACGTAACGCTTGCCCGTGACGTCGAACAGGAATGAGCCCTCACCCCGTTCCATCTGAATCGGTGCGCGTCCATACGTACCCAGCACATATTGCTTCTCATTCATATTCAATATCCGTGTTACATCAGCCCTGCCTCTTACAGCAACGATGCCAAATTTCCAAATCTTCCGTCGTAAATGAGGTCAACGGCTCTTTACGCTTTCTCCTCGCTCGCAATCACTTTCGCTTTCTTCACCAACAGCTCCATGACCTTGGACGCCAGGAGACTGAGACGTATGCCCATGATTCGATTCTCTTTTTGAAGTTTGCGGATGTAGGTCTTGAGATTGCCCGCCCGCTCGCGTTGCGCCATTCGTGCAATTTCAGTCGTAAGTTCATAGTCGCTCACGGAGATGTTCTCTTTGACTGCAATCTCCTGCAAGGCGAAGTACACGCGCAGAGAACGAATGGCGTCCTTGCGAGCCTCATCGCGCAAACTGTCCGGATTTTTGGAAGCGTTAAAGTCACCGGCCTGCATAGCGGCGTACACCTTGCGCTGGAGCGCACCTTCAGTCTCACGCTCCACCAAGCTGTCCGGCAGCGGGAAGTCCAGTTGATCCGCCAGTTTGTCAGTAATCTGATCAGCCTTGGAGGCCTCGTTGGCCTGTTCTTTGGAAGACTTCATGTTTTTGCGCACTTCCTCACGCACTTCATCCAGACTCTTGCCGGGCATCACGCCGTTGAACAACTCCGCCGTGATCTCCGGCACGCGCTTCTCCAGCACTTGTTTCACATCACAGGCAAACTGCATTTCTTTGCCCTGCAGTTCAGCGATGGGGAAGTTGTCCGACAGTTTGGCGGTGATGTCACGATGTTCACCCGGGGCAGCGCCAACCAAACCTGCACTCAATTCCGGCACAAAGGTGTCGGTGAGCGAGAGACGGTAATTCTCGCGTCCTTCCATGAAGCCTACCGGTTTGCCGCAGTACTCCGCTGCAGGCTTGCCCTCCACACTGGTTTTGAAATCCATCACCACCGTATCCTCAGCCGTAGCAGCACGCTCCACCGGTTCGCGCGTCGCACTGCTTTCCGCAAACTTCTGAAGCGCATCCTGCACCTCCTCATCGCTCACTTCAACGCCCTGCTCGGTCACTTCTATCCCCTCGTACGCCGGCAGATCAAAAGCGGGCAACAGCGTCAAATTGCCGTGCACTTCATAGGCGCCGCCTTCCGCCTCTCTCACTTCCATGTCGGAAAAGTTAAGCACTCTGAGTTCTTTGTTTTCCTCCAACGCCTTCCGCTGAGCTTCGTCAATCATCTGCTCCTTCATCGACTCCTCTGCGTCTTTGCCGTAACGTTTGAGCAGCACGCTCTCCGGAACCTTGCCGGGACGGAATCCCGCAACGCGCGCATTTCTTCCGTAGCTCGCCAGCAGCTTACTGCGCAGTTTCTGTGCCTCTCCCTCTGTAACCGCAGCGCTCAGCGTTGCCTCACAATCATTTTTCTTGTCAAGTGTAATCTCCATGTCCGGATAATGTTAAGAGCGCGCTCATTGTACCCCATGTCTTCCGAATTGCAAGCCCATTGTGCGTCTGCCGTTCCTCGCGCCCTCTCAACCACGGAGCGGGGGGGATTCGAACCCCCGGTACGGGTTTATGCCCGTACGACCATTTAGCAAACGGTTGCTTTCAGCCTCTCAGCCACCGCTCCAAATACGTGGGAAAAGTATAATGGGAGTCTTTCAAAACGTCAACCGAAAAGTGCGCAGTCTGCCAAAAAAAAGTGCGAACATGCGAGATTAGCATTGACCCCGCCGCGCAGAAAGAGCATAATACCGCGCGTATGAAGACTCCCGTAACTGTCACTGTGACCGGTGCTGCCGGCAATATCGCTTATTCCCTGCTTTTCCGCATTGCTGCCGGAGACATGCTGGGCGAGGATCAGCCCGTTGTTCTTAAGTTGCTCGAAATCACTCCCTGTTTGGATAAGTTGCATGGTGTGGTGATGGAGCTGGATGACTGCGCCTTCCCTCTCGTGAAAGAAATCGTGGCCACAGATGACCCGGCTGTCGCTTTCAAAGACGCCAACTGGTGCATGCTCGTGGGGTCCGTGCCCCGTAAAGCCGGCATGGAGCGCAAGGATTTGCTCAGCATCAACGGTAAGGTCTTCGTCGGCCAGGGCAAAGCCATTGCAGAAAACGCCGCGCCGGATTGCAAGGTATTCGTTGTGGGCAACCCCTGCAACACGAACTGCCTCATCGCCCTCCACAACGCCACGGGACTACCGAGGCAAAACTTCTTTGCCATGACGATGCTCGACGAGTTCCGGGCCAAGAGTCAGCTGGCTGCCAAGGCAGGCGTACCTGTTTCCGCCGTCACCAATATGACGATTTGGGGCAACCACTCCTCCACCCAGTACCCGGACTTCACCAACGCCAAAATCAGCGGCAAACCGGTAACCGAGGTGATCTCCGATACCGAGTGGCTGAAAGGCGAGTTCATCAAGACCGTGCAGCAACGCGGCGCCGCCATCATTCAGGCTCGCGGCGCTTCTTCTGCCGCCTCTGCTGCCAACGCCGCTCTCATGACCGTGAAAAACCTCGTCACCCCCACCGCAGAGGGCGACTGGTTCTCTGTGGCGAGCTATTCCGATGGAACCAAATACGGACTGCCGGAGGGCATCATCTGCTCCCAGCCCACCCGCACGAATGCGGACGGCTCCCACACCATCGTGGAAGGTCTGCCTATCGATGCCTTCTCACGCGAGAAGATCGACGCTTCCTGCAAGGAACTCCTCGAGGAGCGCGCTGAGGTCCTCGGCTGATCTCAGCCGCTACATTCCTTTCCCGACCGCCCGGTCTTTTCCGAGGCGGTCGTTTTTTTTGCCTCGCCCGTCCGACACTCCTTTTCTTGCGGACAAATGAGATCGGATAGAGAGCCATCAGACGGATAAGTTCGAATCTTCCCAAAATGAAGCGAAAAATTCCGCTGTCTCATGTGAGAATCCGGAGCCAGACGATGAACAAGAAGCTTGACATGCAACGTTGAGATGATAGTTTGTTGGTGGCGGGTCATGTCAGAATCAGAAACTGTTTCCCAACTCTGCCCAAGCCTGAATCTTCGAACGGATCCGACATTTTTCGTATTTTTCTTTTTCACAGAACAAGTGTAAATAGGGAACTCTTCCGCAAATTCACACATCACGTCGATCATGTCTTACGAACCTGAATTAACCTTCCTCGGCTGGGATGCCCCGGCTGTCCAACTGGTAGGAGACCGTTTACTGGAGCTCAACAGGGAAAATCCCGATGCGTTTCGGCGCGCCACCGTTGTAACCCTCACGGCTCCCAGCGCCAAACGTTTGCGGGAGTACATCGCGGAGCGGGCAGCGGAGCCTATCCTGATGCCGCGCATTGTGCAGCCCGGACGCCTGCTGCCGGAGAAGGAAGGCAAGGAGAATGAACAACTTATCGCATGGGTGAGGGCGTTGCAACGCTTGTCGCCCGAGTCGTACACAACCTTGCTTGGCGAGCGGGAGGGGACGTTGAGCGACCGTCGCGCTCTCGGTACGGCCCATCAACTGCTTCATTTGCGCACCCTTTTGGAACAGGAAGCTCAGACGCCGGAAGCCATCTACCGGAAGCTCGAGCAGAGGTCCGGCGACACCTCCCCGGACCAGTCTTTCATGGACGAGGAAAGTGAGCGCTGGAAGGAATTCAGCGAGCTCTGTGCAGAAGTGGACCGTCTAGCGCCGACGAACGAACCCGAGTCCCGGCAGCCGCGACCGAAAGAGGAGAGCATGATCATCCTCGCCGCCCTGCCGGAGTTGACCGCCCGTCTGCGCGAGACGCTGGAGGACGTGCTGGCGGAGCGTCCCGGACACGTGAAGGTCTGGGTGAACGCGCCGGAGGAGGAGCGAGCCCATTTCGACGCCTGGGGCATGCCTGTCACCGAACACTGGTCGGCGCGTCCCATCGACATCCCGGAAGAGAGCATCCTCAAGCCCGCGGACGACGCGCAGGATTTCGGCGCCCGGGCAGTCCGGGAAGCCGGGGGGTGTCCTTCGGATGAGGTGGTGCTCGGGCTGTGCGATCCCTCGTTTTCTTCCGACCTCTGCACGGCATTCGCCCACGCGGAGGGGAATCGCTGGCGACTGCAGCTCAGGGCCGGACGCAAACTTACCACGATGGATGCCGCGCAGCTTCCGGCGCGTCTGCTCCACTACGTCGAAACAGCCAATCAACTCCACCTCTCGAAGAAGGGGACGAGTCCTCTGGACATTGCCGACTCGGAATATATGTTTGCCTTCCTCGACCTCCTGCGCACGAGTGTCCTTCTCCGCAACACCCCCGCCGAGGGAGCGATGGACGCCACGCTCGATGAAGTGATTTCGAAGAATCTCCCGGGATCGGTCCAACGGTTCCTCAACCTCCTGCGCAAGAAGAATGTGGACTGCTTCCGCCGCGCCCAGGAGTTGTGCGACCTTGCGCAGAAGTGTCTCACCCCCTCCACGCTCCCCGAAGCCCTGATCGAGTCCGCTGACATCATCGAGGGATCCTGTCCCGAGCCTTCTCACGACACGCTTGTCATCTCCGACGCCCTGCGTGAAGCCGCGCAGGTGGGCGCCGCACCCGACATCACCCCCGAGCTCACGCTCCTGATGCTCCAGCAGCGTTTCGAAAACGCCACTTGTCGTCCCGAGCAACCGGACGAAAACGACGAACCGACCGTGGAGACCGTTGACTGGATCGAGCTGCCGTACACGCGCGGGAAGCGGCTTCTCCTGCTGGGGCTGCATGAAGGCTGCGTGCCGGAGGCGGGCGGCAATGCGGGCCTCCTCACGGAAAAGCTCAAGGAGCTCGTGGGTCTGCCCACGCAAAATTCCCGCAGCGCGCGGGACGCCTTCCTGCTCACCGCCCTCCTGAAGAGCCGAGGCGCGGCGGACAATGTACGCATTCTCACCGCCCGTCAGGGAACGGATGAGACCCCCATCGCGCCCTCGCCCCTCCTCCTCCGCTTCCCTGAAGATCATGCCGATGACCTCGTCAAGCGCGTGCAAAAGCTTTTCAGCGACCCCGGGGAAGCTAAGGGAACGAAAGACTATAAGCAATTCCGCCTGCTTCGGCAAACGGCTTCCTCCCCCGTCCCGGTGCAGACGACAGAAGGGAATGAGGAAGAGTACCCCATGGAAAGC
>CANRET010000002.1 GCA_947629715.1 uncultured Akkermansia sp.
CTCATGCCCCGGCTGTCATTCACTCCGTCCCAACAGGACGCTTAGTCGTATTAGAGGACGGGAAAGTGCAGCGGGAGGGTATCCAACCCTACGGTCGAGATGTCAATTCAATCATGAGGGAGGTCATGGATGTCTCCACGCGTCCCGAACCTATCAAACAGAAATTTGCTGACTATTACAGCAGGATGGACGAAGAAGACTACGAAACAGCTGAAAAGATATTGGATGATTTGGCCTCTGATCTTGGGGAAGATGATACCGAGGTAACCTCCTGCCGGGTAAGTTTACAATTGGAACGTTTGCCATGATTTACATCCGAAAGGGAAAGGAACCAAGAGAATTGCAGGAGTTCAGGAATCAAGTCGATTCTGAGTACGGGAACATGCCTGGGAAGGTGAAGAAGATCCTACTTGCTGCTCTGTGTGCAGAGCAGCACGGTTTATGTGCCTATTGTACGTGCCGCATACCGGAAAAAGCTGCTGAAAAACGTCTCCAGGGACCGATGACGATCGAGCATTTTTATCCACAGCACCCGGACAACGGGAAGAGGCAGGCAGCTATGGATCTCAAGTACAAAAATATGCACGCCGTTTGCTCAGGAAACCGTGGCTGTGGCAAGGAAACGGCTCTTACGTGTGATGCAAGGAAGAAGGACAAAGTAATACAACTCAACCCTTGTAATGAGGCAATTATTTCCCAACTTTATTATCAAAGTGACGGAACAATACGTGCTAGAGATCCAGAATTGGACGGTGAACTGAAGTTTGCCTTAAATCTGAATTGTCCCGAGCGATCGTTACCGCAAAATCGTAAAGCGGTTCTTACCGAGATACAAAGGAGGTTACCCCAAGATTCTGATTTCAGATCGGAATGCTCAAAGTGTTTGGATTCCTTGCTCAAAAAACCGACACCTTTTTGTGGTATGGCCGTAGAATGGCTAAAGAAAAAAGCGGGGAAATAGTTTCTGAATCCAGCTGCTGCGAGGGGAGATAAACAAAAAAATCGTTGAACAAGCAAATAAGCTGACGGAGCTTGAAAAGACAATAACCGACTTGGGAACAACTCTGACCGGGCAACCACTACACGAAAGCAACTAGTCCCCACAGGGAAGAGCGGTGTGCTATGGCGTTTCAATTACAAAAAAAGGTTTGAGCCTGGGGACAAGCCAACCTTCTATCAGATGATACTCAATGAGCACGAGAGGGACAACCGCTCCCAAAATGATCCATGCACACGTGTGCCCAGACATCCCAAAGTTGCGGTTGCAGTGGAAGTAGGCCACCAGCGCGCCTTGGGTAAGCAGTAAAGAGTATGTATAACGGGAGAGGTACGTAACTCCGCTACAGCGGTTCAGTACGGCAGAGATGATTCCCCAGCTGCGCGACGCTGAAATGAGCAGTGCAGCTACAGCCAGCTCCATCGCGATCGGGTCGTATTTCACTCGAGACGACCAACACATGTATCCCACCAGCATATATAGTGCACCCAACTCCAAGACGCTCGCAAGCACTCGCAAGAAGACCGTTCGGCGCAGGTTCCACCGCTCACTCAAATAAGCTGCCACCATACCCAGACCCATGCAGCTAATACCGCGTATTGTTCCACCCGAAAGAAACTCATAATAAAGACCATACGTTCCATTCCCTCTCCCTGCATGGGCGTTCCTCTCGATCCACCAACTTATAAGAATCCCCGCGATAAGCCAAATCCACGCGCTCTGTCGATTCATCGCAAACAGCCCAAGGATGAAGCAGCTCACGATGAAGTAAACACCCACGAACCAGTCAGACCACCCTACGAGTGCCGTCGCGACTCCGTGCCCCGCAGCCGGGAAAAACGTGAAGGGGAAGTTCCACCAAAAACGACACCCCACAGATACTAACAGAGCATAGAAGAAGATGATCCCCGGCATCAGCCGTATCCACAGCTTACAAATGCCTTGGCATACAGTACTCGCTTCAACTTTCATCGCCTTTCGGTACAGGAAAAAACCGCCCATGATGAAAAAATACATCACTGCCATTTGCAGACGCCACACCTGTGTATTGCACAGTCGCAGCACACTTCGCTTCAGCTCCGGATCAATCCAATCCCCCACATGCACCAAAAATACCGATAAAATCAGAAATATTCGCAAGAACTCTACGAAATAGATACGCTTTCCTTTGGTAGTCAGTTTTTGTTCGTCACTCATTGCGTCCATTTGTTAGCCACACGCGCGAGTATATCTCTTTTTAAAGGAGATGTGCTTTTAAGGTTTTAGTTTGCATTGATTATAAATGTATTATGATACATTATAGTAGATAGAAAAAGTGAGTACTCCTTCTATTTTTGACGGAAAAGAAAGGCGCATCTATTGATTTTCAATAAATTAATTCATTTTAGGGTGGACATCTCCTTTAAAAAGAGATAAGCAAGGAGCTTTCCTTCTCCACGATTATGCATCAGCCCCTCCCCTTTGTTCTGTTGACCTGTTGCATTGAATTTTGCAATGCACAGGTGCCGTAATGCCTCAAAAGAAAAAGTCACCGAAGGCCGATGCCTCAAAATAAACGGTCACCCGAGAGCATAGCATTTTAGTCAGGATTTGCAAGTCTTTGCTCAGAGTTGGACTCATCAAATGACTCTTCCCTTCGTTGCCTTTGTCGTTTGATGTATTCGTAGAGCTTGCTCAATGCCTCTTCTACTTTGCGACTAAGTTCAATAGGATTGAGCCCGGTGTGTTGCTCCACGAGCTTTTTATATCTCTTTGATTCCGGGTTGAGTGCGGCAAGCAGACGCTGGTAAGGCGTCTGGGGCTTGTCGTACTTGCGACTATACTTCCCGCTGCCCTTCTCCCTATGTTTTGAAACAAGTCGCGTGCTGGCATAAAAGTGATTCGTCAGCAAGTCGTGGTACTTATACACCTCATTGAGCAATCGGACGCATCCTTGCTCGTCAAGACGATCTTTCCCCACAAGCTCGCGCACCTTGTGGCGGTTGCGTTCCTCCGCCCTGGCATTGTCGTTCTTGTGATAAGGTCGTGAGCGCGTCACCTTAGTCCTCTTATGCTGCTTCTTCAACCAGCCCTGCAGATGATAGTTGATAAACTCCGCTCCATTATCCGTGTTGATGCTTCGCTTAGCAAACGGCGTCTCTCTGAATATATGTCCAAAGGCTTTGCATACCCCGTACTGTCCTTTGTTCCATACGGCTCGATTGCCTGTCCAGAGCGTATAGTCATCCGTCAATGTCAGCGTCCATGCGTAGTCTCCGCTCGCATCTGAGCCTCCATGCGATACTGTATCTGCGTAGAGGTGTCCGGGCTCTGTGATGACTCGCTGAGAGTCCACCAACTCTATACTCTTCTTAAGATTGCTCAAGCTCTCCTGCTGTGCCTTGCGCGCTCCCTGCTTAATCTTTGTAGAGCGCAGCACGCGATCCAGTGTTGCTGCGGAAATCCCCAACGCCCATTCCAGGCTCTCATACTCTATGCGTTCATCTGCCGCATAAAAGGCAAGCCACTCCGGGAGCTGAGCGACCATGCGCTTCCCGCATGGCTGTCCCATCAAAAACCAGATCTTCTTGATGCCTTGAAGCTTCTTGCGGCCTATCATTTTCCGCCTCCCTCTCTTCTTCTTGCCGGGCGGCGCTTTCTTGCTGCTCAACAGACGAATGACAGTCTTCCGATTCTTGTAACCCGCGGATTGTATGATGTAATCGATGATTCTTGCTTTCCTGTATCGAGAGGTCACCGAGGTGTATTTTTCTCTCCACACAGAAAGTAACTCTGTTCTTGCTTGTTTGCTCATCTTAAATGGTATGTGTTTGATATTAACCCTTTATTTCTGAGTCATCAAGCTTTCAGAAAATTCTCTGCCCTCCTTTTTAACCTCCCTTCGGTGACTTTATTTTTGAGGCAATGCGGCAAATGCGTTTGCCGTGGGGTTTGTCATTGCCAAACAGAGAGGAATATGGTAGGATTCAATGGCGTGGGAGAGATTATATTATACATTCTTGCGGCCTATCTCATCGGCTCGGTGCCATTTGGCTATCTGGCCGGCAGGGTGAACGGAGTGGATTTGCGAGAACACGGATCCCACAATATCGGCGCAACCAATGCGATGCGCGTGTTGGGACGCAAGTGGGGCGTGACGGTGTTTTTACTGGATTTCCTCAAAGGATGTCTGCCGGTGCAGGTCGTTGTGCAGCAGCTGGGGAGAGAAGTGATCAATTACAGCGAGGGGCAAGTCGGGTTGTTGCTCGGGGTGCTTGCAGGTCTGGTGCTGGGACACACCTTCACATGTTTTTTAGGATTTCGAGGAGGAAAAGGGGTGGCGACGATGGCGGGGTGTTTGGCGGGAGCCTTTCCGATGGTGGCGGCGTGGGCTGTGGGGGTGTGGTTGGTCATGATGGCGATTACCCGTTATGTATCGCTCTCCAGTATTGTGGCGGGCGTGGCGATGGTGGTGGCTGCCTGTTTTTACTATGGGCGGGCGGATGGTGTGTGGAATCCGACGGAGTGGATGATTCCGGGGGCGCTCTTCGTGATCCTGCTTCTTGTCATTTCCCGGCATCGCGAGAATTTGCGGCGCATTGCCAACGGTACGGAACCAAAAGCTTTTTCCAAAAAGAACTGATATGCACGCACCATTTAAGAAAACAGCCATTATTGGCGGAGGCGCCTGGGGAACTGCCCTCACTCTCACCGCTGCCTGCAGTCCCGGAGACGTTGTCCTGTGGACCTACCGCGAGGAAGAGGCGGCCATCATCCGCGAGACGCGTCTGAGCCTTTGCCGCGTGACGGGCGCCAAGCCTCTGCCGCCGCACGTGCAGGTGACGAGTCGTTGGGAGGATGTCGCCGGCGCTGATCTTGTGATTGTGGTGGTGCCGAGCGTGGTGATGCGGAGCGTGGCGCAGAGTTTGGCGCAGGTGGAGTTGGCGGAGGATGCCGTGATTGTGAGCTGCACGAAAGGCATCGAGAAAGACACTTGCTTGCTCATGAGCCAGATATTGAGCGCGACGCTGCCTCAGCCTGTAGGCGTGCTCTCCGGACCGAACCACGCGGAGGATATTGTGCTGGAGCTGCCGAGCCTTACCCTGATAGGCTTTGAGGACATCGAGCTTGCCACGGCTGTGCAGCAGCGCATGAGCACACCGTTCCTGCGCATCTACACCAGCACGGATATCGTGAGCATGCAGCTGGGGGGAGCTGTCAAGAACGTGTTTGCGCTGGCGAGCGGAATATGCGCAGGACTCGGGTTGGGGGACAATGCGCGTGCCGCCCTGGTGACGCGAGGACTGGCGGAGATGACGCGTCTCGGCATGGCTCACGGCGGCAATATGGAAACTTTCATGGGGCTTTCGGGCATGGGGGATTTGGTCGTCACCTGCTACTCCGAGCACAGCCGCAACCTGACTGCCGGTCGATTGATCGCCAAGGGAATTCCGGTGTCTGAATGCCAGCAGCGTGTGGGACAGGTGGTGGAGGGCATACCCAATACCCGATCCACCTATCAACTGGCGCGCAAGCTGGGCGTACGCACGCCCATCACCGACGCGATGTACGAGATACTCTACGAGGCAAAACCGGCTCAGCTAGCCTTGCAGGAGCTCATGGCGCGAGATTTGCGCGAAGAAAAGCCCACCGAGTGAGACCCACACCCAGCACGCCATGCAGCAAGAGAAAAAAAACGAAGCCGCCCCGCAGGAGTCCGTTTGGTTGGCGGAAGTGTGGCAGGAACATCGGGAACGTATCGCCCGTCTGTTGACGGCGCGCATGCCCGAGAGTCTGTTGAGGCGCATGGGAGTGGATGACCTGATGCAGGAAACCTATCTGGCATGCGGACGGAGGATGGAGTTTCTGCGCGAGCCGGGGGAACTGCCCATCTATGTGAAACTGCGGCGGATTGCTCTGCAGACGTTGGCCGACATGGAACGCAAGCATTTGGCGGCCGGGAAACGCGATGCCATGAAGGAAGTGGACTTGACTCCGGAGGGCTCGGATCGCACGGATTACACGGATGCCTGGGCGCAGTTTGCCGACACCATCTCCAGTCCGCGCACTCATCTGGAGCGTATGGAGCGGCTGGAGGCGACGCGGCGGGCGCTCCGGCAGATGCCGAAGAACGACCGCGAAATTTTAGAGCTTCGCCACTTTGAGGAATTAAGCAATGCCGAGTGTGCCGCCGTGCTCGAGATCACGCAGAAAACCGCCAGCATACGTTATGTGCGGGCGTTGAAACGTTTTCGGGATTTGTTACTGCAAGTCGGAGAAGGTCTGTAGCCACCGGACCGATTTTTACCATCGCGCTGTGCCATGGACCCATCGGAACCCGGCAGAGAAGAGAGAATAGCAGAACTCACGGAGCGTTTCCTTGAGCGTCTGCGTCGGGGAGATTCGGTGACGCCGGAGCAGTTTGCCGCAGAGCATGCCGACTGTGAGGATGAGCTGCTTGAGCTGCTTCCCTCGCTTGTGCAGATGGAAGATCTGGGCAAAAGCAGCGGCAGCGCCGGGCACACAAATTTTGACTATCCGGAGACGCTCGGTGATTACCACTTGGAGGAAAAATTGGGCAGCGGGGGTATGGGAACCGTGTTTCGCGCTACGCAACAAAGCTTGCAGCGTGAGGTGGCCGTGAAGATACTTTCGCCCTCGTGGAGTTCGGATGCGCGACACAGTGAAGCTTTTGAAAATGAATCCAGGCTCATTGCCAAACTGAGACATACGAATATCGTGGAGGTGTTCGGTGCGGGGCGGGAGGGTCCATGGCGCTACTACGTGATGAGTCTCGTGCGAGGGCAGGGAGTGAAAGCCGGCAATGTGGCGCGCGCCTTTCCCGGCATGGCTTATGAGCGTGCTGTAGCTCGGATCGGGTTGCAGGCAGCGGAGGCCCTGGCCTTTGCGCATGCGCACGGCGTGCTGCATCGTGACATCAAGCCGGGCAATTTGCTGTTGGATGATGAGGGGGTGGTGCATGTGAGTGATTTCGGTCTGGCCACGGTACTCAATGCCGGGGAAGAAGCGCCGCTGGTGACACAGACGCATGACGGCACGTTGCGTTACATGCCGCCGGAGAGACTGCTGCGCGGGGAGAACTCCTTTGCAGGGGATCAGTATAGTCTGGGGCTGACGCTTTATGAGTTGGTCACTCGGAAGCCCGTGTTCCGCGAGACGGAACCCGGAAAACTCGTGCGTCACATTTGTTCCGATCCGCTCCCTCCGCTGAGGAATGCGGGAGAACTCGGAGCTATCATCAACAAGAGCATCTCATTTCACCCTGCGGATCGTTATGCCTCCATGGCTGACATGGCGGATGACCTCCGGCGCTATCTGTCCGGTGAGCCGGTAATGGCCCGTCCGGTGAGTTTTTTCCGTCGCTATGTCATGTGGGTGCGACGTAAGCCGGCCGTGGCGGCGTGGAGCCACGCGACAGTGATTTTATTGCTGATGTTGTTCGCCGCCATGATTACGGGTTATGTGCGGGTGCGGGCATCGCTGAGGAGTGAGAGTGAGCAACGTGAGCTTGCCGAGCGCAATGCGCGGATAGCGGATGCCTCTTTGCAGCGTATTTTCACGGGCATGATGGGCAAGGGCGGCACGGATGAAGACTTTCTGCCGCCTTCGCGCGCGGACGCTCGCCTGATTCAGGACCTCATGCCTTATTACGAACAAATCGTGGCTGATGCAGAGAGAGGATCCGTCAAGATGGCCGATGCTTGTCTCACCCTGGCATCCATTGCTCTTCAGACTGGCGACTATGTAACGGCGGAGACAAATTATCGCCGCGCGATAAGCCAGCTCACGTCTGATCCTGTTCGTCGCGTGGAGGCCTGCAATGGGTTGGCGTCCGCCCTGTATGCTCAAGAAAGGCAGGACGGCACGCACCCGAGGCGGGAGGAAGCCAATGAGATTTTGCTGAAAATGGTGGGTGAAGAGGGAGCGCAGGCGAGTGGAGAGGAGCGGCTGGAGCTGGTGCGCAGCTTGATGCTTGTAGCGTTGCACAGCGCCCCCTGCTCATGCGGAGAGAGTACGAAGTGTCAACACACGAAGCCCGGTCGCGGCGTACTGCTGGCGCGTGCTGCGCACATGCTCGCGGGCGTGCTGCAGGAGATGCCGGACAATCGGAAAGCGAGGCTCGAGCGAGTCGAGTTGCTTGCCATGGCGCGCAGTACTGGGCTGCAGCGGATTTTGGCGCCGCATGGCGAACAGGCAATCATTCTCCTGGATGAAATGCTGGAGAAAGAACCAGATGCCGAAGACCTGCGTCGCGTGTACCTGCGGCTCTCTTCCCATCAGCCGCCTCTCGGCAGACCTGCATCGGATCTGCAACGAGCTCTGGAATATGCGCAGGATTTACTTGCGGCCAATCCCGGGGATAGTGAAGCCATACTGCTCTACTTTGCCGTACGTGATCGATATATGCGCATGCTGCTCCGCGCGGGACGCATTCAAGAGGCGACTCGGGAGGGAGAACGTACGCTCGGGGTTCTCAGTTTTTTGACGGCGCGCGCCGATTTTTCACAAAAGACTCGCGAACGGTTGATTATGCTGGTGACGATGCATCCTGTGCATGAAGACGATCGGGCACGTCGGGAGGAGGAGCTGCGCACCTTGCTGAAAGATTATGACGGACGTCGCATCCGAAATCTTAAACGACGTATGCAACGCATACGCCGTGAGATAGATAAAGAGCGCGGACTGATGAGGCCGACCCACGCGAAGCCGAATGAGGCGCTGCGGCAGGAAATTACTTGAGAGCTTGCTCGGCGAGATTGAGCAGATCCCCTTTCGGTTTGTGCAGCAGGGGAATCTTAGCGGTGGGAAAAGCGAGTTCAATAGCTTCCACATTCTTATCGTCACGAATGTGGGTCACGATACGCTCACCGTTGTTGGTGACCACCGTTTCGCGAGTGCGTGCTTCCTGCAGCCCGGCGCCGTTAGCGCGGAAGAAAGCGGCCCAACGCGGCATGTAGTAATAACGAATAAGTTCTGAAAGCTGACGATGGGCGTAGTCGTTCAGCTCGGTAATGCCGGGAGTCCACGTAGTAATGAGGCGTCTCAGGTTGCGCGTCATCTCACCCCTGAAACCGGCTTCACGCTTGGCTGCGCCATCCAGGAAGCGGCCGAGCAGAAAATTCTCGTTCGTGGCAAGAATATCCGCCGTGAGTGGGAAAAGGGCCATGAACTCCGCACACTTGGTTGAAAATTCTTTCTTGTTGTGCATGGCAGCTTTGCACTGCGGCAAAATCGCGCGCGCTTTTTCGGCAAGCGCCTGACGGCATACATCCGCCAGATCGTAGCGGAAGCCGCTACTTTGCATCAAGTTGGGATCCTTCCTGGCTGCCGCCAACATCAACCGCCCCGCCAGAAGTACATCCTCCGGATTGTAGAAGACGTTTGGGTCGCTCCAGGTGGAGGCTTTGTTGGTATCAAAGCCGGGACGAGCACAGAGGATGCTTTCCGGACAGCCTTCTCGCATACCGGTAGGAGAGTACACGCTGCCAGCCAGCAGGTTCAGGGCTTGCGCCAAGTCGGGATCAGAACTGCCGTAACGGGACAGCACGGTACGCTTCAAAAATTTATCGCGGTCAATGACATCGCGGTTGTTGATGCGTTCGAAGAAAAGTTCGTAGTAGAGGGGATTTGTTTCAAGGCCCTCGGAGAGCAGACCGAATCCGGAAGCGCCGTCAGCATTTCCTGCAGCTTTTTCTAAAATTCCGAAGCCGCCGAAAAGTCCGTGATTGCCTCCGAAATTCGCAAGTTCACACCATACGTAGGGGCGCCCCTGGTAGTTGCGCGAAAGCCCATTGCCGGAGGACAGATTTTTCTCCAATGCCAGGATGACCGTATGTTCAGGATCCGTACCGCGTAAGAGCTCGGCCTTTGGGTTGCCGGCCCATGCCTGGAGAAACCAGACTGAACCCGGGGAGGCTTTCTGCATGGCATTCTGCACCGCTGCAGCGCATTTTTCCAAGTCAGCTCCGCCGGTGTTTCCTCCCTCGTGGAAGAGGTCGCCGCCAAAGGCCGTGGCCTTGATGCCATAGACATCCTCCAAGTTTTTGTACCAGTATTCAGCCAGTTTGACAAAGGCGGCTGAATCCGGACGGAGCACGGCCGGGCGTCTGTATCCGCCAACCCATGAGCCCTGCGGGAGGATATCCTCTGTGTACTGCGAGTAATCGTGCGGAACAAAGCCAACGTAGCCCTGCAGCACCGGTTCCATACCCAAGTCGCGGAGGCGAGTTACAATAGCACGCCCCAGTTTGGCTTCGCTTTCAATGAGAGCTGCAGACACCGGCCCTCCTTCTCCTTCCAAGTTTCCCATATTCCACCATGCGGAGTAACACGGATTGGCGATGAACGAGGAGATCGACGATTGGGCGCCTGTCTTGCTCAGAAAACCCTGCCATACTTTTTCTAAGCCTGATGTGACTAATACGTAGCGAAACCCATTTAATGCGAGGCGATCAATTTCATTCAGCCAGCGTTTCAGACTCCAGTGCGCACCGGTGTAACTGAGCGTACAGTAATTGAAGGCAAAGTTCATGGGGAGTGTTGCCGGCACATCAACAGGCTTCTTTGGCACCACAAACCTGGCTGCAGAACGGTTGTCGCCGTTCCATGAAAGGTGGACATGGGCGATGTTGCGCAGGTAATACCCGTACGCACGTGCGCACTCGCGAACGTTGGCGGCGGTGATGAGAATTCCTGCCCCTTTTGCGGAAATTATCGGATGCTCCGCACTGTTGTCAATGACAAAACTAACGCGATCCGCGTACTCCGGCGTAACGCGACTCACCAAGCCGGCGAGGGCGGTCATGGGGGCTGTCGGGACAATTGCAGCGGACTCCTTCAGCTTCGGCGGAGCGGCGTAAGCGGACAGGCCCGCGAGAGGAAGCGTCAGGACGGCGCCTGCACAACCTGTCAAAAGAAGAGAAAGGATCTCCCTCATGTCATAAGCTTGATGGAATGCGGCTCAGAAACGGGGATGGGATTACTTCCACGAACGCACATTGGAGATATTGTCCTCATTGGCGTTTCGATTGGTAAGTCCATTGCCTTTACCGTCCGGTCCTTGGGTAAAGATGTCAAAATCGGGGTTGATGCCCTTGCCGGTTTTGCCCTCCTTATCAGGCAGTTCGTAGCCTTGTCGGTAGCGGTAAGGATTTCCCCAGGGATCGAGGAGGATAAAGGTCTTTTTATTCCGTTTCGAGCCGGTCATGCGTACGCTTTTTTTAATGGCGGGGATGCCGTTGATGGCCTCGCGCTGTTGTTTAATTTTGGCGAGAGGAACAATGCTTTCGCAGTAGGGAGTGCGGACTTCGTTCGTCTGTTCGTCGATGTCCGGTTCACCATCGCCATTCTCATCGCAGTACAGAGCTTTGTAGAGAACGTGAGAACTCCATTCATCGCCTGTCCCGGCAGGGATGACATCTCCGAAGTCCATGCGATAGCCGTTCATACCCACTTCCAACTGGGCAATTTGGAGCTCGGCCGTTTTCGTCATCTGGCGATTGTTTACCATGCCGGACGCGACCCAGCCCATCGTGCCCAGGATGGCCAAAATGGCCATGACCACGAAAACCTCAATGAGCGTGAACCCGCCTGCGTGCTTTTTCCCGGTTTGCATGGCAGCCATTACACGTTTTTGATGATTTCCATCATCGGTAGGAACATCGCCAGCACGATACTGCCTACCACAACGGCCAGACACACGATCATAATCGGTTCCAACATGGCTGTGAGCGCTGTCACCGAGTTGTCCACTTCTTCATCGTACACCTCAGCCACACGCATCAGCATGTCCGGTAAACGACCAGTCTCCTCGCCTACGTCCACCATGGAAATGACCATCGGAGGGAATACCGGGCTGGTTTGCATCGGCGTGACAATGGATTCGCCCTCGCGTACGGCATCATGTATCTTGGTCACGGAGTCTGACACAACGACGTTGCCCGACGTGTCGCGGGTGATGTTGAGGGCCTGAAGAATGGGGACGCCGGAGGAGACGAGGGTGCCGAAAGTGCGGGAGAAGCGGGCGACGGCGTTCACACGATTGAGGTGGCCGAGCTTGGGAAGTTTGAGCATCATGGAATCCACGATGCGTCCCCCCTTCGGAGTGCGACGCCACAGCGTGAGAAACACAATGATGGCGAAGACAACGAAGATGCCAACTACGGCATTCGGCACGTAGGGAATAATGGAGTCGGCCATGCAGTTGTCCGAGAAATCAAACACAAACTTCGAGAAAGCGGGCAGCTCCATGTTTTGTCCCTCGAACATTTCTTTGAACTTCGGCACAATCACCAGCATAAGGAAGGTGAGAATACCCACTGCAATTACCATGATGATCATCGGGTAGATCATAGCCGATACGACCTTGCCACGCAGTTTGCCGGCCTTTTCCTCGTATTCGGCCAAACGCTTGAGTACCACTTCCAGCACGCCGCCCACCTCACCGGCCTTCACCATGTTCACAAACAGACGGTTGAATAGCTTTGGGTAAGAGGAAAGAGCATCCGAGAAAGTGGAACCTCCTTGCACGGCATCGCCCAGCGCACCGAGCGTAGCACGCAGATTGGGGTTGGGCTCCTGCTTGTGTAAGACCTGTAAACTCTGCAACAGCGGCAGCCCGGCGTCAATCAACGTGGCGAGCTGGCGTGTGAAAATCATAAGCTCTCTGCGGCTTATGCTGCCTCCTGCCTTGCCCTTGCCGACTGGCTTTTTAGTCTTGGTTCCACCTTGCTTTTTCTCTTTCTCAGCCTTAGTGACCATGTTCTTTGAGGCAGCGGAGCCCGCTTCCTCACATTCGCGCACCAAAAGTCCCTGGGCACGTACCATTTCCATGGCCGCTATCTTACTGTCCGCGCTTATGACGCCGGTGGTTTCAGCGCCATTTTTGTCAAGAGCTATGTATTTAAACTTCGACATAAGTTGAGGTGAAAGGTGAGGGGTGTATGTAGGAAAATTTCTTATCAGGTGTAACGCAGCACTTCTTCGATCGTCGTGTGTCCGTCAAATATGTTTTGAATGCCGTCTTCGCGCAGTGTGCGCATGCCCAGCTCAATGGCTTTTTGCTTCAGAGTGATGGAGGGCACGTTCTGCGTGATGAGTTCTCGGATAGGTTCGGAGGCGTTCAACAGCTCGTGAATGCCCTTGCGTCCCTTGTAGCCAGTGTTGCCGCATTTGTCGCAACGCTCGCCGGTGAAGAACTGCTGCTGGGCGAGTAAAGCCGGATTAACTCCCAGCCGGTTGAGCAAACTGCGCGACGGAGAGTAAGGGATCTTGCAGTACGGGCAGATGGTGCGCACGAGACGCTGCGCCAGCACGCCGAGCAGTGTGGCAGCCAGCAGGAAAGGCTGTACGCCCATGTCGATGAAGCGCGTTACTGCGCCTGCGGCATCGTTGGTATGCAGGGTTGAGAGCACCAGGTGACCGGTGAGCGCGGCCTGTATGGCGATTTGGGCCGTGTCCTGATCACGAATCTCACCCACGAGGATGCGGTCCGGGTCCTGACGCAGGAAAGCACGCAACACACGCGGGAAAGTTACGCCAATGCCCTCATTGATGGGAACCTGTACAATGCCGTCAATGTCATATTCCACAGGGTCCTCTGCGGTGAGAATCTTGGTGTCCTCCGTATTGATTTCTCGCAAAGCAGCGTAGAGGGTGGTCGTCTTGCCCGAACCGGTAGGACCGGTGACCACAAAGATGCCGTTGGGCATGTTCACGGTGTCGAGAATGTACTCGTGAATCATCGGGGAGAGGTTGAGGTTGTTAAGATCAAGACTCACGTTGTTGCGATCCAACACGCGCATCACCACTGATTCCCCGTGCTGGGTGGGCAGGGAGTTTACACGCATATCCACGTTGTTGTCGCCCACGCGCATCATGATACGACCATCCTGCGGGACGCGATGCTCGGCGATGTTCATACCGGCCATCACTTTCACGCGCGAAATGATCGGACTGGCCAGATGAATGGGCGGCGGCGCCATTTCATACAGCGCTCCGTCCACACGGTAGCGTATCTTGAACTCGTGCTCAAAGGGTTCCAAGTGAATATCCGAGGCCTTCTCCTTGATGGCCTGAGTGATGACCAGGTTCACAAAGCGCACAATGGGCACGGAGTTTGCCTCTTCTGAGCCATCCAGACTGTTCACACTCATGTTGGCCAGGTCTTCCATCAAGTCGCCCATGGCTGCTTCGACGCCGCCGTAGTACTCCGCTATGCGCGCGCGCACCTCATAGTCCGCCGCTACGTACAGGTAAATGTCTTTGCCGGTCACGACGCGCAGATCATCTACAGTCTGCGGATTCAGCGGGTCTTCCAGGCAGACGTAGAGTCCTTCGCCCTCACGGTATTCGATGGGCAGAGCTCCATGCAGACGGGCTTGAGCCGCCGGCAGCATTTCAAGCACCTGTTGCGGCGGTGTGAAGCCTTCCAGTGAGATGTATTGCGCTCCGACTTCGGCGGCGATGACATTCCAGAAGTCTTCCAGGGAGGGGACAATCCCGAAGTCCAGTAAGGTTTCCCAAAGTTCCTTGCCGCTGTTGGACATTTCTTCCACAACGTCCTTCGCCATTGCTCGGTCCATAAGACCTGCGTTGATGAAAACGTCCAGAGCCAGTTGGGTATCCATAGTCGATAAACGGTGGTGTAAGGGGTGATCGGGGTAGGGAGGGAGTGTCAGCTTGCGTCGCCGGTGGTCACGTGGATCACCTCATCGGCAGAGGTGCGACCGGCCAGCACTTTGCGAATGCCGTCTTCGCGCAGTGTGCGCATGCCCAGCTCGCGGGCGCGCTTGCGCAGCTGCGCGGAGGAGAGATTGGAGTTAATGAGTTCGCGCACGTCGTCGGTCACCTGGAAGATTTCAAAGATGCCCATGCGCCCCTTCATTCCTTTGCCGCGACATGCCTCGCAACCGCCGGGGTGAGGAACTTTGACCACGTGACCAATGTCGATGCCCAGCAAATTGGCCTGTTTCGGGGTGAGCTTGCCGTCCACTTTGCAATTCTCGCACAGACAGCGGCAAAGGCGTTGCGCCATGATGGCGCGGACGGCGGAAGCGATGAGGAAGCGGTCCACTCCCATGTCGGCAAGACGAGCCACGGAGGAGGGGGCGTCGTTCGTGTGCAGGGTGGAAAGCACCAAGTGACCGGTCATGGCGGCCTGAATGGCGATACTGGCCGTTTCGCCATCGCGAATCTCACCGATCATGATGATATTGGGCGCCTGGCGGAGCATGGCTCGCAAGGCGGCAGCGAAGGTCATGCCGATATCGGTGCGAATCATTACTTGGTTGATGCCGGGCATTTCGTATTCCACCGGATCCTCAGCTGTAATAATTTTCTTATCCGGTCTATTTAAGTGATTCAAGCACGCGTACAGGGTGGTCGTTTTACCGGAGCCGGTAGGACCCGTCACCAGGATAACGCCGTCAGGCAGGGTGACCAGGCGATCAAAGGTCGCTTCATCGTCCGAGAGGAAGCCGAGCTGCGGCAGTCCCAATTGCAGGGCGGACTTATCCAAAATACGCATGACCACCGATTCGCCATGGTTGGAGGGCACGGTGCTGACGCGAAGGTCAATGTGAGCTCCGTCTTTCAAGTCCATCTCAATGCGACCATCTTGGGGTATGCGTTTCTCAGCGATGCTCATGGTGGAACTCATCACTTTGATACGAGCAACCATGGAGCCAAGCAGCTTCTTGGGGTGGTTAGCCGTCTCGATGAGTCGTCCGTCCACGCGGTAGCGGAAGCGCACGCGGTCCTCCATCGGTTCAATATGGATGTCTGAGGCGCGCATCTTGTGAGCTTCGTTGAACATATTGTCGATGAGCTCAATGATGGGAGCTTCCTCATTGGCTCCGCCCGCTTTCTTTTCCGGATAGTACTTGGCGATGGCTTTCTGCAGGGTGTCCTCCGCCGCGACAAAGAAGCTCACGTCCCTCCCGAGTATCTGCGAGAGACTGTCGAGCGTCTCCATGGCAAAGGGATCTGCCACAGCCACCTGCAGGGAGTATCCGTCGTCTCCTATGGGCAGGAAATTCAGGCGGCGTACCACGTCTGGCTGTGCCTGCGCCAGGGTAGGCGGGTCAACCTCAAAAGCGTTCAGATCGACAAACTCCAACCCCGAACTTGCCGCCGCCACTTGGGCGATGTAGTCGTACGTGAGCAGCTTTTCGTTCACCAAATGTTCTAATACACTCTCCGTAACGCCGATTTGCGCGCGGGCGCTTTCCACGGTTTCGGCGCTGATGGCGCCATGTTCGGCCAAGAGTTCCAGCAGGTATTGTTCGTTTGAGTACACGGGAGGGATTGGGAAAGGGAACGAGGAAGATGAGGCGCGCCGAAAGAGAGAGACTCGTCTCCCGCGCGTCCTCCACTCTACACGAAAATATGCCGAAAGTCAATCTCACAGTTAAAAAATCTCGTCACGCAGCAAAAAAAGTGAAAAAAATGAAGATCAAGAAAACTCGGAGATTGCCAAACCGGTTTTTTGAGGCTATAGTAGGAAGACGAATTGATCACAGCTATGGCAGCTCTTCCCAAGAATCCCGCCGCTTCCTTGCACCGCTCGTTGAATGTCGCCGCCGCTCCCAAAAGGATGGTACGTCTCAAAGCTTCCGACGGGCAGGCAATTGTCCCGAAGTTGAACGATACTGCTCCCGCCAAGTCCGAGCAGCCTGCGTCGGAAGCTCCTGCTGACGATCCGTCGGCTGTTCTCGATGCGGCAGAGGTCGCCGGCGTCGCCACAGAGGAGGAGGCGAGTCGATTGGCAACGTCGGAGTCTGAACGCGTGGCGGAGGAGGAAGTTGCTCAGGCTGAGAAGGAGGAACGGACAGCTGAGGAGGGACGCCGCAAGCCGACGGGCGGGGGATTGCCGCCCATGCGAGAATTGAACGCTCCTGCAGGAGCGTCCGGGCACAGCACGCCGTCTCATGAGCCCAAGAAGCAAAAGGTCTCGGGTTCGGAGACCTCCCAGAACCCTGTCGCGAAAGATTATACGAACGTGAGCGCGGTTGAACAGGCTGAGCTTTTGCACGATGTGGATGCCGAGTATGTGGAAAAGCTGCGCGCGACCATTACCAAGAAGTCCGTCTGGAAGTCCGCCGGTTTTTGGGGTATATGCGGCGCGATGGCGGTGGGCATCGGTGTGTGTGGAGTTTTGATCCTCCAGCACAACGCAGAGCAGAAAGCCAAGCTTGAGGAAAATGCGAGAATAAACAAGATCCTCCACCGCGCTCAGGAGATCAACAAGCTGGGAATTGATACGCTCGGCGACGCTGAGAAGAAGCATGTGGATGTGCGTTGCAGTAAGGAGGAGGCGCGCTTCCTGATGGACGTGGTTGTGAATCCCGAGATGAAAGGAGTCGATGGAAAACCGCTCGGTGGCAATCACCCCGAGGGCATGGCCCAGCTCGCATGCATGCTTCTGAGTATCGCATCCGAGGCCGATGCCGACATCAGCAAGCTCGTCTTTGACCGTCTTGCCAAGGATGCCGCCAAGATCAAGCCTACCCTCTATCGCTGGCTTGTGCAGCGTCTGGCGGTGGCCAATATCGAAGGCATCAATGACAAACTTCACAAACTTGCCAAAACTCTTGCTAAAAAATCCATCAAGAAATTTCCGAAGAGAGATGACATCCTCTCCTGTATTTGGGAGAGCATGGGATTGCGCGTCACGGAGAAAGATATTCCGATGATCACGGATCTGCTACGTAAGCCACGACTTTCCGGCGGGCTTTCGCGTACGCTCTCGCACTGCTTGGACAACATCGTGGAGCAAATGGATTCCATGGACAAAAAAAAGGAACTCGGCGACAAAATTTTTGACTCGTTGCCTGAGGCCCAACGGCAGAACTTAATGCCCACTCTGGCTAAGTCATGTTCTCCGAAAGCGCTCGCTTATTACAAGCAGCGCGCTGTTGACCCCAACAACTGGCGTACCGATCGCATTTTCTTTTCCAACTATGGTCAGGACGATATTTTGGATTACTTGCAGGGCGATTTAATGTCCATCGCCGGTACGGATGAGAGAAAGAAAAAGATGGTGCAGAGTATGATCAACGGCATTGCGCGCCAGAATCGTGATCGCTCCCAGGAAGACGCTAACAAACTTGTCTTGATGCTTTACGATAAGATAGACGAAGATACCGGAGAGTGGGCGGATGTCATGGCGCAAACCGACCCGACCGCCGCTACCTTTATCGGCAAGGATGATCCGCAATACCCCGCTCTCATGGAAAAGCGAGCCGTCCTCGAGAAATGCCGCCAGCAGAAGCTTGACTGTATCAAAATGCTCTCCGGCATGTACGATTGGCCTTGGGTTGTTCAATTTCTGGAGAGGTTCTCCAAGGAGGGTGATAATGGCATCGTCTTTGAAGCTGAGCGTGCGCTGAACAGCGTTCGTGCCAACCGTGCCGAGAACGAACGCGTGCGCGAGGGTTATAAACAGCGCACCAAGTAACGGTCCCGTCAGGGTATCGCTCCGAACGCGTGCGGTTTTTAAGAATTCCGCTTCGCGTCAGCTTTGCTTCTCCTCGGGCTTCGCCCGCCCAAGTCCCCTGACTTTGAACCCTTAAAAAGTCATTTGTTCGGAGTGATCAAAAGGCGATAACCGGCATCGCAAAACCTTTTCGGCTTATCACTTTCCCCCCCATTTGGTTCCGTTTGCTCCTTCAGTTCTCTGTTTATAGCTTCCCCCACCCTCAACATGAGTATCCCTGATCCTTCTTTTGCGGCGCTCAAAAGACCCCTTTCATTCAATGGTCGGTTTGTGCCGCTCTCTCATGAATTGCTATCTTGCCGCTCTTCTGGACGTTTTTTTCGACTGTTTTTGCCAGTCTGTTGTTCCGCTCACCCTCCAATACACCCTGACTCATGATCACCCCCGATCTTTTTCTTTCCCGTTTCATTCGCCTCTCAATACGCCGTCTCTCTCGTTTCCTTATTTCGAGAGTTTTCAGAGATGTCAACATCATAACAGGCAATCGCACTCTCTCCTGCAATTGCCTGGCATCTCACTTCACTTGAGCGTCTCCCCTTTCTTGAGCGAAACCTCGGGGAGGAGGATGAAGTCGCTGGTGACAATGGCGTTTTTTGTGCTGAACGTCGGGGAAGACACTTGCTTCCCGCAGGAGCGGAGCAGTATGGCGGCCGGACCTGAGTAGTTTTGCTCGGCGCGCAGGGAGACGGAGCCGTCATCCGCTCGAGTGACAGAAAGAGGGGCGTGTTTGCGCGTGCAGCTCACCAGGGCGGGGCGTGCCGGGTCTCCGTAGAAAACGAGCGCATCACGCTCCAGCACAAGTCCCGCTGCGTCGCGCGCACGGTCGGCAGTCAGGCGTACCCCGGAGTTGAGTATGTCGCGCTGCAATTCGGGACCTATTTCCTCTCCATTGGGTTCCACTTTCATGAGTTGCGGATCTACGGCCAATGTCTTGGCGATGAGCAGTTGGTTGGAGAGAAAGACGGCCTGAGCGAGAGTTGTATCATCGGTGTGGTTCAGGAAGAAATGGCACACGGCGGCGGCTGCCTCTCCATACCACGAGGGAAGTGTAGAGCCGACAAACTGGTGGCATCCATAGGCGGAAATAGCGGTCACAGCCAGGCTCTGGCGACTACCGGCGGCATTGCCCGCTTGTCCGGGACCGAGAGCGAGCCATACGCGCTCATTGCGGTCCGGTGTAATGGTGGGAAAATGCATGGCCTCAACCAAGCTCTGCAAAGCTCGTGTTTTGCCCTGCATGGCGGGTTGTCGGGCGCTGGCAAAGGCGATGAGATGCTGGCAACCCACGGAGTGCAGTTTCTTGTCGGAAGAAAAAACAAGCCCCTTGCACAGGGGCATTTCCAAGTTAAATGGGGAGGATTGGGTGGCTGTAATGAGCAGTTGCGGATTTTGGGTGGAGAGCTGGTAAGAAAAGCGCATTTGTATGCCGTCCTGCAGGGCTTCCCGACCTTCAGGAGTAGAAACGTCAAAAGTCGTTGTTGAGGCCGCGTCGCCGCTGCGTTCGGTGATGGGCAAGCCCTCTTGTTCACTCATGCAGTAGCTGTGTTCAAATCGCTGGTTATCGGGACAGGCGATGGCGAGCAGACGAGAAAGCTCGAGGACACCCTGACCTTGGGCGATGCGCAGGGCGTCCTCAGCGCAGTAGCCGGTGATGATGCCCCAGATGCAGTCGCCATAGGGGTCATCATCTATTTTGCGTGTGGCGCGATGCAGGTTGTTGATGCCGACGCGTGTCACTTCTTCCGGGCGCATTACAAAGGCGACGTAGAGAGGACGCGCTTCGCGCAGGACTTTTGTGCAAGTCTCTTCGCTCAGATCAGAAGTCACGCACAATTTCGCCCCCGGATATTTGTCCAGCAGAGCCTGGGCTACGGCCTTCCATTCCGGGATGTCGGCAGTAGCGGCAGTGGTCACGACAGCATACTCACCCGGTCCCGGCGTTGGCAGGGGAGGAGGCGGTTGCTGCACATTGGCGCTGGTCTCCTCATCGGATGAATGCGGTTGTGCGTCATCTTCCGGCGTGACAAAGAAGAAGTCGGCCCGGGTATCCTTACCGAAGATTTCGCGACCGAGGGCCCGTATTTCTTCCGAGGTGATACTCTCCACATCCTTGGTCACCTCGCGCATAAGCGACCGCCGTTCCGGGTCGCTCTGCAGATCGAGCAGGTTATGTTCCCACCAGGTCGGCGTGATGAGGTTCTTTTGCAACATGGCGCGGTAAGGACGTATGGCGAGCTGGAACTCCTCGTCGCTGATGCTGCCTTGACCGATGCCGTTGCAGATGCTCTCCATAGCGGCTTTTACTATGGGACGATTGCGTTTCACGCCGGCGGAGATTGTGGTAATCAGAGCGGCGTTGTCGAAATCATCATTTGCCTGCACTTGCACTTGGGGGGAGTAGCTTTCGCCCATGGCAGCACGCAACCCGTCAAAAAGCTTGTTGCGCAGGATGGAGGCGAGTACATCAAGTCGGCGGTTGCGGCGCCGATCGCGCCCATTGCCGGCGGCGTGCACGCGCGCTACGAGTGTTTTGTCCAATTGGGTGGGGTAAGGCAGGGTGATATTCTGTCCCCATGCGTGCATGTCCACGCGGCGCTTTTCAGTCGTAAGGGGCCGCGGCTCAGCCTGTCTTTGAGGCATGGCGCCAAAGGTGCGCTCCAGTATCGGCAGCGTCGCTTCTACGTCAAAGTCGCCCACCAACGTGATTTCCATATAATTCTTCTCCAGCAGGGGACGCATGCTCTCCATCACCTCATGAGTGGTGCGTGCTTCGATATCTTCGCGCTTCGGCACGGTGAACAGCACATTGTCCCCGAAAATGGCGCGGCGCGATTTAGTAGCGTACACTCCCCCCGGAGTCGTTTCCAGCTCGCGGTACTCGTTGTCCAGATTTCGACGCAGCAGCGTTGCACCTTCCTCCCGATAGCCGGGGTAGAGAATGGCGGCGGCAATCAATTTGCACTGCAGTTCCAAGTCTTGTGAAGAGGCATTGCCGGAGAATATGAAGCGAGTGGGGGTCATGCCAAAGTTGAGCGACACCTGTTTGGCAGCCAGAAGACGCTCCAATTCATCATAGCTGTGCTCTTGGAGACCGCCACGATTCATGACGGCATGAATCATGTTCGCTAAGCCGGGCGTAGAGGGCAGGCTGAGCAGCCCGCCGTCCATCGCCGCTTGCACGCTGACTGTACCTTTGCGGAAATTCACGGGTTTCAGGTTGACGCGTATGCCGTTGGAGAGGGTGAGGATGGTTACGCCCAGGTCTTCCCAGTACTCCCGATGCAGAACTACGCCGGGCATGCCGATGGTCTCATAGGCGAAAGGCTTGAGCGCTTGTTCCTCTTTTTTTTGCACCGGGGCTTGAAGAGCTTTGTCAAAGTATTCTTCGCACAGCGCTTCCGGTGTGGCATCCTGTGGCATCCGTCCCATCATAGTCAGCCGTGCGTTTTTCAGGTCGAAAGTTTCTCGGAGCGCCTGCTGGCATAAATCGGGGTTATCCAGAATGTGGGCGACAGCCGGTTGCAGTGCGCGCAGGTTTTCCTGTGCATCGGTCATCACCGCTTTCTTTCCGACCGCCGCTACGATGCGGTCGGCCATGGCAGCAGCAGGTATGGTTTCCCAGGTGGCGCAGGCTTGCTGCAGATTGCTCATCAGGGCGTCTGTGGCCTCTTTCAGCTCATCGGGCGTGAACCCGTATTGCATGGCCTGGCGCAGTTCCTGTACTCCGGCCTGCAGCGCGCTGCGCCACTGTTCCGGTCGGGCGGATATTCCCAACGTTGACAGTTCCGCCGTTTCGTACAAATCCTGGTGTTCAACGTTGGCCCTGGTGAAGGGGGAGTCTGCCGTGTGGGAGATACGGCGCAGACGACGTTCCAGCATAGCGCAAGCGAGTTTGAGCGGCAGGTCCTGTGCGCGCTGTTTGGCGGTGTCGGCTTTTTCTTGGTAGGGCTTGACCACGGTGACGTACAGGGTCACATCGGCCTGCTCGTCATTAGGTATGAGCTTTGCTTTCTGCTGCGGTTCGGTGAGTTGACCGACATCTGGTCGCGCGGCGGATTCTCGCGCTTGCATGCCTTCAAAATGGCGCTTCACCCAGGCCTCGGCTTCTTCAGGGACAAAGTTACCGGTGAGAATCAGCGTCATGTTGCCGGGCGTGTAGTAGTCTCTGTAGTGCTTGCGCACGAGTTCCGGGGAACCGTGGCGCAATACTTCTTCTTTGCCGATGGGCATGTATTTTGCTGTACGAGTGCCTTCCGTGAGCTGTTCCAGAAACTGAACATGAGCCCGCATTTCGGCGGAATCCCGTGCTTTCAGCTCGCTGATTACGATCCCGCGTTCCTTCTCAATGGCCTCATCTTCCAGCGTTGCTCCGTCCGCAAAGTCGCGCATGATGGTGAGCGCCGTGTCCACCGTTTTTTCCTGCAGATTGGGCAGATCGAGCATGTACACTGTCTCCTGCAGTCCGGTGTAGGCGTTGGCATCCCCTCCGAAGCCCAGTCCCAGTTTTTGCATCACAGGGATCAATTCCCCGCGCCTGAAGTTGCTGCTTCCGTTGAACACCATGTGCTCCAACAGATGTGAAAATCCTGTGTTTTCATCATTTTCGCTCATCGAACCCACATTCACCCGGAGTCGTACCGAGCCTCGTCCCGCCGGTTCTTTCGTAGGACGTATCACGTAGCGCATTCCGTTTTCCAGCGTTCCTGTGGTGATGAGCGGGTCCTGCCGCAGCTCCTGCTCCTGCGGGGCGCTCGCTGCTTCTGTCGGTTCTGCCTGCTGAGCCTGCGCTGTCAACATGACCGCCATGCACAGCGTCCCCAGAGCCATTCTCCACCCCGCTACCATCGATCGGTTGCTGTTTTTAGTCTTCATCGCCACCCATACGCGCGGCGAACCCGCATGCTTTCAGCTTTTTTGCGTCATAATCCGCAAAAAAGTCTTTGCCGCCGCCTCTTGAATGCGCCTGTTCTTCGCCCTGCGAGCCCCGGTCATTCATTGGCGTCGCGGAGCTTGGCAAGCCATGATTCCCGCCCTCGTAAATTGGGACTTGGGCGTCACGGAGTTTTCAGCGTCGGGCAGGGTTGAGGATGCTGAGAGCCGGATCCGTGAAGACGCCGTCTTTACGGATGAGCTCGTCATCCAGGAAGATGGAGCCGCCGCCGTAGTCGGAACGCTGGATGCAGACGAGGTCCCAGTGAACTTGGGAACGGTTGCCGTTATCGCAATTTTCGTAGGCGTTGCCCGGGGTGAAGTGAAACGAGCCGGCAATTTTCTCGTCAAAGAGAATATCGCGCATGGGTTGCAGAATTTCAGGGTTGACACCGAAGGAGAATTCACCGATATAGCGGGCTCCTTCATCGGAATCGAGTATTTTATTGAGAGCGTCTTCGTTGCCGTTGCAGTGTGCCTCCACAATTTTTCCGTTGCGGAAAGAGAAAGTGACGCCATCGAAAGCGATGCCCTGGTAGATGGAGGGAGCAGTGTAGCGCACTGTGCCGTTCACGGAGTCGCGGATGGGGGCGGTGAAAACTTCGCCATCGGGTATGTTCATCTCTCCGGCGCAGGGAATGGCAGGCATCCCTTTGATGGAAAAGGAGAGATCCGTACCCGGACCGACGATGTGCACGCGTTCGGCGCGCATCATGCGTGCGGCGAGCAGTTCCATGGCGCATTTGAGCTTGCCGTAGTCAGCCAGACAGCAACGGAAATAAAAATCCTCGAACTGCTCTGTGCTCATGCAGGCGCCCTGTGCCATGGACGGGGTGGGCCAGCGCAGAACGCACCACTTGGTGTGGCATACGCGACGTTCGTGTACCGGGTTCATGTGCTTTTGGACAAGCTTCATATCCGCAGCGGGCACGCCCGAGTTTTCGTAGGCGTTTTGGCTGCCGCGAATGGCGATGTAGGCTTGCATGGCTTTCATCTCATCAAGCTCAAATGAGGCGATGCTGCCGTACTGCGCATCGGTCGCGCCGGAAAACATTTCTGCCGTAATGCGTCCGTGGCGCAGGCGGACATGAGGAACTCCTCCGTTGGCTCGCACGGCACGGATGAGTTCGATGCCAATCTCGTCCGGAGCGTCGATGAGGTCGAGCAGTACATGCTCTCCGGGCTGAACGCGGCAGGAGTAGTTCACCAGGCTCTGAGCCAATTGAGTTGTTCGGGAATCGGTCATGGCGTTAATAGAGGGTAAAGGTTGGTATTAAGATTTGCGTAAACGCGGAGTTGTGCCTAAGTGGGCGAGAGCTTCAGCCAAGTCGTCCGATGTCACTTCTTCCGACACCACCGGCTCTCCGAGCTTCTTCAGCAGGACAAAACGTATTTTTCCTCCACGGAACTTTTTGTCCGCCTTCACGTGTTGCAGGGCCGAAGCGGGGTCCACTTTTTCGGGAAGCTGCAGGGGAAGTTGCAGTGAGGAAAGCGTGTTGAGAACTTCTGCCTCATCGCGCGCGGGAAGGCCCACATGCTTGTGCGAGAGAAAGAGAGCGGCACGTATGCCCAAGCTTACGACCTCGCCGTGCAGCAGTTCGCCGTAAGGCACGCTGGCTTCGATGCCATGTCCCAAAGTATGACCGAAGTTGAGAAATGCGCGTACATCTGCGAGTTCCCGTTCGTCTTCTTCAACAATGCGTGCTTTGATCTCAATATTTTCCGCGATAAGGGACGGAAGACGTTCGATGCTCGACAAGGAAAAGCCTATAGGCAATTCGTCAGCCAATTGCCGCAGTGTGACGAGCATCTTGGGGCGACGGATAGCGGCGTGTTTCACCATTTCAGCCATACCCTCACGCAGTACGCGCTCCGGAAGACTGAGCAGGGTGATAGGATCAGCCACTACAAAGCGAGGCTGATGGAAAGATCCTATCAAATTTTTGCCGCTCGGAACATCTACGGCGGTTTTGCCTCCCACGGAGCTGTCCACCTGAGCCATGACACTTGTAGGTATCTGCACATACGGGATGCCACGGTAGTACACGGATGCGACAAAGCCTGCCAAATCTCCCACGACGCCGCCACCCAGGGCCACCACGAAGCTGGTGCGATCGTGTCCGGCACGTATCATCTCTTCCACCACGCGGCTCACTGTGTCCAGAGATTTGCTTTTTTCCCCGGCATCCACCACATGCACGCTGACGACATAGTCCGCATCCTCCAAACTGCGTTTTACACGCTCACCGTACTGTGGATAGACGTTTGTATCAGTGATGAGGGCAGCCTTACCGCTCAAGCGGGCGCGTCTGGAAAAAAAACCGACGGAATCAAGAGAACCATTGCTCACGTGCGCATCGTACGAATGATCTCCGAGGGCTAAACTGACGGTCGGCATGGGGGACATTGTACGCTCGAAAGGGCAGCGGTGCAAGAGCAATTTGATCAGCAAAACGCTCGCAGGACATCCGTCCCGGGAAAATGGAATTCGAGAGCATGGAAAGTTTTTGTTGTTGCCCCCCTCAGAATACTCTTTTCTGAGAAAACAAATCAACCTTCCTTGTTCTCCTCTCTTGCCCTCCCTGATAATTTTCCCGGGGCGGATGCGCAATGTAACTGCCGGTCTCCGATTTGTCCGGGCTGCGGCAAAACGTTGCTCCGACATTGCGAACGATGGGGAAAAGTCAAAGTCCCGGAGTCACGCGACGGCGCGGCTTACTTTGCGCCGATCATGAGCGTGTAGAGACGGGAAAGTTCCGCCAGATAAAGAGCAGGTGTGAGAGGCGAGTCGTCTCGTTGATTGGACATGCGTCTCAGGATAGCGGTCAGAGTGGAAGACAGCGGACTTTCGGCATCAGGCAGTGATACAATCTCGCGTGCCGCAGATGTCAGATAAAGTCGCGACGACGATGCTGCTCTTTCGCCGGCCCGGACAGGGTTCATGATGCAAAAATCGTGCGCGTAGTAAAAAATGTCCTCAAGGAGGAAGCGAGAAGAAGCGATATGCTCGGCGTCAAGACGCAGGCAAAGCTTGCAAAGCAAAATCATGAGACGGCATACGTCCAGCGCCGGCAGACGCTTACCGTCGTTCAGCGTCATATCCAGAGGATCGCCGGGAGGATTTTCGCGCACCACCATCCATGTGTCGTTGACATGCATCGCCTCCAAGACTCTTGAAACACGCGCATCCACGAATCCGGCTTGCGCCTTTGCAGAATCCAGGAAGAGTCTCACTTGACGCGGATCTTTCGCGGCGCTCTTGCGCAGGGCTTCAACTACCACCTCACGCCGGAGTTCGCGCTGCGTTCCCCGGTACAAAATTGTATCGCTGGTTTCGCGCAGAATCGAAGCGAGCATATAGTGCTCCCCCACGAGCATCGGCAGGTCGTAATAATCGGTCGCATCCATGTACTACTGGGTATTGATGAGCTTGATCACCGGCAGTCCTTCCACAGCCTGATCCCATATTGCAGCGGGGATGGTGAACAGCATAAAGGCGTGAGGTTCGTCCTGCCCCGGTTCTTCAACGCGGCGTACTTCTACCGTTTGCTCCGGTTGTCCGATCACTTCCGGCTTTACGGTGTCAATCAGGTGGGCGGGAATCTTAAGCGTTACATTTTCATTGGGATGCATGACGGGACACAGCAGGTAGGTATCCCCGCTGCACGGATACGCCGTTGTTGCCTTCCAATCCTCCGGCAGCTCCAGATTCGTGGGCATCACGTCACTCACAGACTCGTTGTTTACCTGCATCCAGTGCCCGACACGCCGCAGCAACTGCATACATTTTTCATCCGGCACGCCCTGCACATCTACTGCCAAATCCAGAGTCAGAGCTTGCTTGCCGCGCGCGATCGCCTCCTGAAGCTGGCGTATTGCCTGCTGTGCCGTGGGAAGGGCGTTTTTCCTGCGAAGGTCGATACGGGCCTGTATCTCGTTCTCATTCACAACGGCTACCCGTGCCTTGCCCGCCTCCTCCCGTAAATTTTGCTCAGCCGTTTGATCTGCCGTTACGCCTGCGATACCCACGCCGGTACAGCCCGTTTCTTTTGCCAACGACACGATTCTATGGATCGTTTCGGGACTCACAACGCTCTTTTTCTCCGAGACATCGGAAAGCACATGAGCTATCAGATACAACCCTCGGCACACGTTTTTTTCAACCTCGCGCTCTCCATCCACATGCATGACCGTTTCGAGCGGAACAGCGTTGTCCGTCGAAGCGCCCGTCTCCGCACCCTGCCCCATTGCCCAGGGAACGAGCGCAGCAACGATCATGGAGAGCATGATTCTCATGTTACGGACATCCTACCAAAGCCGGGGGAAACTGTCAATGGCATTCGGGATATGCGGTTGATATTTACGATTTGAGGTTTAGAAAAATCGACAGACAAGCGCGTTAACCCAACGCTTTGTACATGGTCCGTTCACGATTGTCTCACTCTCGCGAAGACTTCAAGTATTGCCAATTCAAATACACAAAGTAGGCGGCCATAAGCGCCAGGAGGAACATCAGGTTGACCAGGAAAAAGACAAGGAGCAGCGCTGCTATTGTCACTCCCACACGCGCGGTGAGGTAGTTGCTCCGTGTTATGAGTCGGAGGGTTTGCCCTCCGTCCAGTGGAAATATGGGCAGCAGATTAAACAAACTCCACCATGTACACACGGAAAAGAGCATGAGCAACGCATAAAACACGTACGGGGGCATTTGTCCGCTTTCAAGCATGTCCTGCAGCGGCGCAGTCACATGAACAACCATCCATGGCTCACTCAGCAGCAGATCCGGGGTCAGAGGGCTGAGCAGCGAGAAGATTAAACCGGCGCCGATGTTTTTCATTATCAATCCGAGCGCCACGCCTCCGGTTAGTCCGAGCAACAGGGAAGCTCCCGGACCGGCAAGTACCATCGCAATATGCCCCAATCGTGTTGGCGGGGGATATTCGCTCTGCGTCATGCCACCCATGGAGCCTATATGAACAACTGATTTTCCTCCCCCCAGCGCGCGGCACACAAATGCGTGACCGTACTCGTGCACCAGGAGGCACAACATGCCAGCCACCGCGAAAAGAATGACTTGAAACAGATTCGTTCCGCCGCTCCCATTGACCATGGAGCCAAGAAGAAGAAGCACAATCCAGGATGAGGGGTGAATAACGGTCGGCACGTTGGCAAAAGTGAAGCTGATGCACCACGGGCTTAATCCATTCTTCTGCATGAGAGGCATTATGCGCGGTTGAAGAAAGCGTTTCAATATGAAATCGTATCATCAAACAAAGAGTTGTGTCATTAAGCGGCGACGGCATCCGTTCACGGTTTTGGTCAAACCATGCCGACACTCTGACCTGCTTGCGCCATCTGCAGACCGATACGATGCTCTCCCGCTTCCTGGCTTTATCGCGCTTTGAAACGTCACCGGAACGCGTGCACGCATGCGTTGCAGTCAATCATCGCAAGAACTAGGGTTCATGCACCATGAATTTGAGTTCGGCTTCGCAGGTGACTTCGCCGTTGACAAGGCAGCGTCCGGTAGCCACTCCGATGGCGCCGCGCATCTTGGTAAGCTCTGTTTCGATGATGAGTACATCGCCCGGCTCCACAGGACGCCGCCATTTCACCTTGTCGCAGCTCATAAAGTAGCCGATCTTTCCTTGGTTTTCAGGGATTCGCAGCATGAGGATGGATGCGACCTGCGCCATGGCCTCTACCTGCAGCACGCCAGGCATGACGGGGCGCCCCGGGAAATGCCCCTGGAAGAAAAGTTCGTTCATGGTGAGGTTTTTCTGCCCCACGCACTTGGTGTCCCCCTCGAACCCCAAAATACGGTCCACCAACAAGAACGGGTAACGATGCGGCAATAGCTTGAGAACCTCGGATGTGTTCAGTACAGCGTCTCCCGTCGGCAGCGCCACGGGCTTGGGACGCATGGCCTCCATACTCTCGTAGGTTTTCTGCATTTTTGCCGCCATCTGCGTATTGATGCCATGACCGGGCATGATCGCTATCACATGGCCGAGAATGCGGCGCCCATTTAAGATGAGGTCGCCCATGAGGTCCATGGCTTTGTGGCGAGCGCACTCGTTGTGATGGCGCAAACCGCCGGCACAGATGTACTGGTCGCCTTTGATGACGATGGCATTGTCCAGTGTGCCGCCCTGAATGAGCCCTTTGTCGAGCAAGGGCTGGATGTCTTCGTAGAAACAGAAGGTGCGAGCATCCGCCAGCTCTTTCTCGTAAATTTCCGGATTGATCTCCGAGCTGAAATACTGAGTCACTCGTCCGCCCGGTCCCACCGCCGTGAGCGATATGCGAAATTTCCTGTCCGGCAGAATGACAATCTGCGAACCGTTCCTGGTCTCCACACTCATCGGCTCGCGAATGTCCCATACCGTCAGAGAGGCATCCTGTTCCACAATGCCAGCCTGTTTGATGAGCTTCACAAACGGCGCCGCCGATCCATCGCAAATAGGCGGCTCATTCGCGTCCATCTCGATAATCGCATTATCCACTCCCATGCCAGTGAGCGAAGAAAGCACGTGCTCGACCGTGTGTACGTTGACGGAACCTTCCGCCAGCGTCGTTGCGCGCTCTACGGTCTGCACATTAGCCGCTGAGGCGTCAATAAACGGCTTGTCCGGCAAATCAATGCGCCGAAACTTCAGTCCGGTATTCGGATCTGCCGGCTTGAGCGTCAGCTTCACCGCTTGTCCGGTGTGCAATGATGTTCCTTGTATCGATGCCGCTTTGGCGAGTGTCTTTTGCTTCTCCGTGACCATAACTTGCCCGCATTCTACTCTTTCCCGGCCTTTTTGTGAAGCGAAAAATCCGGAGAGCTGCATTTACAGCCGCGCACTCAAGTGTACTGACCTGAAAAATTGGAGCGCCTTAAATTTTGCCTTGTAACCACACGCCGCCACCTGCAGTTGTCGCCGACTTTCGTGTCATGCGATTTTCGCTTTTTTGGCGATTGGTGACAAAATTGTACTTGACATGTCCGAACAGTAGGGTACCATAGGCGCTCGCGCGCTGGGCGCGGAACCTTTCAGTTACCCGTAAAGAATATGAGCAAAAGAACCTATCAGCCTTCCAAGCGTTGCCGCAAGCGTCAGTTCGGATTCCGCGCACGCATGGCGTCTAAGAACGGGCGCGCCCTGTTGGCTCGCCGCCGCGCTAAGGGTCGCAAGCGTCTGCTGCCGAAGGGCGCCGAGGTGCATTACAAGCGCCACACTGTCCAGCATGGCGTGTAAGCCCTGGTGAGTGCGGAGCGACCCGCAGACCGGGGAACGCTGAACACGCCCACCGGAGATGCAACTGAGGCGCCAGCATACCATGAAGCGAACCGGGGAGTTCGCTTACGTGCGTGCGCAAGGCAGCTCCGATGCAGGACGCTGCTTCGTTTTGAGTACGGCGCCCATGCTGCAGGGAAAGGCGGAGCGGCATTCTCGTTTCGGCGTTATCGCAACCAAACGAATGGGGAACGCCGTGGTGCGCAACAGGCTGAGGCGCCAAGTGCGGGAACTTCTTCGGGAGCAGGGAGATGCCTTGGGCAAGGGACTTTACGTGGTGGTAGTCGTGCGGCGCGGCGCAGTCGGGGCGGATTATGAGACACTGCGCAGGGAAATGAAGAGACTGATAGCGCGCTGCGAGAAAAAAACGATGGAAAAGACATGCTGAAGAAAGCCCTCATACTGCCGGTACGATTTTACCAGCGCTACCTGAGCAAACCGCTGCATGCGGCGTGCGGACCGATGTCCGGTTGCCGTTTCAAACCGAGTTGTTCGGCTTATTTCATTGAAGCAGTGGAGGTTCATGGAGCCTTCAAGGGAGCGGCACTGGGAGTATGGCGCATCCTGCGCTGCAATCCCTGGGGCGGATGCGGGTATGATCCGGTTCCTCCGAAAGTTCAAAAAAAACACTAATAACACACTATGGACAAAACAGGTTGGTTCGTTGTGACAATTTGTGCGATCCTGCTCGGGATCAACTGGTATTATTCCACTCCGCAGCCACCGGACGGCTCCTCCCCTGCAGCTCAGCAGGCAATCGCTTCAGGTGATTCTGCGACCCCTGTGACGGATGTTGTCACGGAGGAGGCGGCGCAGGAAACAGCTCCCGCGCCGGAAGCTTCTGCCGATTCCGAGGCTCAGACGGTCGCCACGCTCATTTCCCGCAATTCGAAAGGGCGGGAAATCGCCAAGTTTGAGTTCCGGAACATCGGCGGCTCTGTTAGCAGCGTGGAGATGGTCGGCAAGGCAATCAACAGCACCAAAGGAGATTTGCAGGATCCCGTGAAACTCAACTCGCAGGTGCAGCAGGGCATTGGCACACTCATGTTCGGGTTGAGCGCAGACAAAGCCCCTGTGTTCGATCGCACGGATTACCACGTTGTTCCGGAGGAGACGAATGAGAAGCAGGTGACGCTGGAAGGGCGATTGAACGACCTTCGCATTGTGAAAACGTACGCTCTCGTGCCACTTCAAGCGGGTGAAAAGACGGTAGAGGGCAATGCCTACTGCTTGCAGCTCACTGTGCAGATCCAAAACATGGGCGACAAAACTCGTCGCGCCAAAAATTGGGGTTTGTATGCAGGTGGCGCCGGTCCTATTTCGCCGACGGAGTGGTCGCAGTTCACCTATTACATCCGTAACGAGAATAAGTCATTCCACAAAGAAAGCACCGGCAGTTTCCGTCCGTGGTTCGGTAGCGCAAAAGAGCGCGTGGTGGAAAGCGGAGAAGATCCCATTGCGTGGGCAGGCGTGATGAATCAGTATTATGCCACGCTGGTGCAGCCAGGGGGCGGCAAAGGAGCGGACTCCTACTACGCTGCGCCGCTGCACAACATTATCTTACCGGGTAAGGAGCGCAAAGTCGCCGAGGGAGTGGAGAGCGCCGTGGGTATGCCGGAGTTCACTCTGGCAGCGGCGGCTCCAGGCGCAGCAGGCGGCGTGCAGACCCTCTCCTACACCATCTTTGCCGGACCGAAGCTCAACCTCATGCTCAATGAGATGATCGAAGAGATCCCCAAGATTGACCATATCATGGACTACGGAATCTTCCATGTCATCAGCTATCCCATGAACTGGCTTATCAATGTATTCTACGGCTGGTTCGGCAACTGGGGATGGGCCATTGTAGCCATGACCTTTGTGGTTCGCCTGCTCATCTGGCCTCTCTACAGGAAGAGCTACACGAGCATGAAGAGCATGAGCCTCCTGCAGCCCAAAGTGAAAGAAATCCGCGAAAAATATGCCAATGACCAGCAGAAAGCCAGTCTGGAGATGATGAATCTGTACCGTGAGTACGGCGTGTCGCCTTTGGGAGGTTGTCTGCCCATGTTTTTGCAGATTCCCATTTTCTTCTCATTCTTCTACGTATTGCAGACGGCTGCAGAATTCCGGGGCGCTCCCTTCATCGGTTGGGTGCATGATTTGTCCCAAATGGACACCGTATGCATTTTGCCGATTCTCGGGTATGACTTGCCAATAAACGTGCTGCCCGTCGTGATGGCTGTCACCATGCTGCTGCAGATGCGCATGACTCCGCAAGTGGGAGGCGATCCGATGCAGCAGCGCATCATGAAGCTCATGCCGCTCTTCTTTTTCGCTTTCTGCTACTACTACCCGAGCGCGCTGGCTCTCTACTGGACCACCACGAATCTCATCTCTATCATTCAGACGTGGATCATTCGGCGCCTGCCCCAGCCGGAGCTGCGTAAGACCTCCAAGCAGAAGGGGCCGAGGCGCAAAAGTCTTATGGAACGCATGATTGACGCTCAGAAGGCTGCTATGGCTGAGCAACAGACCCGGCAGAAGCGCGGATGAAATCATGATCTGCGATTTGGGAATCATGGGCGAGAGAATGCAGAAATTTCCGGACATGTATATGAAGCATAGTGTGTACACATGGGTGACGATTGCGGCGTTGGCGCTGGCGGTCGCGGGCTGTGAGCGCAAGTCGGAATGGAGCGTAGATTACGACGGGACCATGAAGGAGGTGGCGGCGCAGGACGGTCTGGCTTTGGTGTTGGTGGATGGTCCGGGGTGGAACGCGCCGAGTGTGCAGCTGAGTCGCAACCTGCTCAAAAGTCAGGAATTCAGAGAGTTTGTGCGCGAGAATCGCATCCGTCTTATTGAAGTTGCAATCCCCGATCCTCGGGGAAGGGGAGTTAGTCCCAAGCGGGCTGAGGAGCTTGATAAGGTGGTGCTTCGGTACGACGTTCACGGGCTTCCGCATTTGGCTTTGTCGGATAGCGCAGGCTTTTCCTACGCTGTGGTGAATGAGACGAATGCGAGAGAGGGGATGAGGGTATTGCGAGAGGGGATGGAGTTTCGCAGAGCTTTTGAGACGAAGCTGACGGCTGCGAAGGCGGCTCAAGGGGATGAACGCGTGGGATTGTTGATGCAGGCGCGTGAGATGCTGCCTGAGAATTGGCGCACCAAATATCCCGGATTGGACGACGCTATCATCGAGAGTGATCCGGAGGATAAGACCGGGTTGAAAGGAATGCGCGACCGGCGCCAACTGTTTCGGGATCAGCTGGAGGAGTTGAACAAAGAGGCAGACAAACGCATGGGAGATTTGAAGGGCGTGCCTCAGCCGGAAGCGCTGCAACGTCTGAGTACGGCGTTGATTCAGCTCTCAAGGGAAAAGACCTGGCTGCCGGAGGTGCAGTATCGCATTTTCAAAACGATTGCTATATGCTTCCTGAGTGAGAAACGCATCGGTGAGGCGCAGATCTGGTTGCAGAAGGCCGTGGATGCTGATCCGGAATCTCCTGATGCGGAGAATTTGCGCAAAGAGATTGTTCGCTTGCAAAAGGGAGAGGAGGAGAAAAAGAAGTCGTCGGATGAACCCGTCTCTCAGCCGACTGAGAAGTAAACTTCGGACGTCTGCACGTGTTCGTTCACAAGGACGGTGCGTCATGCAAAGCTCTGCTCCGGCGGTGGGGAAGTTATGGATGCAAACCGGCTGTCTGTCGCGCTAATTTCCAGCATGCGGCGAATGAGTTTGCAAAGTCTTGGGGGCGACGTTGCAGCCACGCGTCAATGACAGATGGAGGGAAAGGGATGACTGCTGAAACTTCTGCGGCAGGAAAGCGAACTTTGCCGTCGAACTGGGAGGTGTAGAGCTGCACGTGCTCCATGCCGGTGGCAGGGGAAGGAGGAAGCTTAGCGACGGCGCGAAGCGGAATGCCTTCGGAGATGCCGAGTTCTTCTGCCAGCTCACGGCGCGCGGCTCTCTCGTAATCCTCTCCGGCATCGAGATGGCCTGCGGCGGAAGAATCCCATACGCCCGGGTGACGATCTTTGAGCAGGGAGCGCTTTTGCAGCAGACAATCTCCGTGTTTGTTGAACACGAGAATATGCACGGCGCGGTGGATCAGCCCTCGTTCATGCACCTCTCGACGCGAGGCTTGTTTCAGGACGTTGTCCTGTTCATCCGCCACGTCAAAAAGTTCGTCCTCTCGCTGAGGTAGGTCTGCCAACGGGTTGGGGTCGTACTCCCGGGTGAGGTCAATCCATTGCTGCAGGTTCAGCTCCTCCGCCCGTGCGGTGGGGGAGATGCCGAGTCGGGCGGATACTTCAGCCCAGGGAGGGGCGGGTGGCAGGTGCTTGTGCATTTGCTTCCGACGACAAGCGAAGCAGCGGCGCATAAGTTCATCCATCAGCCGACGATCATACACCGGCATGCGGCGATGATCGCGCGGTATGAGAAGGAGGACCGCAGAGTCGATTTTCGGTTGCGGACGGAATGCAGTCGGCGGCACAAGTCGCATGAGTTTGCCTTCCCAATTCATCTGCATGCGCAGGGAGAGAAGACCGTAGGCAGAATTTCCGGGTTGCGCGAGGATGCGATCCACAAGCTCTTTTTGCAGCATGATGACGGCGCGGCTGCAGGGGCTTTCGCCATGCAGAAAGTTTGCCAGGATGGCACCGCCTGACGAATACGGCAGATTGCCCAGGAACTTCACCGGCTGCTCTGCAAAGAGACGGCGCGGATCCCAGGTCGCAGCGTCCGCCTGATGCACTTCCACATGCGGGTCGTTTGCCCAGCGGGTGCGTTGGTAGTCCGCGAGGCGTTTATCGAACTCCACGAGGATGAGTTTGCGGCAGAGCGGGGCGACGATTTCCGTGAGAGATCCTGCGCCGGGACCCACCTCGACAATGCAATCCTCCGGCGCGGGGGCCAGTAGCTCCACGATGGCGTGCGCGATGTTTTCATCCGTGAGAAAATTTTGTCCGAGAGCCTTGGACGGAGTGATGCCGTACTGCTCCAGCACCGCGCGTATTTGAGAGGCGTTCATGAGCGGGGAGAGGAGGTGAAATGCTGCCACCCGCCGCTGAGAGGGGCGGACGTTTTTTGCGCGAGCCGACCGATGGCAGTGAGATTGAACCGGGCGCACAATGCCTCTGCGTCATCCGGAGGCAGGGCGAGTAACAGCTCGTAATCTTCGCCATCGTGGAGAGCCTGGGCAGGCGTGCACCCCGTATGGAGCGGCAGGCTCGCTTCGTCGATCTCATACCCGCATCCGCTCGCTGCAGCAAGGCGGGGAAGATCGGCCGCCAAGCCATCGGAGAGGTCCATGACGGCGTGTGGGCGTGGGCTGGCGAATTGCAACGCGCGCGCCAATTCAATGCGTGGAGTGAAAGTGAGGTGACGCCCGGAGGCAAAGGAACCGCCAAGAGCCCCCGAGACGCAGAGAATATCGCCGGGTTTTCCGCCGCTGCGCAGGAAGGAGCGTCCGTGCTCCACACGACCAGTGAGGGCTACATTGACGACAAGTCCCGGCGTCGGCAGGGAACAGGTTTCACCTCCGGCGATGGAAACGCCGAAGACGGCGGCAATTTCGGACAGCCCTGCGTAGATTTCTTCCAGATCCTCCACACTGCGCTGCGGGTGTGTCACCAGGGTAATGAGAGCATGTTCCGGGATGCCGCCCATGGCTGCAATGTCCGAGAGAGCACGCGCCAGGGCTTTGCGTCCGATAAGGCGTGGCGGCGTGTCTGTGGTAAAGTGGATTCCTTCTGCCACGGCATCCGCCTTGAGCAAGGTGTCCACGTGATCGTCACGCCGCACGACGGCACAGTCGTCCCCGGGACCGAGGAGGAGATGGTGCGTCGTCCTCGGCAGGTGGCGAAGCAGTCTGTCAAGGACCTCCTTTTCTCCGAGCTCGCGCAGGGATGTGGAAGTGACTTTCATGGGGCGGATGGGGTCATGGACAGCAGCAGAGCGGCTCCCACGGAAATGGCGTTGAAGCAGAAATGCGCCAGAATGGGAGCTGCAAGAGTACGTGTTTTCACGTAAAGTCGGCATTGAAGCAGGGCAAATACGAAGAGGGAAATGAGCTGAGGCAGCGAAAAGTGGATGGCGGCAAATGCCAGCGAAGAGATGAGGGTTGCCGTGATGCCGCCCCGGCAATTGCGAAGCGCGTTGAAAAGAAAACCGCGAAAGAAGCATTCCTCGCAGATGGGAGCAATGATGAGCGCCTGGATAATGATATAGCTGCGGAGTGTCCAATCTCCTTTCAAAATCATGACCACGGTATCCTGGTACAGCTCACTGTCGGTGGCGTCGGCAATAGCTTTCATGCATCCGGAGGTTTCGAAAAACACGTTGAAAGCGACGGAAAGGGATACCACGGACAGCACGGGAAGCAGACGCTCTCGCAGCGGAGTCGGGCGGTGCAGCCCCATTTCATTCGTGTGCCCGGTGACATGAACCAGGCGCAGGAGGAAGGGCAGGTAGATGACCAGCATGACGACGCAGGAAATGAGCATGGATTTTATGGAAACATCCGTCGGTTCGCTTTTTTCAACGGATGGAATGCTGGCAAGCGCCAGGAGCGTAAAAGTGAACAAGACGCTCAGTGTGTCAAATATGTTTGGAAAAGATGAACCGGGGAAGAGAGGAATGGGAGGCAGCTTTTGTTCGGTGGAGCGGCGGCGGGATGTCAGCGTTGCAATGCCCCTCTGCACAAGCGGTAGCCAGCATAGAAGTACGGCAACGGCGATGATGGCGATGTTCCAGATGTGGTAAGCAGGCATGATTGGTTCAGGGTCAGGGGAGATGCCACGAGGCGCGGAGGCGGGAGTATTCTGCGCGAGGCAGGAGAATGTACATCGGGTGACGTGCCGGATCGAGGCGGGCGATGATGGCCCGCAGGTTTGCTTCCGCTATGGCGGTGCAGCCGGCGGTAGGAGCCGCACCGTCCCGTCGCCAGATGTGAAAGAAGATCGAGGAGCCTGCGCCTGCTATCGGTCGCCCCGGCGTCTCCCAGGTATTGTGGCAGATGAGCAGCTTGATGCTGTGTGCATAGTCTGTCTGCCGCATTTGTTCCTTGAGTTCCCCCGGCGTGGCGGCAGGATGATTTAAGCGGATGTGTCGATTGTAAAGTCGAGGTTGCGAGGGATCCGAGACCCAGAGATCGCACGGTCCGACACGTACTTCGGGAATGCGGCGGTGGTGTTTTATCGGAGTTTTGTTGGTCGTCCAGAGGCCCCCAATGAGAAAGACGCCGGCCGGGGAGCGACCGTCTCCTTCGCGCTTGATTGTGACGCCGCGCGGGTTGGAGTGCACCCCCAGCCCCCACGCCAGTCCGGTGCGTCCGAGTCGTCCCGGTATCGGACCCAGCACGCGCGCCCATCGACCGTCCGGCTGCTTCTCCACGAGAGAGAGGGAAACAGTCGAGCTATTCCATCCATCGGCTATGCCGAGAACGGCCTGACTGCAATCGGTCGGCAATTGGGCGAAAGCCGCACAGAAGCTCAGCACGGCGGCAGTGAGGATGGAGAAGGCTGCCTTCATCAATTCAGCAACTCACGATTTCATCTTTTGCCGCGATATGCACATTCGCAGCTCCTTCATTTTCGAGAGCCTTTTGCATGGCCTGTGCGCAGTCCGGTTCGCCATGCACGAGGAATACGTGCGCTTTGCTTCCTTTCGTGTCGCGGAAGTAGCGCAGCAGCTCATCGTGATCCGCATGACCGGAGAAGGAATCCAAAGTGCGAATCTGGGCGCGTACGGGGTAATGTCCGCCCAGAATAGGCACATCCTTAGCTCCGTCCATGATGCGTCGACCGAGCGTGTTGGCGGCGCAGAAGCCGACAAAGAGGACGGTGTTTTTAGCGTTGCCGATACCGAGCTTGAGATGGTGCAGGATGCGGCCTGCTTCACACATTCCGGAAGCGGAGATGATGATGGCGGATTTTTTGATGTCGTTGAGGTACTGGGACTCGGTGACCGTGCGGCACATGTGGAGATTGGCGAAGGAAAAAGGATCCTTGCTTGCGAACAACGAGGCATAGACGTCGGGGTTGAGACACTCGGAATGCGCGCGGAAGAGTTCCGTTGCGCTGATGGCCATCGGGCTGTCCACGTACACCTGCGTCTTGCCCAGCATCCCTTCTTCAAAGGCGTGATTGAGCAGGAAGAGCAGTTGCTGCGTGCGTTCCACCGCAAAGGCAGGGATGTAGATCTTCCCCCCCCGCGCCAATGCTTCCTTCACTTCGCGGAAGAAGCTCTCGTCATCACGGCTTGGAGCTTCGTGGCGTCGTCCTCCGTACGTGGTTTCCATGATCATGATATCCACGTTTTCTACCGGAACGGGGTCTCGCAGCAGTTCATTGTTGCCGCGCCCGACGTCGCCCGAGAAGAGCAGGCGCTTGTGACGTCCGTCTTCATGGTCATCGATGTCCAGCACGACTTGGGCGGAGCCGAGGATGTGTCCGGCGTCATAGAAAGTGAGTGCAATGCCGTCATCGATGTACATGCGGCGTTCGTAGCTGAGAGCTACGAAGGAGTCCAGGCTCTTGCGCGCATCTTCTTCGGTGTAGATGACTTCAGCCACCACACCCTCGCCGCCGGCGCGCCTGTGCATTTTTGTGAGGAAGGCGCAGTCATGCTCCTGGATTCGAGCGGCGTCGACGAGCATGATGGCGCAGAGCGAACGAGTGGCGTGCGTACAATAGACGGACCCTTTAAAGCCACGCTTTACGAGGTTGGGGATATTGCCGGAGTGGTCAATGTGGGCGTGGGAGAGGATGACGTGGTCAATTTCCTCCGGGTTGAAGAGAGGAAAGTCGCGGTTGATGCGCAGTTCATCGGCTCGGTGCCCTTGGTAGAGACCACAATCCAACAAGATTTTTTTGCCGTTAATCTCGAGGAGGTGTTGGGATCCGGTGGTGGTGCCGGCCGCGCCGCAGAAATGTATTTTCATGGTGTTTGAGTAATGTTGGTGTAAAGTTCGTAGTATTTTTTAGCGGTGTCACTGAGTTTGTACGGATAAGGGACTTCCTCCGGTGGATCAGGCGGTGCGTTGTACCACTGAGAGAGCAGGTCCGTCGCGCTGTCCACGTCTCCCACGGGCAGTACCCCCATCGGTTGCATGGCTTCCAGGTACTCCAGCACAGCCCCGTGCCCGTAGCCTGCCGTGGGACGTCCCAGAGCCAGAGCTTGCAGGGCAGTCCTGTCGTAAACGACCGGTTTCTCCGTGAGACACAGCACGGCGTGGCTCACGCAGAGGATATCGCGAAGGTCTTCCGGAGCATCGAGCCATGAAACGCATTCATCCAGCCCGGCGGAGCGGATGTCGCGGTGCAACGTCTTGAGGAAAGAAGGGTCCGCCTTTTTTATGCTGCCCGCCAGCAGCGCGTGCGCCGGGATATCCTGACTGCGCAGGGAGCTGAGCAGGGGAACGATGTGCTGTGTACACCAGGCAGAGCCGATCGGGGAGGGGAGACAGATGAGGAAGCGGTCGTCAAGTTGTGGATGCTCGACCCGCCAGCGCTGGTTCCATTCCGGGGAAGGCCGGTAGTTCGGGTGGAAGAGCATGTCGTTCGCCCCGTAGGGAATGATCCACGACTTGATGAGCGGAGGATGTACGCTTTTGAGGTAACTGCGCAGCTCGGTGCGGATCATTGTGATGGCGTCGCAACTCATCAGTTTCGTCCTCTCGAGGAAATCCGCTTCTTTCGGGTAAGCCCCCAGAGAGGCCACAAGCGAGGGACGGCGGTCGGATGGCAGGCATGCGCAGGCACGAGTCGCCACGGACACCGCCCTGTAGCCGTAGGCATGGAGAATGTCAGGGTTCTGAGAGATGAGGAGTCTGCGAAGATGGAAGACTTCCCCCCACAGTCCGGGCAGGCTTCCCCCTTTGTAGCGCACAAATCTGAGAAGCTTGCCGATGACGGGCGTGATCAGGTCTCGATTCGGCGCCGCCACCACACTCGTCACATCGAAAATTTGCAGTGCGTAGGCTAACTCCATCGCCAGCTCATCCGGACCGCCGATCGCCAATTCAGGAGCAAAGTGAAACACTTTCATAGCAGGGAACGGTAGAGATTGAGGTAGGAGGAGATCATATCCTCGCGTCTGTAGGGAGCTCCGATGGGTTTGGTAAGCCGGGGAGGGTCAGTGTACCACCGCGTGAGAAGATCAGCCATGGCTTGTGTGTCTCCCACCGGCACCAACCCTTCCGGAAAAAATTGCTCGAGTTCTTCACCGACGCCGCCGTGCGCATAACCGGCTACGGGACGTCCCAGAGCGAGAGCTTCCAGGGTGCCTTTCGGACCTGCTTCGGGTTGAATGCTCAGCGCGAGGACAATGTTGCTTGCGTGGATGACCTCACGAATGTCTCGTCGCAGCCCGAGCCAGGTTACATGATGGCTGAGGCCGAGTTCGTTAAAGGATCGGACGAGTTCATCGCGGAAGGTTTCTTTGCCTTTTTTTGCCTCACCCGGGATGATGGCGTGGACAGGAATTCCTCGTGCTTTGAGAATGGCGAGGATGGGAGCAAGGTGGTGTGTGCCTTTGCCGCGCGTGATGCGTCCGGGAAGGCAGAGCAAATATTTCCCTTCCAACTCGGGATGTTCTGCATGCCACCTGGCAAGCCAATCATCACTCGGGCGGAACCCGGGATAGTGCTCCGTGAGGTCAATCGAGTTTTGGATGGTGATAACTCGGTCAGGCGGAACCTTCGGGTATGCGGTGAGGATGTGCCTGTGGATGCAGTCCGATACGGCAACGACTCGTTGAGCTTTGGTCATGACAGCCGAGTAGGCGTTCACCGAGTAGAAGCCATGAAAGGTTGTGACAATGCGGGGGCGTTTTCCCTTCTCCAGCAAATGCCGGGCAAGGTAGCCTACCCACGCCGGTAAGCGCGAATGAGAGTGAAGAATATCCGGGCGCTCAGTGCGCAGCAGCCGAGCTAACTTCCATACCTGCCAGAGTGTTGTCGGACTTTTCTTGCCGATGGGCAGAGTAAAGTGCCGGGCTCCGCTTTTTTCCACCTGGGACACCATCGGACCTCCGGCGGAGACTACGGAACAGCTCTCCCCCTGCTTTGCAATCCCTGCGCAGAGTTCGAGCACAACTTGCTCCACACCGCCGGAGGAAAGCGCCGGTAGCAGATGCATGATCTTCATGAGAGGAGGGTCGGGAAGCGTTCGAGGATGTAATTTGCGGCGCGATCGGCTTCGTGCAGCGGTTCGCATGCGATGAGTTCGCGCTTGGTGAGCCATTGGGTGAAAGTAGTCACGCGACCTTCATCCACCAACTGGGCCAGTCCGCGGCTCACGCGTCCGGGGGCTTTGCCGACTCGTCCGGGATGGATGGGCATTTCCAAAATCCCCACCGGTGTGCCGCTGGAAAGAGCCTCATAGACCATGGACACGCTGTCTTGAGTAACCCACACATTCTTGGCGGAGGCCAGGTGTTCGGCTACCCAGTCCGGTCCGGTGGAATCTACGGGGACCACGCGGATGCTGGGGCAGGAGGTGTGCAGCATGCCGACAAGGTTGCGCGGCGTGCGGCGAGATGTTGTGAGCGTGATTTGTCCGACGTTGTAGCGTGCGAGAGTGGAGAGCTGAGTGATGAGGTGGTCCTCATCCCAATCAAAGTCCTTGCTTGGACCGCCGATGAGTACGAGAGTATCGCGTTTCTCGACATTCGGCGCCGGGGTGATGCTGTTGAGGGCTCCTTGAGTGAGCAGTACATTGGCGGGTGCGTCCTTTTCCCGCTCGTAGTCGTGACGCGGGATGATGCACAAGTCAAACCATGAGGTCGGCAAACTGGGCTTCATGCATACGATGCATAAGCAGCGCATGCTGTGCGCCAGACTCAGGGCTGCCAGGTGCGTGCCGTGTCCGGCGCAGAGAATCAGATCCGGTCTGGGCAGTTTCAAATCCTTGCCGTTGTAGCGCAATTTCTTGATCAGGTCCAGATGAGTCACATCTACCTCACGCACTTCGCAACTCGTGCCCGGCTTCAGTTCGGAAACATGGCGACTGAGAGCAAGGGCCAGACCACGCGTTTGCGAGAGGTGCCCTTTTTTTCCGTCGCTGATGATGCAGATAAGCATGGATGGGTGTGTGGCGCGTCAGCGCAGAGGCAGGGTGACGGCGCCGTGAAGTTCTTGTCCGAGGAAAGGGGTGTTAAGAGCCCCGCACACAAGTGATTCTTCGGTCACAACATGGCTGACCTGTGGGTCGAAGAGCAGGAGCGGAGCAGTGCTTGGCACGCCTTCTTCCTGATCCCGGGGACAGGCGATTCCCTCCGGGTTCAGGCAACATGCCCGCACCAGATCCCACCAGGTGAGCAGTCCCGGTTCCACCAGGTGCGTGTAGAGAGCGGGCAGGAAGGTATCCAGTCCCGTCATGCCGACGGGCGCGGTGATAAAGTCCTGCTTTTTCGAGAAGGGCGTGCAGGGGGTATGCGCACTCACGATGCAGTCGATCGTGCCGTCCTTCACTCCTTCCAGCAGCGCTTCGCAATCCGCTTTGTCGCGCAGAGGAGGAACAGTTTTGAAGACGGTGTTGTAGTCACCTATTTTCTCATGGGTGAAGAGCAGGTGTTGCAGAGCGACTTCGGCGGTAACCTTCACGCCGCGTTCTTTCGCATGGCGAATGATGCGCACGGATTCCGCCGTGCTCACGAGTTGCAGGTGCAGGTGCGCACCGGTGGCCTCTGCCAGGCGAATGAGCGTTTCTGTGCCTATTTCCTCGGCGCAGGGCGGGCAGGGGTGCAGCCCCAGCTTGTAGGCCGTGGCGCTCGGGTGGACGTAAGTGTGCTTGGTGAGCGCCGGCACATCCGCCCGCACGGCAAAGACGAGCTCCAGCTCACCGGCGTATTGCATGGCGCGGTAGAGCATGAGGATGTCAGCCGGGAAGTCGTCCCCATCGCTCAGGACGTGTACACCGCGCGTGGCTGCCAGTGTGTTGTAAGGAGCTTGTTCCAGTCCTTGCATGCCCAGTGAGATGCAGCCCGCAGGCGTCATCTCCGCTGCCGATCGTACCGAGGCTGTTTCGCGGAAGCTGTCGAGCGAGGCTCCGTTGTCGAAGCGGAAGGCGGGGGAAGGCAGGACAAGCATGCCCCACACGCCGCCTCGGATGGCGGCTTCGCCTGCGCGGATGATGCACTCGCGCTTACTGCGACCGGGCATTTCGATGTGCGTGTGCAAATCGTAAAGAGCGGGCATGAGCAGCTTGCCGGAAGCATCGATCACGTGCGCATGTTCCGGTATCTCCATGGCGCCGGAAGGACACGCCTTTTTGATGTTCGGAAGGGGAATCCCCTCGATAAGGACGATGGTGTCAAGGCTCTCAGCCGCCGGAGCGAGGCAGAGGTCAATTTGATGACCGCCGGGCGCCCAAGTGGCATGGGTAATGTAGGTGTCAGTCATGGGACAAAGTGCCGGGTGTGAGGTGATAGAGGATGCTCATGCGGGCGGCGATGCCGTTTTCGACTTGATTGCAGACGAGACAATGTTCGTACTCCATGGCAGCATCGCACAGTTCTACGCCCCGGTTCACCGGACCGGGGTGCATGATGCTCATGCCCTGAGCTTCGATGCGGCGCAGACGTTCCTCGGTCACACCGAATGTCTGATGGTAGTCCGCCGCCGGGAAGAAGGGGCTTTCAATGCGCTCATTTTGCACGCGCAGCAGGTAGATCACATCCGGCGCCCACGTGAAGACTTCCTCCCAAGTGTGCAGTCGCGCCACTCCCGTATGCTCTCCGGGCGGAACTAAGGAGCCCGGCCCCATAAAGGCGACCTGTGCCCCGAGTCGGCGCAGAATGAGACTGGTGGAGCGTGCCACACGGCTGTGCAGGATGTCGCCGACAATCACCACACGCCGTCCGGCGATTTCTCCATATTTTTCGCGGATGGTGAACGCATCCAAAAAAGCCTGGGAGGGGTGAGCGTGGGCGCCGTCGCCCGCGTTGATGACCGAGGCATTGCAATGTCGGGCGATGACGGCCGGGATGCCGCTGTTCTTGTGGCGCACGATGATGTAATCCATCTTCATGCTCATGAGCGTGTCGATGGTGTCGTGCACGCTCTCCCCTTTCACCACTGAAGATGTGGAGAGTGTGAAGGTGGTAACGTCTGCCGAGAGACGGTGAGCGGCCACCTCAAAAGAGGAGCGGGTTCGCGTACTCGGTTCATAAAAGAGCGTGAGAACCGATTTTCCCTTCAGCGCCGGCACTTTTTTGACGCTCTTGGTGAAGATCTCTTTCATCGCCACCGCGCTGTCGAGGATGGTGTGAATATCCTCATCGCTGAGCGATTCAATGGTAATGAGGTCCTTTCTGGGTTTCATGATGATGTGGGGCAAGGGGTCAATAAATCACGGCGTCTTCTCCATCGTTTTCTTGCAAATGCACGCGCACTTTTTCGGCGCTCTCCAGCGTGAAAGCGGCGTAGTCCGCCTGAATCGGCAGCTCGCGGTGTTTGCGATCCACCAGACAGTGCAGTTCCACGCGCGCCGGACGCCCGTACTCAAAGATGGTTTCCAGCGCTGCTCGGGCCGTGCGACCGCTTTGCAACACATCATCCACCAAAATGAGATGCATGCCGTCCGTGGAGAAGGGCAAGTAGGAGCTGCGCAGTGCGGGACGTTCCTTGCGCAGGTCCAGATCATCGCGGTAGAGTGTGATGTCCAGCGCGCCGTACCGGGCTTGAACCTGGCGTTTCTCTAATGCGGCAATGAGGCGTCGGGCGAGTACGTCGCCGTGGCTGATGAGTCCCACCAGTCCCAGCGACTCGGCGTCGGCGCGCGCAGCGATGACGTCAGCCCACTGTTCAAGGGCAGTCGAGATGTCAGTGGAATTCAGCGTGGGCATAGAGGATTACATTTGGGCGAATTGCAGGATGCGGTGAGCGGCCATGGCAGCGTTCAGGGGGGTCTTCTTGTGCAGTCCCACTGTGGTGGCCGGCACGCCGCCGGGCAGTTGGCTGACAGCCAGCAGAGCGTCCACCCCGTTGAGAGGACCGCAGGGAACCGGCACGCCGATGACGGGCAGTTTCGTGTTCATGACGACAACGCCCGGCAAGGCGGCTGAGAGTCCCGCCACACAAAGCAGCACAGCCTTCGTCCCGGCGGCGTTCAGCTTACGCAGATACGCCAGCAGGGCCTCCAAATCCCGGTGGGCTGAATAGACGACCTCCTCGTTTTCCACTCCTTGCTCCGCGAAATATCGTCGCGCGGGTTCCATGAAGGGCAGATCGCTCTCGCTGCCGTAAATAGTGATGACTTTCATGCGGCTTTCATCATACCACCACGCGCCCACGCGCGCAAGAAAAAACAGGCAGATGCACAGGCCACCGCAATCGGACAAAAATGGGTGTACCGAATGGGGAAAAAGAGGGCATGAGGTTTATCGCCTGGACAAAAATAGTGTACGATTTGAATGCTGGCACGCTACGCGCGAGATTGCCGAGCCGGCGCCCAGCGGAATTCTTGAAATGATGATGCGTTGATAGGAGGAAAGTATCTGGTGTTACGCTGTGCCGGGTTCACTGCTATGCCGAATCGTCCACGGTTTGACATCTTGTCGGGCTTGCTTCCGTTGACGCCTCGTCACCACATTGCCTCAAGCTCGCCTCACGACTGTTGCTTCGGAGTCGACTCGCGACGCCTCACCCCTGCGGGGCAACCCATGCGCGCTATCCATTCGCCCTTCCCGCCCGCTGCGCGTGCGCCTTCAACGGGGCCGTCGGGCGTGTTGTCCATTGGAAGCTCATGGGAAATGGGTTGGATGAGCCCGGAGAAAATTTTATTGGGACACGGGTGCAGGTCAACCCCATTCGGATGAAATGGAAAATTCGAGAAAACTCTCCGATCGGTAGATCATGTTTTTTCACGCCGCTTTGTAGCTATGTCCGCGCACAGCTTTATGAATCTCCGTTCGCTGTTTTCCAGTGCGTTCGATTTATGTTTTGACAAATGAGCAGTCTCTTGGTAGGTTACCGTCAAGTAACATATTGCTGCTATGCCTCCGAAACCCGATAATTACCTCGTATGGTCCATCCTGGTGACCCTGTTTTGCTGCTTGCCGTTCGGCGTCGTTGCCATTGTCAAATCCTGTGCTGTCGATTCAGCGTACAACAGCGGCAACCTTGAACTCGCCCAAGCGGAAGCTGCCGCTGCCAAGAAATGGTGCTTGATTGGCGCCTGCATTGGTGCCGTGACTGGGTTCCTTTACATAGGGGTTGCTGTTCTCGCGGGCCTCTTTAGCCACTAAGCCCTTTCTGCCGATCTGCGATTCGTCCCGAGCGATGCGTATTCAGCAGATTATTTGGCTGATTATAGCTCCTGCACTGGGCGGGGCGTTGGGAGTGGGGATCCTGTGGGCGCCTGAGGCATCGGCCGTCTGGCTCGGTAAGCTGCTGCCGCCCTGTATGTTTCATCGGCTCACCGGGTTGAATTGTCCCGGTTGCGGCGGAACGCGGGCCGTGCAAGCCCTGCTGCGCGGCGATTGGTATGCCGCATGGCATTTTAACATGTTCCTCTGGATTTCCGTTGCACTTCTCGCAGAGGAATATGTTCGCTATGGTCTCATCCTGCTCCGGGGCGAGGAGCATATATCTTCTACCCACGCCTACACGGCGCTGCTCAAACTGTACGCCTTCGCTACCCTCGCTTGGTTTATCCTGCGCAACATCGTGCACATCTGAGCGCGGGGAGCTAAGCAACGCAGACAGCTTGTCGGGGATACAGCCGGCATTCGGTTCGCCCGGCCAAAGTGGCGTCGGATGTCGCCGAAATCCGATGGCGTAATCACCACTGCCACGGCAAAAGCGATGGCTTGCTGGTAAAATCGGCTTGCGCTCGGCCTGCGTTTGATGTAGCATGCAGCCATGGCTCATTTGGATGATTTAACTGAATTTTTGAGCATCCCGAGCGTGTCGGCGGAGCCGAAGCATGCTGCGGATGTGGATCGCTGTGCGGACTACCTGGTGGGGAAATTGAGTTCTCTGGGCTTTTCCGCGAAAAAGTACAAGACGGACATTCACCCCATCGTGGTGGCGCACAGCCCGCGCGTGGAAGGCAAGCCCACGGTGCTTATCTACGGGCATTACGACGTCATGCCCATCGATCCCATCGCGGCGTGGCAGAGCCCGCCTTTTGAACCGACCGTGCGTGAGGGGCGCATCTACGCTCGCGGCGCATCGGATGACAAAGGCGAAATCATGGCGCATATTCTCGGCGCGCAAGAACTTATCGAGGAGCAGGGATCGCTTCCGTTGAATGTGACCTACCTCTTTGAGGGCGAGGAAGAGCGCGGCAGTTACAGTCTGCAGGAGTTTTTGAAGCGCCCGGAAGCGCAGAAAGAGCTGGCGTGCGATGTCATTGTGGTGAGCGATACCGGCATGGCTGCGCCGGACGTTCCCTCTTTTTCCTACGGGCTGAAGGGAGTGTGTTGTTTCGAGCTGGAGATTTTAGGCCCCAAGATGGACCTGCATTCCGGCATTTTCGGCGGCGCGGTTGCCAATCCCATCACCACGCTCTGCGAGATGCTTGCGACCACGCACGATGAAAACGGCCGCATCACCGTGGAAGGTTTTTACGATGGCGTGAGCGAGATTGCGGATTGGGAGAAGGAGAGCTGGAAACGCGTGCCGGGCATGAGCGACGCCGAATTGGCGGATCTCACCGGCGTGCCCGCTCTGCGCACGGAGAAGGGCTACACCGGCGCCGAATGCGTCTATGCTCGTCCGACCTTTGAGCCGAATGGCATCGTCGGCGGCTATGTAGGCGAGGGTTCCAAAACGGTCATTCCCACCCACGCGGTGGCCAAGATCAGCTGCCGTCTGGTGCCGGGGCAGGACCCCGTGGACATCATGCGCAAGGTGGAGGCGCATTTCAAGAAGGTCTGCCCGCCGAGCGTGCGGATGAAGTTCACCATGCAACACGCCGGCGACGCGTACATGAGCGATCCGCATTCCCCCTTTGGCAAGGTGGCTCAGCGGGCCTTGGAGGAAACCTTCGGCAATCCGCCCGTGCTCGTGCGCGAGGGAGGCTCCATCCCCGTGGTGGCTTCGATGTCGAAACTGTTGGGCAAGGATGCGCTCTTCCTCGGTCTCGATTTGCCGGATGCGCGGATTCATTCGCCGAACGAGAATATGCGGCTGGATATTTTTGAGAAGGGCGTCGCGATGGCGAAGTCTCTGTTGCTCCTCATGAGTGAAGTCCGACCATGAACAGGTTGCACGGGGCGTGCGCGCTTCCGCTGTTGTTGTTTCCTTAAGTTGTGCTGACTCGGGGAGTTTGCAATTGCCTTGCCTGTCGCTGTGACCGGCGCTATATTCTGCCGCCATGGATATGCTGGGAGGAGCTTTCGGTGCGGAACTCGTACGCGTAGATAACTTCCCGTACCCGGAGGGCGCGTGCTGCGCGTACGTCAACAGTGGGCGCGCCGCTCTGGAATGCATCCTGCGCAGTCTTCCGCAGCACCCTGCTCGTGCATTCGTCCCGCGCTTCACTTGCGACACGGTGTTGCAGCCCTTTGCCCGCCTCGGCATTCCTGTCCTGCGCTACGAGATGCAGGGCGATCTTTTGATCGAGGCGCAGCCGCAGCTGCCGGAGTCTGCAGGGAAAAGCGATCTGCTGTTGCTCACTAATTATTTCGGCATGAGCAGACCGGAACGCCTGCGCGAGCTGGCGAAAGGGCACCCGGGTCCCTGTGTGGTGGACGCCTCGACGGCGCTCTTCGCTCCGCCGTTGCAAGAAACGCCGTGCTTTTACAGCTTGCGCAAGTTCGCCGGTGTGCCGGACGGCGGTGTGGCCGTGGCGCCCTTTCCCCTGCAGCTCCCGGAAGAAGAGGATCGCTCCGCCCGAGCCGCTGTGGCGCTGTGGCAGCGCACGGAGCTGGGCGCAGTCGCCTCTCTGCCCGATTTTGAGGCGTTGGAGAATCGTCTGAATACTGCACCGCGTCGCATGAGCCCGCTCACGCGCGCGTTGCTCGGCAGTATTGATTGGAAGCGCATCGCTCTCTGTCGCTGTAAAAATTATGCGGCTCTGCATGAGCGACTCGGCTCCATCAACCGCTTTTCTCTGCCGCAGGCTCCTCCTTCGGCCCCTTTTTGCTACCCGCTGCTCTCCGGCATCCCCGGTCTGCGCGACGAGCTGGTGAATGCGCACATGGCTCTCCCCCTCTTCTGGCCGGAGGTCATTCGCGACACGCCGCCGGAATCCCCTGCCAACCGTTTGGCGCGTGAACTTCTGCCCATCCCCCTCGATCAACGCTACTCAGCAGACGAATTGTGCGCCCGCTTGGGCGAGTTCTGAGCTTTCTTCGCCGAATTTCCCGGTGCGAATCATGTCATTCTAACGGTGATGGATTCCCGGTCCGAGTTAGGGCATAATAGTCTGCATGAATCCTGAAATTGCAGAAAATCTCAACAATCAAATCAGCCTGGAGTTCAACGTCGCCTTTCTCTTCCTCTCGCTTTCCGTGCAGCTCAAAGACTACGGCATGAGAGGGGCGGGCGGCTGGATGCGCTCCCGATACCACGATACCTGCGAGCACACCCTGCACATCCTCGATTACCTGGAGCTTCGCCGCACTGCGGTCGTGATGCCTACAATCTCCCCCGTGGACTACACTTGGGATTCTCCGCCGGACCTCTTCCGTCTCGCGCGTGACCACGCCGTTGTCATCTCCGATGGCATCCGTCACCTTATTTCCCTTTGTCGGCGTGAGTCCGATCTCGCCACGGAGCAGCTCCTCCTGCCCCGTGTCCGTTCACAGCTCTTCCTCGAATCCCGGCTCTCCGATATGCTTCGCGACCTCCTTCGCTGCGGTCATGATTCCTCAGCTTTGCTGTGCTTTGATCACTCCCTGCGCTGAAGGTTCGCGCAGACCATGCCCACTGTGCCATTCAACGGAGAAGTCGGGATGGAAGCATGATGACGTTCGGCGGGCCATCTCTTCCGAACAGGGAGGCGTCCCATGGGGTTCCGGCGCTTCGGGGCGTAAGAGTTCCTCGTTGAGCCAAATTCTCATTGCAAGAATGAACTGATTGCGTTATGATACGCGTATGCTCTCCCTCCTTGATCAACTGAAACAACACACGACCGTTGTGGCAGACACAGGAGACTTCCGCCAGATGGAAGAATTTTCCCCTCAGGATGCAACGACCAACCCCTCACTCATCCTCTCGGCGGCGAAAGCTCCGGAGTATCGGCCGATTCTGGACAAGGCGGTGTCAGATCTGCGCAATTCCCCGCTGATCGGGCGCAAGTTGGCGGACGAGCTCATGAACCGCGTGATTGTCGCTTTTGGACTGGAAATTCTCAAACGCGTACCCGGTCGTGTGTCCAGCGAGGTGGACGCGCGCCTTTCTTTCGACGCTCGGGCAACCATGGACAAGGCTCACGAGATCATTCGCCTCTACGAGCAGGGCGGAGTGGAGCGCGAGCGCGTACTCATCAAAATCGCCTCCACGTGGGAGGGCATTTGCGCAGCGCGCGAACTGGAAAAAGAGGGGATTCATTGCAATCTCACGTTGCTTTTCAGTTTGGTGCAGGCGGTGGCGTGCGCGGAGGCGGGGGTGCGCCTGATTTCCCCTTTTGTCGGACGCATTTTGGACTGGTACAGCAAGAACACCGGCGAAAGCTACACGCCGGAGAAAGATCCCGGCGTGCTTTCCGTGCGGTCCATTTACCACTACTACAAGAAGTACGGCTACCCGGTGCAGATCATGGGCGCGTCCTTCCGCAACACGGGCGAGATTTTGGCGTTGGCCGGCTGCGACCTGCTTACCATTTCGCCTTCCTTGCTCGGGGAATTGGCTGCCGGTCAGGGCGAGGTGCACTGCGAGCTCACGCCTGCGGCATCCGCTGCCATGAACATCCCGCGCGTGCCGTCCGATGAGAGGAGTTTTCGCTTCCTGCTGAATGAAGATGCCATGGCTACGGAGAAGACGGCTGAGGGCATACGGCGCTTCTCGGCGGACATCCGCAAGCTGGAGGATCTGCTGCTGGGGATGCATGCCGACGCGTAAAGATTTTCACACCAACCAACTATAACGAAGATGAAAGTATTAGTGACCGGCGGAGCCGGGTATATCGGATCTCACACCGTGCGCCAGCTCGTGCGCGCAGGAGCGGATGTGACGGTGCTGGACAGTATGATTTACGGTCATCCGGCGGCGCTGGTGGATCCCGGCGTCAAGCTGGTGAAAGGCGACCTGGGGGATGCCTCGGTGGTGTACCCCTTGCTGGCGGAGGGACATTTCGATGCCGTGGTGCATTTTGCCGCCTTCATTCAAGTCGGCGAGTCGGTAAAAAATCCGCTCAAGTACTACGGGAACAACATTGCCAAGCCGCTTACCCTGCTACGCGCCATGATTCAGGCGGGCACCAGGCGCTTTGTGTTTTCCTCCACGGCGGCGGTATTCGGCGTCCCGAAGGAGATGCCGATCCCCGAGACGGCGGATAAAAATCCCATCAACCCCTACGGCGCCTCCAAACTCATGCTGGAGCGCGTGTGCCGCGATTGCGAACAGGCATACGGTCTCAAGGCCGTGTTCCTGCGTTACTTCAACGCTTCCGGCGCGTCGGAGGATGCGGTGATCGGCGAGGACCACGAGCCTGAAACGCACCTCATTCCACGCATTCTTCTCGCCATTAAGGGCGAATGTGAAGGCATCACCGTGTTCGGCACGGATTACGATACGCCGGATGGTACCTGCGTCCGTGACTACGTGCATGTGGACGACCTGGCGGACGCCCACCTGCGTGCGCTGGATTACCTGATGAAGGGCGGCGACACGGACAGCTTCAACTTGGGAACGGGCAAGGGACTTTCAGTGAAGGAAATCATCGACGCTGCCGAAAAAGTCACCGGAAAGAAAGCTCCGGTGGTGTACGGGGCCCGTCGCGAAGGCGATCCTCCCTATCTCATTGCTGATTCGCGGAAAGCGCAGCAGAAACTTGGCTGGAAGCCTCGCTACACCCAGGCGGAGCAGATTGTGGAAACGGCGTGGCGCTGGGTGAATGGGCCGCGTGGCGGACATTATTAAACGACCTCTGATTATGAAGCGCATTCTCATCATTTTACTTGCGGTTGTGATGTGTTTGCCCGTGCGGGCGGATTCAGACGGCAAACAGGTGCTCGGCAACCTTTTCCGTGCCGGGATGCAGGCCGTGCAGAACACGCTTAAGCACGAGCAGGAAGACAAGGAGGAGCCGGGCGAGGCAAAAGGCTCCTCCTCCGATTCCTCCGAGGCGTTTAGCCGTGTCCTCATTGATTCTCTGGAGAAGAGTTTTACCGGCATTAAGGAGCGGTATAAAAAGGAGGGGCGTTCCTACGCTCGCGAACTCGGTGATATAGTTGCCGAGCGCATTGTGCGCAGTTCGCGCGTGCAATCCGTTCTCTTTACTTTACGGATGATCTGCTGGGCAGTCATTGCGTACCTGATCCTGGTTACTATCCTGTTGCTGGTGAGCTTGCAACGCTTGCGTGCAAATGATCGCCGCATCCTGGAACTGCTGCGGGAAATCCGGCAAAAAGAAGAAAAGGAAGAGAAGGAAGACGCTCTGTGACATGGCGCCGGGTCCCCGTCCCGTCTCCTCTTTCTCAGCTGAAGCGGCGGTATGACAGTAAGCTTCGCTCCGCCTTTACTGCGCGAGAGCCGTGAGAAGCTTGCCGTGGATGCCGCCGAAGCCTCCGTTGCTCATCACGAGCAGGACGTCTCCCGGGTGGACGCGGGAGGTCACATAGCTCACGATTTCGGGGATGTCCTTGCCGATGTGACAATCTTTCCCGATGTCGGTAAGCTCACGGGCCAGCGCCTCTTCATCCAGACGTTCTTCGGCAGCGAGCTTTTTGTAGTTTTCAACCGGCGAGAGGACCACAAAGTCGGCTTTGCTGAGAGAAGCGGCGAGTTCGTGCCGGAAGAGATCGCGAATCATGGTATTGCTGCGGGGATCAAAGATGGCCCAAAGACGGCTCTTGGGAAATCTCTGACGCAATCCTGCGATGGATTGCTCGACAGCCGTGGGATGGTGGGCGAAATCGTCCACGACGGTCACGTCGTTCACTGTGCCGCGCACTTCCTGGCGGCGGGCGACCCCCTTGAAGCGAGAGAGAGAATGGCGAATCCGGGCCGGTTCAAGACCGGCTTCCATGGCGGCGCAAGCAGCCATGGCGGCATTGCGTACATTGAATTCGCCAACCATGGGAATGGTATAATGCTCGCCGTCCAACACGAAAGAAGAACCATTCGGCTGCAAATTCACGCAGGTAATGCGACGCTGAGCTTCCTCGCCCATACCCACGGAGACGATTCTCACGTGGTCGCCCAGTTCCATGCGGGCGCGGTTGAGTACATCGCGGCAATTCGGGCAATCCGCATTCATCAACGCCATGCCGTTTTGCGGCACAACGCGAAGCAGACGCGAGAACGAGAGCTTGATCTCATCCACGTTGTTGTAGATGTCCGCGTGGTCCATCTCGATATTGTTCACAATGACCACATGCGGCAGGTAATGCAAAAATTTGGATCGTTTGTCAAAGAAGGCGGTGTCGTATTCGTCTCCTTCCAGCACACAGTATTCCGAATCCGTAAACCGTCCCCCGCGTCCGAGGTTGCGGGCAATGCCGCCGATCATGAAGCTGGGGTTCAGCCCGTTGTCTTCCATGATCCACGTAAGCATGGACGTCGTTGTCGTCTTGCCGTGAGTGCCTGTCACCACAAAGTTCTTTTTGCCCCAGAGAAAAAATTCCTTCATGGCTTCGGGCAAACTCATGTAGCGCAGCCCCCTCTCCAGAACAGCTTCCACTTCCTTGTTGCCCCGGCTCAGCGCATTGCCGATGACGGCCAGCTCCACATCGTTCCCCAGATTCTCCGCTTTGTAGCCGCTGTGTACCTCAATTCCCTCCTCTGCCAGAAAAACGGACATGGGAGGGTACACGTTTTCGTCCGATCCGGTTACTGTGTACCCTCTGCGAGCCATAGCGGAAGCGACTGCGCCCATGGCTGTGCCACAGATGCCGAGAAAGTGGATGTGTTGTACGCTTGTCATCGTCGGCGGTCCAGAGAGGGTAGCGTACCTCGCCTGACATTGCAAGCCCTTTTTTGTTGACGAGTGCGGTCTGTTCGCGATGATATGTCTTCGTGCGAAAAAAGGCGGCGCCATTTCCTGGAATGGGCTTGGTCGAAAATGCTGATTCTTCGTCTTGTGCGGTTGAGATCTTTGCGGACGCCTTCTTTCGTAAGGAATCTCGGTGATGCTTGACGGGGCTTCCCCGCAAAGCGTGATGCATTGCGCACGCGCAGTCCTCGCTGAGGCTGATGAATCGGTCAAATTCGCCTTGGAATAACCCAGGGGGGCATGCCTGCCGACGGGCTGCTATCTCCAGCCGCCGCCAAGCTGCGTGTACAGGGTGGGTACACAGGCGGCGTACTGGTAGCGGTATGCAGCCAGTTGCTTTTGAGCCGGGAAGAGAAGGAGCTGCGCCTGCAGCACTTCGTAGTAGGCGGCCGCGCCTTCCTTATACCGGGCCATGGAAAGCTGCACGCTCTCGGAATAGGCTTCAACAGCTTGCTCCTGCTTGTTCATGACTTCCACAAGTTTCTCGCGTGAGGTGAGTGTGGTGGATATTTCAGCCATGGCATTGAGTACTGTCTGTTCGTAGTCCGCCTTGGCCGCGAGGAAGGCCTCGCGCTTGGCGCGCGTGTTGGCGCGCAGCTGACCGCCTTGGAAAATCGGCCCGGTGAGCGATGCTCCGATGCCCCAGCCGGAGCGGTGGGGAATGATGGCGTGGCGCAAGTCGGCGGAGGCGTAACCGCCGGCGGCTGTAAGACTGATAGAGGGGAAGTAGCTGGCAATGGCCACGCCTATGTCGGCGTTAGCCGCGCGCAGTTCCTGCTCTTTGACGCGGATATCCGGTCGGCGCGCCAGCACATCGGCGGGGATGCCTGCGGCGACCTTGCTCGCGTCCGCAAAGGCTTTCAGGTCGCTGCTGCGGGCGATGTGTCCGGGCATGCGTCCCGCCAGCGTGCTGAGCGTATTTTCCAGCTCGGCAATCTGCATTTGCAGCGCCGGTATCTCGGCCTCGGCCGCTGCCAGGGCAGCTTGGGCAGACGCCGTCTGCAACTTGTCCGCAATGCCTGCTTCGAGTTGATTTTGGAAGAGATGCAGGGATTCGCGATAGCTTTCCACGGAGGCATGGGCGATGCGAAGCTGTTCGTCGAGCATCATAAGCTGCAGGTAACCGCAAGCCGCTTGGCGCAAGAGAGAGACTCTCATGTTGTTGAGTTCCTCTTGGGCGACCTGAGCTGAAGCGGCGGCGCTTTCAACCCCTTTGCGGGTTTTGCCCCACAGATCCAGCTCCCAGGAAGCCGCCAGAGCAGCTGAGCCGGGGTTGGAAGTCAACCCGCCGGTTTGGGCGATCGCTGCGCCGCCCTGCTGATTCATGCCTTTGGAAGAGGAGGCGCTGTAGCCGATCCAGGGGAAGAGCGGGGCGCGGGCGATCGTGACGTATTGGCGTGCCTCTTCAACGTGGTGCTGCAAGGATGCCAGGCTGCGGTTGGCGTTGAAGACATCGGTAAGCAGCGCGGTCAATTTCCCGTCCCTGAGCACGGATTGCCACGGTAAGTCTGCCATGTTGCCCTGACCAAAGCTCTTGCCTCGGAACACCGCCGGCGTCTCCATCTTCGGCTTGCGCCACGCGGGACCGAAAGAACAGCACGCCGCGGTGAAAGCCACTGCGCTGAGCAGCGCCAATGCCGTCATTCTCTTCATAGTCGTCATAATCATACCTTGTCGTTTAAAATGTTGCAAGCTCAATTTTCATCGTTGCCATGGGCGGCGAGATACTCTCGGGCCTCCACCTCATCGGGATCTTCTCTCAATTCATGCAGTTTGAACTTGAGACGGAAGAGGCGCATCACAAATACGTACGAGCAGGGAATCAGGAAGACGCCCACCAGCGTGGCCACTGTCATGCCGATCACCACCACCACGCCGATGGAATTGCGCGCCAGCGCGCCTGATCCGCTGGACAGAATGAGCGGGATGCAGCCCAGAATGAAGGCGAGCGACGTCATGAGAATGGGACGCAGACGCAAACGAGCCGCAGCCAACGTGGATTCCATGAGCGTCTTGCCTCGCTCCATCTCCAGATTGGCAAACTCGACAATCAGAATGGCGTTCTTGGCCGCCAACCCCACGAGCATCACCAGCCCGACCTGCGCGTACAGATTGAGCTCCAGCCCCCAGAACCACAGCCCCGCGTACGCGCCCAGCACCGCGATCGGCACCGTCATGAAGACGGATATGGGCAACGGCCATTTTTCGTAGAGCGCCACCAGGATGAGGAACGCAAAGAGGCCGGACATGATGAAGATGGCGCCCAGGCCGGTGCTGTTGCGCACCTTGTTTTCCTGAAAACTCATATCCTGGTAATCGAAGCCCACCTTGGAGGGATCCATCGTCTGGGCATACACCTGCTCCATGGCGTCCATAAGCTGCTGGGTCGAATAGCCGGGCTTGGGCATCACGTTGATTTTAGCGGCGTTGTAACCCTGATGGTGCATCACGAATTCCGTCTCCGCAATATCCTTGACGTTCACCAGCACCGAGAGCGGCACCCGCTTGCCCTCTGCGTTGGTCACGAAAAAGCCGTCCATTTGATCCAGACTGGTGCGGTCGGCCCCCTGAGCCTGAATGTACACCTGCCATTGCTGGCCGAAGGCGTTGAAGAAGTTCACGAAGGAAGAGCCGTAGTAGGCTGCCAGCACGCCGTTGGCCGCGCTGATGTCCACCTTGTAGTACTGGCATTTTTCTCGGTCGAGTTCCAGGTACTTTTGGGGCGTGTCAGCCATCATCATGTCCATGCACATGCCTACCTCCGGCCGTTGCCGAGCTGCCTGCTCAAAGGCTTTCACACGTTCGTAGAGGAAGGGAACGCCTTGCCCTTCCAAATCGGTGAGCACCATCGCCACGCCATTCGCCGTGCCCACGCCGGGGATAGCCGGCGGCACAAGCACCATGGCTGTGCCGTCCAGTCCGGCTTGCTGCACTTTAGCCATGAGTCTCTGCTGAATCTGCTGGGCGGTTTCCGGACGCTCGCTCCAATCCTTGAGTTCGACGAAAGCAATGCAGGCGCCCGGCGTTTGCACCATGTTCAGAATGTTAATGCCCACCACGGAGGTGAGGTTTTTCACCACCGAAGGGTCGTATAACGCCGCCTCCAGCTTTTTATTCTGTTCCATGGCCACTTGCAGGGAGGTCTCGGGCTTCATGACAAGCGCGGCCATGAGGAAGCCCTGGTCTTCGTCCGGCAGGAAAGCGCCCGGTACACGCTCTGCCACCGGCTTGATGGCAAACCAGAAGAGCGCCAACAGCGGCATGGAGATGATGAGCTTGCGCGCCAACCCGCCGCAAATGCGCGTGTAGATGTTGGCCGTGCCGTTGTAGCACTTGTTGAAGAGGCGATGCAGCGGCGCGAAGATGCTCCTGTTTTGCGAACTCGGCTTGAGAAGCAGAGCGCACAGAGCCGGGGAAAGAGTGAGCGCGTTGAATGCCGATATCAGCATTGAAATCGCAATGGTGATGGCAAACTGCTTGAATAGCGTGCCTGTGATGCCCTTCAGCATCAGCGAGGGCAGGAACACCGCTGCAAGCACCAACGCGATGGCTATCACCGGCCCGCTCACTTCCTGCATGGCGGCAAAAGCGGCTACGCGCGGTTTGAGTCCCTTGTCGATATGGTGCTGCACGGCCTCCACCACAACGATGGCGTCATCCACGACCAGACCGATTGCGAGGACCATGCCCAGCAGGGAAATCGTGTTGAGCGTGAACCCGAGCAACGGGAACACGCAGAAAGTTGAAATGAGCGATACCGGCACCGCAATGAGCGGTATGAGCGTGGCACGCCAATTTTGCAGGAACATATACACCACCAACGCCACCAGGATGATCGCTTCCATGAAGGTGTGGCGTATCTCATTGATGGAGTAGCGCACGGAAGTCGTGGTGTCCAGCGCCACGGAACCGCTCACACCCTGAGGCATGGTGGCCGTTTTCTTCTCCAGCAGTTTGGTCACGCGATCCACGGTGTCGATGGCGTTGGATCCCGGCGATTGGAAAATCACGACGGAAGCCGCCACCTGGCCGTTGCGTCGCCCCGTAGCCGAGTAGTTCTCCGAGCCGAGCTCAATCGTTGAGATGTCCTTCAAATAGACAATTTGGTCGGCCTGCTGGCGCACGATAATTTCTTCGAACTGTCTGGGATCGGTGAGCCGTCCCTGGGTTCGCACGGTGATGGTTTTCTCCTGACCGTCGGGTACGGGATCCGCGCCGATTTTACCGCCGGGATTGGTCATGTTCTGCTTGGAAATAGCGGCGCGCACTTCATCCAGCGAGATGTTGAAGTGGCTCATCTTTACCGTATCCAGCCAAATGCGGATGGCGTAACGCCCCGCGCCGTACACGGCCACTTCGCCCACACCTTCCACACGCTTGATTTCATCCACCAACTTCACTTGCGCATAATTCGCCAAATCCACGGAGTTGTAACTCCCATCCGGCGAGGTGAGCCCGTAGAGCATAAGTGGCAGTCCCGGCTGCTGGCGTATCGTGATCCCGGAGTTCATGACCTCGCTCGGCATTTGCGATTGAGCCTGGCCGTAGCGCATGTTCACGAGCATCTGGTCCAAATCCGTGTCCGAATCCGGCTCAAAGACGACCATGAGGTTGTACACGCCATTGTTGGACGACACAGAGGTCATGTAATCCATGTGCTGCACGCCGTTCACCTGGCGTTCCAACGGGGTTCCCACAGAATCGGCCACGGATTGGGCGTCCGCGCCGGGGAACATTGTTTGCAGCTGGATGATGCGCGGCGTTATCTCCGGGTACTGCGAAATGGGCAAGTTCAGATAGCACACGATTCCCAGCAGTGTGGTGACCACTGCTATCACCGTGGCAATCACCGGGTGTTTGATGAAGTAGGCGCTCATGGCTTCTTATTGCTTGGCGGTGACGGAAGGTGTGGTGGACACGGGATGCGTGTAGATAAAGGGGTGCGGATTCACCGTGCCAAATCCCTCTTTGGCGCCGGCTGCGCGCATTCCCATGTTGGCCTGCGCGTAGATGGCCGCCATCTGTCCGCCCTCCACGATGACCTGCACGTCTTTCGGGTTGTCGAATCCGAGATCCTTGAGGCTTTCTTCGAGAGGCTTCACCCGCCCCGTGATGATCTGCATGAGCATGGGCGTCGTCTTGCCGTCGCCATTGGGCATTTCCAGGGTTACTTCTTCGCCGCATGTTACATCGATGCCGTACGGCGCATTGTCCTTGCCTACCACGTAGATGAAGCGGTGGTTCATGGAGGAGACAAGCGCGCGGCTGGGCACCAGCAAGGCATTCTTCTCCACTCCGGTTTTCGCCTTCACCCGCACGGCCGCGCCGCTGCGCAGTTTCAGATCCGGGTTGGGAATGTGTCCCACAAAGTTGACGGTGCCGGTGGAGCTGTTGACGTAGCTGTCCACCGCCACGACCTTGCCTTCGCGGTCATACACCGTGCCGTCCTCCAGGACTACTTTGAAATTTTTCACCGGCGACACCATCCCCTCATCCGGATTGTAGGTGGGCGCCAGCAGCTTGGTGAGGATCTGTTTGCCCGGCACTACAAAATCCACGCGTATGGGATCAATGGAAGACATGGTGGTGAGCGTTGCTCCGCCCGAGACAATCAGATCCCCAACGCTCACATTGGCCTTGGAGGCGACTCCCGTGAAGGGGGCTCGAATCGTGCAGCGTTTCAGGTTGATGCGTGCAATTTCCTGCTGAGCTATGGCTTGCTGTTCAGCTGCTTTTGCCAATGCCAGCGCTGCCTGGGTGCGGCGGTGCGCATGCAAAGCGTCCGTGTAGTTTTTCTCGGAGACCGAGCCACTGTCCACCAGCTTGCTGTAACGTTCCACATCCTTGGCGGCCTGGTCGTCTGCGGCCAAAGCCTGCTCCACACTTGCCTTGGATACTGCCACGGCGGCATCCGCCTGCGACAACGCCGCCTTGTAGCTCTCCGGGTCAATCTCAAAAAGCACCTCCCCCTCCTTGCACAGCGTGCCGTCCCAGTACACCTGGTTGAGGAGTTTTCCCGTCACTTCAGGCTTGATGCTTGCTTCCTGCACGCCGCGCAGGTGACCGAACCAGGTGCTGTACATCTCCACATCCTGCTGCTGCAGGTTCATGACGCTCACGGAGAGCGGCGCCATCCGGCGCGTTTCCGCCGCAGACTTCTGCTCCCGATTGCCGTCTTTGCACGCATTCAGCCCAACGCTCGCCAGACTCGCGCACAGCATCCATGTCATTATTTTTCCTGTTTTCATAGAGTGTTCGTTCATGAAATGTTGTCGTACATTTTTTCCAGACAGACGTGCATTTCCCGTCGCTGTTTTCTTGTAAGCCCGTGCATCACTTGCTCCTCCAACTCCTGCAACAGGGCGCTCACCCTTGCGTGATCCTTCCGTACCGTCTCTGTGAGATACACGTTTTTCACCCGCCTGTCCTGACTGTCAAAAGCCGTATGCACATACCCCTTGGCTTCCAGCCTCTCGAGCAATCCCTTCATCGTCGCATGGCTCACCCCCATGTACTTCTCCAGTTCCCCCTGCGTCACCGGTCGTCCGCTGTGCTTTTTGGCATACATGAGCACGCGCCCTTGCGCCGCCGTCACAGGACACTCCGCGCGTGCGGCGAACAGAGTCGCTGCCCTGTCCGTAATCATCTTCATGATAAACAACACGCTCGGCGTCTCGCCCTGTTCCATAAATGAAGTATGCTTCCTATTTTTCGGGCGGATAATACGCCGATTTATTCGGATGTCAAGTTTGAATTGACATAAAGTTTCGTTTTCACTCGTGTCCCAACAGAAGCGCGCCCTGTCGCCGAGGTCGGGAATTGACCAAAACCATGAGGCGAAATCACTGCCACCGCCGCCCCATCGGCGGTTCGCCCCTGTCGGGACAACGCATGCACGTTGTAAATCGTAAATAGGCAAACGCGTTTTCTCATGCGCCTGCCCCGGTGGTTGCATCCATCCAAAATAAGGGCACGTTGAAAAAAGTTGAATTTTGCGTCAAATTTGCCCCAAATTCAACGCAAATTCAACATGCTGTCTCTGCTATCTATTGATAATCTGGCTATTCAACCATGCGAAATTCTGCGTCAATTCCCTTGACAGCATCCCCTCAGAGTGATACAGTATGAGCTGATGAAGGAGGAAACGACATTGGAGCACATCCTCTCCAAGCTGCTCACAGCGGGAGAAAATGAGGTGATAGAGTTCAAGGAAGCCCATAAAGGGAAAGGACCGGACTTTATCGGAAAGTATGTGTCGGCTCTGAGCAACGAAGCGAATTTACGTGGGGTGGATTTCGGCTGGCTTTGTTTTGGCGTGGCGGACAAGCCAAAGGGAAACACGAGCTCGCGTCTGGTCGGCACTCATGCGATCATCGACCAAAACCTGAAGTACGAGATATCTCGGAATACGACCAACAACCTCACGATTCGCGAGGTTCTGGAGGGGATTGTGGAGGGAAAGCGCATCCTGATCCTCAAGATACCGGCTGCGCCGCGCGGCATGCCCATCGCTTGGGACGGCAAATTCTACGGAAGAAACGGTGATAGTCTGACCACACTATCGACTGATAAATATGATGAAATACGGAGGCAAAGCGGGATATACGATTGGTCTTCCGAAATATGCCCTCAGGCAAGCTTGGCGGATCTCGATGAGAGAGCCCTCGCTCTCATGCGCGAAAAATACGCCATCAAACAACGCAACGAGGACTTCCAAACCCTGCCGCCGGAAAACATGCTCAGCGATCTCGACCTCATGCGCAACGGGGGCATCACCAACGCCGCAGTGATTTTAGCGGGCAGGAAAGAGTTCATCCAACAACACTACCCCAACGCGGCTATCCGCCTCGAGTACAGGGAAAGCGAAGCCGATATCGCCTTCCTCAACCGAATCGCTTACGAAGAGGCCTTCTTCCTCTCCATCGACAAACTCTGGCACGATATCAACATCCGCAACATCAGCATCCCGATTTCTGACGGTCCCTACATTTTTCAGGTCCACTCGTTCAATGAGGCGGTCATGCGCGAGGCTATTTGCAACGCGGTCGCTCACCGGGATTACCGCATTGCCAGCGAAACTCTCATCAAGCAATATCCCCATAAAATCACCATAACGAATGCCGGAGGTTTCCCCCCGGGCGTTACAACGGACAACCTGCTCACTGTTCCCAGCACACCTCGCAACCGGCTGCTTTCTGACGTCATGGCAAAGACAGGTCTGGTCGAACGCTCCGGTCAGGGCGTCGATAAAATCTACAGAAATACCCTCTCGGAAGGCAAGCCTGCCCCGGATTATGGAAACAGCAATTCCCAGATGGTGGAACTCGTCCTCTCAGCCGCTGTCGTCAACAAGCCTTTCGCCATCTTCATTGACGAAACGCAGCGTCGCCTCTCTCCCGAAAACAAAATGTCCGTCTTCGAGATCATCGCCCTCGATAAGGTGCGGGGTGAAGAATATGATGAAGTGCCTCGCTCCATGCTCCAAAAACTCCTCAAAAAGGGCGTCATCGAAAAAAGCGGTGCCACGAAAGGGACGAGATATTATCTCGCAAAGCGCTATTTTGAACTCGCTAATGATGTCCCCGGCTACATGAACAAGCGAAAGGACTGGGATCCCTCCCTCTCCATCCCTCTTGTCAGTGTTTTCCTGAGCGAGCATGATGGCGCCAGGTTCAAAGATATTGAAAAAGCGTTCGATGGACATCTTTCTACCAAGCAGGTCAGAACTCTTCTCAGGAATCTTCTCCTTCAACACGTGATTTTCACCAGTGGTAAATCCTCCGGCACGCGCTATCACCTCGCCCGAGAAAATCGCATCGCCGCAGATTTATACATGGATGCTCTGAAAATTGGCATGTCTGTTCTGGAAAAACAGGCGAGCGGTTACATCCATCCAAAATAAGGCCACGTTGAAAAAAGTTGAATTTTGCGTCAAATTTGCCCCAAATTCAACGCAAATTCAACATGCTGTCTCTGCTATCTATTGATAATCTGGCTATTCAACCATGCGAAATTCTGCGTCAATTCCCTTGACATATTTACCTGTGCTACACCTTTGCCGTCGGGACAAACGCATTTGAGAGAGGTCAATCAACGGAGAAATACTCTTATTGACTGATATCACCGTTTATACGCATCAAACATCGTGACAGCAATCGCACTTGGGCAGACCCCGTTCTGCCACCGTTGTACCTCGTACATAGGCACCGCTGGGCGCCCTACAGCCGCTTGTCTGCCTGTTTGAGCATGTACCCGATCAGTCCGGCAAGATAGGTTGAGGTGAGGGTGTGGAGCTTCTCTTCATTCAGCCAGCAATACTTATCCGGCAGCAGGTAATTGAGAACAGTCACGACTAGAGCGGCAATCCCGCAGATCAGTAGGGCATAGATGAATATCAACCACACCCGGTACACGGCATGCTTCTTGCTCCTTTCCAATTCCTCGGCGTCCTTTTTTTGAGACGTCCACAGCAACTTGCTCCCCCTGAGTTTCCGGCTGAGAGCCCAAGATCCCCTTCACCCAATCTTGCTCTCTTCCCCCTGGTTTCATCATTCGCAGGGCGCTGCCACGCCGAGTTTGTCACGGAAATAGAGAGCCATTTGCCAGAGAGGAATTCTCGTATACTTCCCATGGTTCCATGCTGCTTGCCATGGAGATTGCGGCTCATGAGAAAGTGTTACAAGCTGCATTGCCGTGAGTTTTCCCAGAGTCGCCAATACATCACCGATGATGCTCTCCTCATCACTACCGGGTTCTACAATATCCGGCGCAGAAAACAACCCGGTGATTGGGCGATTCTCATATTTTTTTGCCTGCGCGTAAAGGTACGGAATAACGGGTCCATACGTCCATGCCTGTATTTCCTCGTTAAACAAAGGATGATCAAGCCGCGCCAGAGCCCATCCCTGAGCAAAGTACGCAAACTTCTGCAGCTTGAGATTCGTTATCTCAAGTTGTTGCGCTTTCCCCTGATCCAAAATACAGTTCGCCGCCGCACTGACGCTGTATACCGGGTAATTGACTTTGCACATAGATACGCCCTCCTTTCTATTGAGAACAGCCTCGGCTTCATTGAAATATGCGTCCCGAACATTGGCAAGAAAAAAACGTGCCCACCACCGAATTCTTTCCATCGACGGCAGTTATTCGAAATTTCCGAACAGTTGGCTCGTGCCATCCCGTTACCTGTTGCTTTGCACTTTTTTCTTACCCCCCCAATTAATTTACCCCGCTTCAAAATTACAGTTGACTTAGGCGCTGCCTGCCGCCCGCTCACGATTCCAAATTGTTTCTTGCTGAAAATCCTCAAGGAGAGCGGGACAATCACGAAGCAAGCTCAGCTTGGCGGCGAGAAAGGTTTTGTCAATTTTCAAAAGTTCGGCGACTTTAGCACGATTCTCCGGCGTTCCATGATCCTTGTACTCCTCCAAGCTGTCAGCAAATTCCGAGACAGCGGCATGCAATTCATCGTAGAAGAGTTTTTCCCTAAAATCTCGCATGCCTTGTTTCTTCCCATTGTGCAGACGGTCGAGAAGTTCCCGTGTCCGTTCCGCACCGGGAACATCCGGCTGTCGTACGGAAATCTCCACGATCTTGCATTCCGGCTTCAGGTCAATGTCAAAAATCTCCTCGCACGGCATATCGCACGGGGAGACAATGTCGTCAAACCCGTCGCTTTTTCTCCCGTTGCAATAGCTGCAACACAGGAAGAGATTTGCCCAATCATACGTTTTCTCCGGGTAATTTTTGCGACTCCTCAGGTGGTCGATTTGATAGTTCACAGAAGGAAAGTTCTCGCAAAGATAGCACTTCCCATCTTGGTCGGCATGGAGAGCTTCCTGCACATCTTCGCCGTTCCACGTCTTTTTTCCGGCGAGAGATGCTGGGGCATTGGGCGATTTGCGCTGCTGAATCATAGAAAGCGAAGCGAAATCTGCGCAAGTTCGAGCTTGAGTTCCTCATTCCTCTGCATGCCTTTCAGGTCGCGAACGAGTCCCCCCAACTCTTCCTTTTGCTCTGCAGTGAGGTCTCCTCCCCGGATAAGTTCACGGACACGGCGGAGCTTATTTGTGATGGCGGTCGGTGTGTCCTGGACCCCGAAATAGCCCTCGGTCAGCGATTCGTAAGGATACTCATCCGCGTTGTCGAGCGGTTCGCGCTTCTCCAAATCAAACGCCACAGCATTGCCAACCGACGAAAGAACGAAAGGAGAATGCGTGGTGACGATAAACTGTATCTTCGGGAAAAGAGAGGTGAGGATGGGCATCACGAGCTGCTGCAATTCGAGGTGCAGGTGCGTCTCCACCTCATCGATAAGCACGATTCCCGGCTTGTCGTACGCCGCCGTGAGTTGATCCGGCGTCTGCATCTTGAGAATGATGTCCGTCACAATGTCCAAAAGCGAGGCATAACCATCTGCCAAAGCTGTCATCGGGGAACGCTTGGAACTCTCCGCGACGGTAAACACGTAGCCGTGGGGATCGAATTCCAGTCTCGCCTGCTTGTCGTTAAAAATATGCTGGAGAGTCTTATCGAATTGCTCAAACCATGCCCCGATCCGTGCCGCTTCTTCGTTCTTCCCCTCATCGCGGAAAAGCGCTCCCTGCACCTTCAGATTCAGAAGAAATTCGAGGAAAGTCCCGGATCTTTTCTTTCTGAGGTCTCCGGAAAATCCCACCTCCGTGATCCTCGGCGCCGCGGGCTGCGCAAACTTCGCCGAATGCTGCGCATCGTAGTAAGCAATGAGAATTTCCCGCTTGTGCAATATCCGTGCCAACTCTCCGTCATCGTCAGACTTCAATTCGACAGTACCGACCAGTTCCGCCAGATGCTCCTCCCATTTTTCCAAATTATCTTTCTCCTTATTCCGCTCGTGTTCATCTTGAGCCTTGTCCACTCTCCGCTTGGCGTCTTCTATCCATTTTCTCCGTTGATCAGCGGTCACACTGTTTTCGGTCATCCTCGTCATCACCTCCCAAATCGCCCGCAGCACGCTCGTTTTCCCGCTCCCATTGCGCCCCGTCAACATCAGATGCGTCGGCCCATTTTTCGGAGACGTCGTGTCTTCCACCTTGATGGAAATTTCCCTCAAGTGGTGTACGTGATGAACAGCTATTTCTTTGATGTACGGCATCATAAAACAACGTGGACAGTATATGGTTGCAGAATCCTCCTGTCAATCTCAGAATAAATGCTCCACCCGCATTTTAGCATTCCGGCTGCTCCCCTTTCCCCGCGCAACGCGCGCGAATTTCGCAAATCCTGCCCGCTTCAAAATTATAGTTGACTGAGGCGTTGCCAGGCGCCCCCTCCGACGACGTGTTGGGATCGCGTTTTCCTGGACGGATGGTTTCGGTTTCATCGGCGGTTTTTTGGGGGACGAGAGCGTGGAAGAGCCGGAGGCCTTCATTTCCGCCCTTGACTCACGGGAAGGCGCGGTGTATAATGCGCCTGCCGCCGGAGCTCCCGGAAATGCGGCCGGAAAACCCCGCCAGGGCCGAAAGGCAGCAACGGTATTCGTTCCTCATTTGTCGGGTCGGCTTCGGCGGTTTTTTGTTTCATGCAGACGCTGATTATCGCCGTGAGTAAGCCGACGCTCGCCTATGCCAGGGCGGGGGTGGCGCTTTATGAAGAGAGACTGCGCGCGCTGGGAAAAGTGGAGGTGAAGTATGTCAAGGAGGGAAGCGCGGAAGAGGTGGCAGAGTCCATGCTGCGGGCGAGCGAGGGATGTTTGCGCATCGCGGTAGATGAGCGTGGGGAGAACCTGAGTACGCGCGAGCTGGAGACCAGGTGGCGCGAGTGGCAGATGCGGGCCGTGAAGCGCGTGGCCTTCCTTGTCGGTCCGGCGGATGGACACGCGGAGTCACTGCGCGCCGCGTGCGACAGGACCCTCTCCCTGGGACGCCACACCATGCAACATGAGCTTGCGCTGGTGGTTCTGTTGGAGCAGGTGTACCGCATCCACACCTTGCTCGCCGGTTCCCCCTACCACAGGGATTAGGTCCGCGGCTCCTCGCGACGATCGGTGTCGGAAAGAAGAAGCTTGCCCAGCTCCTCGGCGGAATGGGCGATGGGACAGTGGGCGACGGACAAGTCTTTTCCCTGAGAGTACCCCCAGGAGACGAGGATGAGCTGAGATCCGGCGGCGTGGGCCGTGGCAGCGTCGATGAGCGAATCGCCGACCAAAACGAGCTGCTGCGCGGGGATGCTCCAGAGTTTGGCAATGTGCAGCAGGGCGTCCGGCGCGGGCTTGCGGGGGAACTGCCCGGTATGGCCGATGATGGGCGAGAAGGTTTGTTCCCCGAACACATGGCGCACCATGTCGAAAGTGACGTCGTGCTGCTTGTTGGAAAATATCGCCAGGTGTTCTCCCCGCCGGGAAAGTTCATCAATAAGGTGAGGAATGCCCGGATAAGGCTGCGGCGACTCCTCCCGCCAACATGAGGAATACTCCCGTCGGAAGTGAGCAATAAGCGCGTCCGTCACATCTTCCGGAGCGGAGAATTCGTCCGCATAGCCCAGAGCTCGCGCGCAGAGGTTGCGAACGCCGCAGCCGATAAGACTCGCCACGTGTTCTTGCGTGAGCGGAGAACGTCCCAGGCACGCCAGCGCGCGATTCAGTCCCACCGCAATGCCGGGCATGGAATGCACCAGAGTGCCGTCCAGGTCAAAGACAATGCGCTTCTTCATCAGTGAAGGCATCCTCGCTCCGATTCTTTGAGGAAACGCAGGAGTTTGGTCACGTACGGGTTCTTCCCGTACTTTTCATCTGCCTGAACAGTGGCGATGCCCTCTTCAAAGTTTTCCCCCTTGTGCAGGAAAAGTTTTCTGTAGGCGAACTTGATGGCGCGTACGTCATCCTCCGCCACGCCACGGCGCTGCAGACCGATGCTGTTCACCGCGCGCACGGCTGCCGGGAAGCCTTCCGCAATCATGTAGGGTGGCACGTCCTGCGGCACGCGCGCGCAGCCCCCTACCATGGCGTGCTCACCCACGCGCACGAACTGGTGGAGCGCGGCAAATCCGCTGATGATGGCCCAATCGTCAATGCGGCAGTGACCGGCCACTCCGGCATAACCGGATAAAATGCAGTGATTGCCCACCACGCATTCGTGCCCGCAGTGGCAGTTGATGAGGAAATGGTTGTTGTTGCCGATGATGGTTTTCGTTTCCGGAGAGGTGGATCGGTTGATGTTGCTATTCTCACGGAACACGTTGTCGTTCCCAACCTCCAGATAGGTGGGTTCCCCCTTGTACTTGAGGTCTTGAGACTTCAGACCGATCACCGCAAACGGGAAAAACTCGTTGCGCTCGCCGAAAGTGGATGGCCCCCCCAGCACCACATGGCTGTGCAGCACACAGCCTTTCCCCAACCTGACATGTTCGCCCACCACGCAGTACGGACCAATCATCACGTCTTCTCCTATCTCTGCCGTCGGATCGACAATGGCTGTCGGATGTATCTGTGACATGCCGGGATTCTAACCTCTGCCCCCGGATGATTCAAGTAAAAACACAGGACCGTCCCATCCGAAAAGGGACGATCGCAAGAAATTCGGCGTCTGCCAACCTGGCGCTCCGCACATGGAACTCCTCTGAAAATCAAATAGAGATGAGATCAGGGATCCGCAGCAAGCTCGCCGTTCCTCAAAAAAGATGAGAGCGCGATTTTTATACTGCCGCCGAATGATGGAGACAATGCGATGGTCCAACTGCCCGGCAAACGTCCCGATCATCTCGTGTTTTTTTGTATCTCCTCCTTTCCGGCAGCTTTTGTAAAGCGAAACAGGCGTCATTTTGAGCTGCTCACCTCTTTTCGAAAGAGATGCGCAGCTGATTCGGGTACAAAGCGTTCATAATCATCATATTTCACTGTTTCTGCTCATCTCTTTTTTCACGAGAAGGGAGGGCGTTTTTTTCGTGTCATACTTCATATTCAAGCCTTCGCAGAGACCGGCCGACTATCTCTTTGGGAAAGAAATTTCGGGTGTTTTTGACGTCTAACGGATTGATGATGAATGTCGGAGTTCCGGAAGGGGTAACGGAGGCCTTGTCAAGGGGGAAATTTTTTTTGAAAAAGATGCTGGACATCTCTTTCGAAAAGAGATAAGCTGTCAGAACAACGGAGGCGGGCAGGTTTCGGTGATCCGAGATCGGCTTGGCTTTGTTGTCTCATTCTCCCCTAAAAGAATCAGTCATGAAACTTCATCTTCCGACCTCCCTTCGCAAGGCTCTCCTGGCTTGTCTTGCTGCATTAGCTCTGCCCACCGCCGGCATCTCCACAACCATCGCTTCCGCCTCAGGCATCGCGGCTGTCTTCCTCGCCGCCAATGCTCAGGTTCAGGCGGAGATGCGGTTCCAATGGGGAACCGACGAGAGGGATACCGACACGTTCTCCGGGACGGTGTTCAGTCGAGAGGAGGGTGGGACCTCGGGTTTGGGGTCCTTAAAGTTGTACAATGAAGAGACCGAGCAGAGTTTGACCACGGGCACTAGTGGTGAGTCGATCCCCAAGTTTTGGAATACGAATGGTGATCCTCTTACCAATACGCTTTACATCAAAAAAGTGAGTGGCGACACCGGGGAGGTCAACATTAAATGCGACTGGAATGATAACTTCCGCTTGGGAGGCTTGATCGTCGAAGCTTCAGATGATGTCAGCTACCGGATAGGGAGAGAAGTAGGTAGTGTGAGAACAAAGCAAGCGATCATTTTCCAGGCTGAGGAGGCGGCTGGGGATGAGCAAAGTGTCACTGAGAAGACGGTCAAGATGTACATCGGAGCCGACACCAATCTGGTGGGGCGCAGCGTCGATGTGAACAGCAACAGCGATTGGCACATTGCGAAGGGCAAGATGCTTCAATTCACCGGGAACACCGACAGTGCTTTCACGATCGGAGAGAACGTTTCTGTCGATCTTTCTTCTTACGGCACGGCGGATGGGAATGCCTCTGTTTCGATCGAAATGGGGCTCGCCATGAGCGCCGGCAGTACTTTGACGCTGGGGGATGGGGTTGATTTGACCGTGACCGGCGCCATCACTGGAACAGACGCCTTTATCCTCAAGAGTGTGGCGCAAGACAAGAGTGAAGCCTTTTCCGATTGGTACGCTGGTCTTACAGGGATCTCCGGTGATATCGCCGCCGGCATCGGCTTCGGCAAGACCGGGTCCGGCACGCTGACGTTGACCGGGAGCGGAGATTGGTCTATCACCAGAAGCTTCAAGGTGGCGGAAGGCAAGCTGGAGGTGGGTGCGGCGGGCAGTCAGGTTAACATGCGGCTGACGGGCAACAACACGCTCACCGTGAACAACAGTGCCGAGTTGGTCGTGCATGGTGCAGCGAGCGTGGAGGACTTAGGCTTCATGCGAATCTACGGTGGCGGTTCACTGACGGCTGACAGCATTGAACGAGGGGGGCACTCGGGCACCATCATCGTGGGGGACGCTGAGGATGCGTCGAGCCTTGGTACGCTGACCGTAACAACAGGCAACACAAGGCTGTACCACCTGGCTGTTCATGGCAAAACCGAGGATCATCAGTCAACTGTGACCTTGGCCAGCAATCTCTCCATTTGGAATTCTCGCGACGGTTATGCCATGGACGTGGACGGCGGGAAGGTGACTGTGGGGGGTAAGTTGTACGGAACGAACGATGGTCAAGGCATGGGCGCGGTCCGGGTGACCAATGCAGGCGCCCTGGAGGTGACCGGAGAATCTGCGCTTTTCACCAATCTGAGCGTGGACGGCGGCACGGTGACAGTGACCCATGCCCTGGGGGTGGGAACAGAGGAGGGCAGCAGCGGTTCTTTGAGCATCACCAATGGCGGCTCTGTCACAGCAGAGACCATTCGTCATACAGGACAAGGGGCCAAAAGCGATGGCAGTAACGATAATTATGCCGCCGCCATCAACGTGGGCGACGCTGATAGTACCGGAACCCTGACGTTGACAGGCTCCGGGGACGATGTGATCAAAGCGCTGACCTTGAACGTCCGGAGAAGTGGTAGCACGGTCACCGTGAGCAGCGGCTCTGCGCGTTTCAAAAATCTGAGCGTGGACGGCGGCAGCGTGACAGTGCAAAACTTCCTGGGGATAGGAGATGAGGATAACGGTGCTGGCTCTTTCAGCATCACCAACGGAGGTTCCGTCACGGCCGGTTACATTCGTTGCGCGAATACAACCGGGCACGCTCCCACAATGAACGTGGGCAGCGCTGACAGCTCCGGGACCCTGATATTGAACGGGACCGGTGCCGATAGTGGAAACGTACTCCAAGCAATGAACCTGAACGTCCAGGGAGAGAGCAGCGCGGTGACGGTGACCGGGGCGACGGATGTGTACGACAATATGTCGGTCAGCGGCGGCACGGTGAAGTTGAGCGGATCGCTGACAGTCGGGCAGAAGGTGAGCGTTACCGGCGGGACGGTGAGTGTGACCGGAGCGACGAGTGCGAATGGGGGCATGTCGGTCAGCGGCGCGATAGTGACATTGAACGGCGGGCTGACAAGTAGCGGAACCGTGACGGTGAGCGGCGGCAAGCTGGAGCTGGGTGGGACGGTGAGCGCATCAACGCTCCGCTTGGAGGGAGGTGTGCTGAGCCTTGGCACAGCTTCGAGCGCGTTTGGAAGCGAGGCTTTGACAGTGAGCTTCAGCCTGAAAAATGACGCCAAGTTCTCGATCGGAACCGCAGGCAAGGGTTCTCTCAGCGCCCTCACCCTGAATATCACGGAGGACGATGTGGATGTGAGCAAGTTTGTGGAGGGCAAGTACCACATCTGGGATAGCGGCACCGACACGCCCGGTAACTTCAACGTGTTTTTGTCCCAGGAATTGACCATTGGTCGCGGCTTACTGACCTACAATAGCGGAACAGGTGATCTGGAACTTAGCGAAGGTCAGCAGACCCTCACCTGGAACGCAAGCAGAGGGAATCTCACATGGCAAAGCGGGGAGGAAGGCACGGACCAATGGACGAATTCCGACGAAACGAAAACTGAGGACAAGTACAAAAAATTCTACGACGGCGATAACGTCATCTTCGAGGGAGAGGGCAGTAAGAACGTGACCCTGGAGAGCAGCGTGCGCGCGTGGGATATGACCGTGAAGAACGCCGGTTGGGTCTTTGATATTGGCGGGGGCGAGACGCTCGCGGTGTCCGGCACGCTCACACTGGAGGATGGCGCTGACGTCAAATTCCAAGGGGAGGGAACGCTGCAGGTCTCGGATGGACATCTGACTCAAGGCACCGTCACCCTGACAAACGGCAGCACCTCTCATTACTCCGGGACGACATTCTGGAACGAGGGAGAGGAGACGGGTAAAGTCGTGCTTGACTTCGGCAGCGAGGTCACGCTGAACGCGGAGAACAACCTCTTTGCCGCGCTCTTCGCCGGTGGGGACGCCAATGTGCAGAGGGATGGCGCGCACGTCGGCATCGGGCGGGTGGAAGTGGCGAGTGGAACGCAGCTGCGTTTCGAAGGCGGTACAGGCGCAACGGACGGTTTAGTGCGCCGTCTGGTGGTGAAGGATGGCGCTTCGGTTTTCTGGAAAGGCAATGGCGGCTGCAATTACTCATTCGGTTGTTCATTCGCTGAGGGGGTTGAACACAGTGTTCTGGAACTGAATGGCTCGGGAGCTGAAGGAGCAGGCGCAACGTTCGTGTGGGATGGCGGTTATTTAGAGCCTTTCTTCTCGTGGGACTTGGCGTGGGAAAGTGATTCCACTTTGCTCTCCAAGGGCAATTATTTCAACTTTGGCGGTGGCGGTAAGTTCGTGGGCACCGGTCATGTCCTGACCTTCTCTGATCAGTCCGGCGCCGGGATTTACGTGTCTCAGAACTATGGTGCGGAAGGCATCGGCGTTCTCCGCATGACGGGCGGGATGACCCTCATCATGAAGGATGCGAATGGTTCCCAGTTTGGCGGGTTCCTTATTCAACTTGAGGATGGTTCCAAGTTTGTAGTGCAAGATGGAGAGACTCTTCACATTGCCGGGCTTTCCGGTACGGGGCAGATCTGGCAAAACGGCAGCAATAGGGACGCCAACAGAACGCTTTACCTTGACGGCGATATTCCGGACCAGAAAGGCGTACCGGGGCTCTACGGGTACTACGACTCAACCAAGGGCTACACATTTACCGGGAGTTTCGAAGCCGATGCGAGCAATACTCATTTCTTCACTCTTTTCAAAACCGGCACAGCGGTGCAGACCGTGGAGGGGAACGCTATACTGCAGACGCTCGATGTGAGCGGAGGATCGTTCAATGTAACCGGTCGGCTTGACTTGGTCGACTCCCAGTATGACATTGTGCTGAATGTGACGGGTGGGGCCTCTGTCAAGGCCGGATACCTGCGTGGACCGGCTGCGGCCGGGCATGCCGGCGTGGTGCACGTGGGCGCCGCCGACTCATCGGGCAGCCTCGAGATCGGCACGGAGGGTCTGGCATTCGAAGGGGATAGTGGCAATACGGATATTTTCAGGGCGAAAGGGCTGCGGATGCAGAGCGCCGGTTCTTCCGTGACCGTGCACGGGGATACGACCTTCTACAGCCGGTTAGCTGGCTCTGGAGTCTACGCCGAGTATGCTTTGGTCATAGCGGGCGGCGGTACAGCCACATTTGACGGGAGCATCGACATGTCGGCGGGGCGCAGGATTTCCGTGGAAAGTGGCAGCACGCTTACGGTTAAAAAATCTCTCACGATGCAATCCGGGAATTGGATTGAGCTGGACGGAGGGACGGTCACCTTGGGCGGAAGTCTCGATGAGGGGGAGACGGCTCTGTCAACCTCAGGCATTTGGTTCTTAGACCAGAAACAGAACCGGATGACGGTAAACGGGAATGTCACGCTGTTCGGAGGACAAACGGGCGGAGCGGGGAGCGGACCGGGAGACGCTACGATTGAGGGGACGCAAGGCGAGCTGACCATTCACGGCAATCTGCAAGTCAATGCCGACAGCGGAACGTTCACGGTGAAAGGCGGGGCGAGTGTGACGGTTGACGGCAATTTCGCTGGCAACGCGAACACAAACGGCACCTACTTCTTGCATGGGCATGCCAGCGGACTCGTGATAGGTGATAATGACGCTGAAAAAGACGATGATCCTACGACAGTGACCGTGGGGACAGAGGACGACGAGGATGATGAATTGTTGCAAGTGAGGCAGCTGACCGTGTACAAGAACGGCACCCTCACCGTGCATGGCAATCTGAGCGCTTCTTGGCAAGATTCTGTCACCAACCTCATCGAAGGAGCTGTCAGTGTGGCCAACGACATGGTGTCGAAAGGCAGCGTAAACCTCGATGGGGAGGATGCCTCACTCACTGTGAACGGAGTGTACAAAGGCGCGGCAAACAGCACGGCGCTGGGCGGCGCGATTCAGCTTACTACCGGCGCGCATGCGGACCTGTTGGGCGGCTTGTATTCGGGGCAAGTGAACATCAACGGGGAGAGCTCGGTCCTGACGGTAGGAGGGACCGTGAAAGTGAATACATTCACGGGCAAGGAAGGCACCGTGAAACTGGCGAAGGATGTGGGAGCGACTTTCGAGGTGGGCGACGGGGGCAACACGCTGAACATGACCTTTGACGCGAATGGGGAGAGGCTCACCAAGACGGGAGGCGGCAAATTGACCCTGAGCAAATACAAGGGCACGGAGAATAGCACCGGGGCGGGGCAACTGACCGTGACCACGGGGGCATTGGAAATCACCGGACTGGCGGATAGCAACAGCTACCTTGCGAGCGAAGTCATCATCGAGACAGGCGGCGCCGCCGGGGCAGCGGAGAACCCGAACGCCGTCCTCCGCGTCGGCGATGAGACAGTCGGAGAAAAAACCTACACCGTAGGGACCGTCAAATTCACCGGGGATAACAATGCGGCCGGGAACGAAGTCACGGCCAACGGCAGCGTAAGCGTCAAGGGTGACGACAAACTCGTCATCGAAACACTGGACCTTTCGGAGAGCAACGGCACCCTGAGCGCGGCTGAGGACGCGACCGGCAGCATCACCGTGAACGCCTTCGCCAGCGGAGGCAACAGCGCCACACACGGCTTGCGCGTGGGATGGGGAACGTATAAAACGAACGTGATCCTGGGCGACGGCGCCGGGGATGACTTGAGCTTTGCCGGTGGTCTCTACCTCGCGAACGACAGCATCGTCACCCTGGCCGAAAACGCGAGCATCGGCTGGCTGGGCGGAAACGCCACGGCGTCCCTCACAACGAACTGGAACGACGTGGGCGGCACTATCAAGGCGAGTGAGGCAACAAAGGAACTCACCCTCACAAGCACAACCGAACACATCGGCAGCGGCTACACCATTGAAAGCGGCGTTACCCTGAAACTGGGAGAGGGGGCGAAACAGACCTTCACCGGCAGCACGCTGGAGGGGGACATCGTCCTTGACCAGGCCGGCAGCGTCCTGGCGTTCAAGGCGAACGGAACCGACGCCAACACCGTCACGGGACAGCTCAGCGGCAGCGGAACACTGCAGGTGCAGGGGGGAAGCAGCGGCACCGCGCTCAAGTGGAATGGCACCACGAGCGGCTACACCGGCACCCTCTCCTTTGCCGGGACGCCGGGCGGCATCCTCGAACTGCAGAAGGAACTGGAAGTGGGCAACCTGGACACCCAGGTCAGAGGCACCATCAACGGATCGGGGCAAATCCTCAAGCTCAACTACACGGGTTCGGACGGTAGCGCCGGCAATGCCAAAACTCAGACCCTGACCCTCGGCGAAGGCGTCATCCTGGAGAAAACCGGGGCGGGCACATTCACCCTGAACTACGTCGATGGGCAAGGCGGCGTCAAAGTATCGGGAGGCACCTTGCTCGTCAACGGCGAGGGCTGGAGAGTGAACGAAGTGGAAGTCGCGAACGGCGGCACCCTGGGAGCGGCAGACGGGAACACCAACATCGTGCAAGGCACCGTCAACCTGAACGGCGGAACCCTTACCCATCGATCAGAGGCAAGCAACAACACATTTGCCAGCGTCAACGTAGCGGGTGATGGCAGCACAATCACCACCGGAACCGGGGACGGCGACCTCACCATCCAGGAATTGACGGGTGACCACAATCTCACCATCGCAGAAGCGGACGGCAGCAGCAAGCGCGTCGTGGTCAACACGCTGAAAGACTACACAGGCACCATCACGGGCACGCTCAATATCAACGGCAGCATCGAGGGCAACTCAAGCGGCTCCATGAGCGCCTCCAAGGGGAGCAAGCTGGTGGTCGCCGGCGGCGACGAGCTTAGCATGAACGGCACGAGCGACTTCACCGCTACGGTCTTGGAACTGCGCGGGACCCTGCACATGGTTCGTGGAGGCACGGGCAACCTGAATATTACCACCTTGACATTGGGTCGGAACGCCACCTTGAGCTACACGGGCACACCGACGGAAAGCGGCCTGATCGCCCTGGAGATTGACAAGATACAGAGCGCACTGGGTTCATTGAGCGGAGCGACACTGGAACTGGACGTAAGCAACGTGGATCAGGATTCCCGCAACAACGGCGTCTGCCTGGGCATCACGGGAGACGGGAATGGTAACGCGGATGAGCTGTACCATAGCCTCTTCACTGCGAAGGATGACTTCTCCACAAATCAGGGTGGCGACTTCGAGTTGCGTTGGGGTTCGGGCGAAGGAGAGAATGAGAGGATGCTCTACCTGGTCATGGATTTCACTCCAAAGGGCCCGACCGAATATGACCCCAACTGGGGAATCGCCCGGAGCAAAGAAAACCGTCACGGTCCGTCCAAGACGACGATGGACGGTTATGTGACAGCCTACGTCGGGAAAGGCGCCTACGTCGGGAAAGGCGTGCTGGATCAACTGCTGGAGAAAGTAGGATCGGAAGGCGCCCATTTCTTCACGGATGCGGTCCTGAGCCTTGTCGGCAAAGGCACCACAGATGATGTGAACTTGCCTGAAGGTTTCTCCTTCACCGAGCACAACGAAAAAATTACCGCCATACGTCTCACCAAGGGTGCTACGGAAGACACCCTGTTGAGCGTCGTAGGCGGCTCCGTCTTCCGTGGATCGGAAGCACCGGGTCCGGAAACACGCAACAGCTTCATCGTCCTGAAAGTGGATGATGAAAATAAGGCGAATGCATCCTACCACCTGTTGGTGGGCGGCAGCTCTTGTGTCTCCGACACGGAAGGCGGAACGGGGGATGAAGAAGGATTCGTCGGGTTCAAAGGCAGGACGCACTTGCAGGTGCAAGGCGGCACGGTGGACTACCTCGTCGGCGGCAACCACGTCACCAACACCTTCTTCGGCTTCAAGGGGGACACCTTCATCTCCGTATTTGATGACAACGGCAGCGAGGTCGAAAGCAACGTGCGCGGCGGCATTGCAGGCGGCAGCGTCCTCACCTGGTCGGATGATGCGGGAACAACGCACAGAGACTTCAACGGCAACACGCACATCTTCATCTACACCCTGCTGAACACGAAGAGCAGGGCGGAAGAGGATGGGAAGATCGTGCTGACTCCGCCGACCATCTCCGACGGGACGACGGATGGGGGAGCGACCGGCTTTGCGGCCGTGGTTGGCGGCAACGTGTGGATCGACGTGCCTTCGGATAAAGTTGACACCTCCTTGATCTCACCCTCCTTCGTCGGAACCACGAGCATCTTCGTCAACCTGCTGGATGGCGAAACGATCGAAGACGACACGACGCTGGACGCCAACAATGGCGATGGGCGCGATGGAGAAGGCACTTTTGACAAAGCCATCGTGGGCGGCAACTACACCGTGCCGAAGACGCTCGGATCGACGAACTCAACGCGTACCTCGAACTTCCTCGGGACGACCGAGGAAGGAGAATACGCCACCCACATCACCATCTACGCCGATGAGAAATACCACACCTTCACCGGGGGCATCAACGGCGCGAGCAGGCGCGACTCCTCGGGCGCGGGCACGACCAACTTTACGGGCAACACCCTGGTGGAACTGTACGGCGGCGCCTACACCAACGTCGTGGCGGGCGGCATGTGGTTCGAGGCTCCGTGGAACGGAACATCGGAGCATAAAGGCAACTTCACGGGCGACTCGAACGTTGAAATCCATGACGGGAAATTCTTCCGCGTCGTAGGCGGCAACGTATCGCTGGAGTCCAATGAAGGCAGCAGTGACAAGTTTGCCGGCACGAGCAGCGTCACCATCTACGGCGGCACATTCGGCACGATCGATGGAAAAGACGCGCTGGAGCAGACGCAGGTTCCCTTTGTGGCGGGCGGCAGCTTCTACCGCAGCCCGGATGGCACGCCTGAGCACACCGGTACGACGGAATACCTCACCGAACTCAAGATCTATGGGGGCACATTCAACGACGTGCACCTCGTGGGCGGCGACTACGTCAACTCCTACAAAGAGGGCTCGGACACAGAAACGCGCGGATCGACGATTGGCGACGACACGCACGGCGGCAACACGCACGTTGTCATCGGGCAGGAAAAAGAGGGGGATGCGCCGACGGACGCCGCGTCGCCAAGCATCACCGGCGTGGTGGTAGGCGGCAGCTACCTGACCGATGAAGGGCAAGGCGGCAAATCCACAATCACGGGCAGCACGAACGTTGAAATCAACGACGGGCTCATCCTCGCGGAAGCGTACGGGCCGGGGGATGGAGGCACCTACCATGCGCACGGACGCGTGGCCGTGGTGGCGGGCAGCATGCTCATTGACAACGGTGACAAACCGGACGACGCCGGCGGTCACACCATCGAGATTCAGGGAGGCACGAACCTCACCATCAACGGCGGGACCATCGGGGGCTTCGTCGTGGGCGGCAGCTACACCTCCGACTCGATGGGGACCAACACCATCAAGCTTGAAGGGGACATCAACATCGACCTGAACGGCGGAACCATCCACGGCAACGTCATCGGCGGTCATTACTCCGAGAACACCGCGTACCCGGACAACTTCACCCTGGGCGACGTGAAGATCAACGTGAAGGGCAGCGAAGTGCTAGGCCTCATCTTCGGCGGCTCCTTCCGTCGGGCTGAGAGCGGCACCGCTGATCCGTCAGGACTCGAAACGCACCCGAAGCAGGGGAACATCGTCATCAACCTCACGGGCGGATCCGTGGCGGGCGGCGTGTATGCGGCGGGCAACCACCTCAACACCGGAGAGGATGCGGAACTGCACGTGCACACGGAGAGCACTACCGTGAAGGTCACCGGGGACATCGAATTCACCCAGTACCACGGGGTGACGGTGGATGGAAATACGGTTGACTACAGGCAGTTTATCCTTTCCGGCGGCTACCAGAAGAACATCCTTGCCACACACGACATCGAAGACTACTCGACCGTGGGCTACACCGAGGGTAAGGGCGATACTTACGGCACGTGGGCGGAAGGAGCGGCTCTGCTGCACTTCAGCAACGAAGGGGATGACGATTCCTTTGGCAACCTCGCCCGGTTCAGCACGAACCTGATCCTGCAGGACTTCGATGCGGTGGAGGTGGACGAAGGGTTGCGCGTGGACCTGAGCGGATCCGTCATGCGCGTCATGCACAAAGTGGCGGGACTGGACGGAGATAAGGAGAACCACGACAGCTTCATCAAACAGGGCAAGGGCGACCTCGTCCTCAGGGGGCTGAGCAGCTGGAACGCGCAGAAGTACAACGAGGCCACGGGACGCGTGGGCACGGAAGAAGCCTATGAAGGGCTCATTGCCATTGAGGACGGGCACCTGATCCTGAACGGCACGGGGCGCCAGAGCCTGCTGGGCGGACTGCGCTTCAACATGGGCAAAGACCATCTCGTTGCTACCGGACTCGAAGGGGATGCCTATCTGCAGGCTCAGGGCGGGCTTAAGTTCACTCTGAGAGGAGCCTCGACAGACGACAAAGTGACCTTGAAGCTGAAAGGCGTCGATACCACGAATCCTCTTTCCGAAGGAATCTACCGTCTCGCCTCCGGCGTGGATTGGAGTTCCCTCTTCGGCAGCAGCATACCGGATGACGCAGACTTCTCGAACGAACTGCTCAAGTACTTCAGCGTGCTGAATGATGACGATGCCTCTCTTGCCGGCATGTTTAATCCGGCAACGGCGACCGGCCTCGGCAACGACATCAAGAGAATGTTCAAGTTCGAGCGCGGCGACGGCGGAGATCTCGTCCTGCGCGTCTACCTGTGGAGCGACAGGGCATGGGTGTGGTCAGGCGAGGACTCGGATCACGTTTGGAACGGTTCCGCCCACAACTTCTACCTCGACAGCGATGAAGACATCGAGGGGACGGACACGGCGTACTTCTCCGAGGGCGCCTACACCGAGGGCGACGTATTCGTCCAAAACGACATCACGGTTGACAACATCGAAGTGCGGAGCGGAAGTTTCAACTTCGTGGAGCATGAGGAGGGCGGTACGCTGACCGTGAAAGGCGCCCTCAAAGTCGGTACGGCCGGGGATGCGCTCGGAGAAGGCGTGACGGTAGCGGATCGCGACAAGATCACCGCGTCGGCGGGAATAGGCCTGGACGGCGAAAACATCTCCAGCATCGAGCTGAATATCGGCGGTCAACTCGTCCTGAACGACGTGGAGGCCCTGGGAGATGCCACCAAAATCATCATGAACGGCGGCACTCTGGCCTACGGGGAGCTGGAGAATGGCAGGCTTGCTCTCGGTGGCGGCGCGTTGGAGAACATCCAAAAAGTGGAGGATTACACCTCAAACAAAAACGCCGTGCTGAGAATCCAGGTGGGCAAGAGCGCCTCGGATTTGGCCTCTGACCCCTCCGTCGCCCGTGGTGAGGACGAATACGCGGTGCACGAAGAGCTCCGCGCCTCCGACAGCGGCGACATGACGGGCAACGCCGGCATTGAGCTGGGCATCCGCCGAGGCGTCATCAAGTCCGGTCGCGGCGTCTATCAATTCATCTACACCGGCAAGATCGAGGAGGAGAACGCAGCCGGAAGCGGTTCCGGGAGCACGAAGTTTGACGGCACGCTGCGTTCCCGTGAGGGCCGCTTGGAGATGGTGTTCTCGAGTACGGAAGAGAGCAAGGTGGACATCAAGGCGAACGATACTGGATCGACACAGGGTGGTCGTCGCCTCTTGCTGCTGAGCGCGGAGGACGAGAAAGCCGAACTGCAGCTCATCGCCCGGAACGAAGCCAAGGTCCAAGTCTCGCGCGGCATGACCGGCAACGGGACCATCATCATCGGCGAGGACCCGGAAGAGGGGGATGACGTAACCGGCAGGTACATCCTTGCTACGAAGGATGCTGAGGGGGCTGCCGAACTCACGGCTCAGAATGAGGGCTTCACCGGCACGCTCGACCTGAGAGGCGACAGCGCGACCAGCGATGTGATCGTGAAAGGCGACACCGCGACCCTGGGCAACGAGAACTCCACTCTCAAACTTGACGGACGCGCCATCGTGCTCGATTCGGACGTGACGGATGCGACCATCGCGGTGAAAGAAGTCCAGGTGGCGGAAGGCACCACGAACTACCTCGGCGGCTATGGTACGGCTGAGAAGGGAGACGCCGACAAGGCAATCACCTTGAAAGCGTCCGTCACCGGCGATGGCACTCTCGCCAGCGCGAAGGGCGGCTTCACCCACACCATCGATGGCGACATGAGCAACTTCAACGGCACGCTCATCGCCGGAGACAGTGAGACCGGGAGCGAGGACGCAACCTCGACCTGGACGCTGACGGATTCGGGCGCATCTCCCTTGCAGGACGACCTGCACCTGAAATTCGGCATCGCCGGCACAGGCTCCGTGAAGGTGGGTTACGCGTTGGCAAGCAAAGACGACGAACCCGGTAAAGTCTACCTCGAAGGCGTGATCGGCAGCAAGGAGGAGGGCAACAATGGCGTTGTTCTGGAAAACGCCATGGATGGAACCACCCTCGTGATTGCCGGAGACAAGAACACCTCGACAGGCGATCTGGTCTTCAACGGCAACGAAATCTGGCTGGGCGACGACGGCATAGAAGCCAACTGGGCCGGCAACACCCTGTCGGGTGAAAGCGGCTCCTTCGTCTTGAGGAACGGCACACTCGGCACCGCTCTGACGGACAAGGACGGCGTTGCTCTGAAAGTGGACACCGCTGCGTCTGAACAGGGGCTGGTCACCGTGGATGTCAACCAAACGCAGGGAAGCCAGTTTGACGAAATTACCATCAACGAGGGCGGCCGTCTGCGAGGCGTGGAGGGCAACATCACCGTCGGCAGCGACGAGGGCGAGACGAAAGTGAAGCTCGTCTTCTCGAAGGACAGCCTCGGCAACGTCCAGGGCGCCGGAAAAGCGAGCGACTACCTCATTGAATCCACCGGCGACCTGGTGATCAAGGCGGTGAATCCCACAGCCGGAGATCTTGAAGAAGGTCAGTATTATGATGAGTCAGACCCATACCCGTCTTTCGTGATCGACTTCAGCAATGAGGCGCTTCTCAAAATCATCATGGATCATCGCAATGCGGACATCGCAACTTACCTGCGCGCTCTGTCCGGAGGAACGATCTCCTTTGAAGGCGACGCGAAGGACGCTCTTGACCAGCTCATGCGCACCGGCAAGTACTCCGGTCTCCTGCAAGGCTGCGGCTTCACCCTGGATGCGGTTGGAGGCGACTTCATCCTGCGCGGATCCTCGACGGACATCTACCTCGTGCTCAGTGAGGAGAATGATCCGGGGGCCAAGCAGTCTGACCCGCGTGACGTTGACACGACGGAGGAAGCACAGAGACTCGCCGAGAAGAAAGCCACGCTGCTGGATGAGGGCGCAGAGCTCACCCTGCAGTTGGGTGCGGACAAAGCCGGAACGGACGTGACGGTGAACAACTTGGTCGGTCTGAGCGGGTCCACCGTGAACGCCACCGGCGAAGGCACCGTGGAGCTCAACAACTCGGAGGCTAACCCCGATCCCATGGAGGATGACAAGTGGTTGGAGGGCGTTGTCGGGCAGGTCAAGCCGCAAGGACAGGACACCGAGTTCGACGGCAAACTCAAGGGCGGCGAGGACGTAACCTACAAGAAGACCGGAGAGGGCACCCTGACGGTAGGCGACGGCACAGCGGACGGCGGATTGGATATTGATGGCACGCTGAAGCTGGAGAACGGCGATCTCGTGGTGAGGGGCGCGGACAACGGCAAGCTGGGCGTTCTCGAGTTCGCGTACGGTGAGGACAGCACGACTAAAGAAGGTCTCGTGGTGGACGGCGGCAAGCTGAGCGTCGGAGACATCACGGAAAGCGAAGAGAATCCGGAAGACAACCAAGTGACGCTGAAGCACGGCGGCGTGTTCGAGTTCAACGGCGGGGAAGGCAAGAAGGGGACGCTGGACAGCACGACCTTCTCGGGTTCCGGCGCCTTGTCCGTGGCGGACGGGTCCCAGTTGACGCTGGGCAACGATGAGGGCGGCCAGCTGAACGGCGTCGGCGTGACGTTGGACGGCGACGGCTCCGTGCTGGATGTCGGCAAGGGCAAGAACGCGGTGTCTGAGCTCAACGGCACCGGGACGCTCAAGAGCAACGGCGATGATGATACCCACTCCTCGGAGCTCACCGTGAGCGGAGGCACCTTCTCCGGCACGCTGGGCAAGAGCGACGACGCCGATTCTGCCGGCACGCTGGCGGTTGAGAAGAACGGCAACTTCACCCTGAAGAACGCCAAGAGCGAGGCCAAGACAGGCGAGACAGGGAGCGCCTGGGATGTGAAGCTGGGCGACGGGTCGCAGCTGACCGCCGACGTGAGCGGTTCGTCGGGCGATGGCCCGCTTGTACTGGGCGACGTGAACCTGGGCGAGGGCAACATGACCGTGGACTTCGGGGACGGCCCGATGCAAGCAGGCAAGCTGGAGGCTAACCTGAAATCCGCCGAATCGAGCGGAACGCTGGAGTTCCACAGTGACGGAAGGGTGGGGAACGGCGTGCTGGATACGGGACTCGATGTGAGCGATGGTCTGACAGGATCCATCGACAGGCACGTCAAGTTCACCGGCGCGGGCAATTTCCTGAAGGATAACAACGTCTATGTCTATACCGATGAGGAGGGCCACAACAACCTGATGGTCCAAACCTCCGAGGCTCAGCAGAACAAGCTGGAGCGCGCGCTGCCCCAGGCCAACAAGAATGTCCTGGCGGGCGCGGCCATGGTCTGGGATTCGCTGAAGAGCAAGTCGCAGATCGCCTCGTTCTTCGACACGCTGAGCGATCCGAACTCGGATTACAAGCGCCTCATCAACGCCGTGGTCGGCCAGTACGACGACAACAAGGTCGCTGAACTGGAGCGCACGTTGACCGCCGTGGCAGGCGCGTCCATCTCCACGATCGGACCGGCTCTGGTCGAGGACTTGCACCGCCAGTTGAAGTCCATCCGCAACCGCACGACGACGATGGCCGGCGAAGCGACCTACGACGGCTACGACAACCTGCCGCTCTGGCACGCCTGGATCAACGGCGAGGGCAATTACCACAAGCTGGATTCCGACGGCTATATGCCGGGCTACACGCTCAACAACTGGGGCGGAACGATGGGCGTGGACATCGATGTGACGCCGCAGACTACGCTGGGTCTGGCGATCTCCGCGATGTACGGCGACCTGAAGCCCGACGCGGCTGACAGCGCAAGCGGGCATCTGGACACCACTTACCTCACCGCCTTCCTGCGCGCGGCGAGCGGGGCCTGGATCCACACCTTCGTGGTCAGCGGCGGCCTGGCCGACGTGAGTCTGGACCGTACGGTCAATTACGGCACGGGCAGCTACCGCACGAAGGGCGATACCGACGGCTACGCGGTGGGCGCGATGTATGAGGTGGGCTACACGAAGCTCATGAACAAGGAGGGAACGATGGCGCTGCAGCCGGTGTTCAATGTGGAAATGCGGCACGCCTCCGTCAAGGGCTACACCGAGACGGGAAGCGACGCCGGTCTCAAGGTGGATGACATCCGGCAGGATGTCGTGACCTTCGGCGCGGGTGCGCGCATGCAGAGCATCGTGGGCGAGAACGCCTTTAACCGCGCCTCGATCTTTGAGGCCCGCCTGCTCGCCAAGGTCGATGTGGGCGATCGGTCCGGAACGGCCATGAACGGCATCATCGGCTGCGCCACCCACGCGGAAGTGGAGAGCGCGGAGGTGGGAGCCGTGGGTCTGGAAGCAGGCGTCGGTCTCTCGGTTCCGCTCGGCTCGCAGTACGGCAGTCTCTTCCTGGACGGCTCCGTCGAATGGCGCCGTGGATGGACCAGCCTGAACGCCTCGGCCGGCTACAGAATCAACTTCTGATTCATTTTGACACGCAAGCGGGCGTATCGCCGGGACTCATCCCCGACGGTGCGCCCGCTTTTTTTCATCCCCGCTCCCCTTCCCTTTCCTCCCCGGAAAAAGCCCCGAACGCCCGTCGCAAAGCGGACGACGGCCGCTTCCAACCCTGCTCACCTCTTTTCAAAAGAGATGTCCAGTATCCTTTTCAAAAAAATTTTTTCCTCTTGACACAGCCTCCGTCGTCCTTTCCGAAGGACCGGCATTCATCATCAATCCGTTAGCGCCCAAAAACGCCCGAAATCTCTTTTCAAAAGAGATGAGCAAACAGTGCTTGCGAAGGCTTGAAAATGAAGTATGACACGAAAAAACGCCCCCTCTTTTCGCGAGAAAAGAGAGGAATAGAAAATGCAAAATATGATGATCATGAGCGCTTTGTGACTGGCTTAGCTGCTCATCTCTTTTGAAAAGAGATAAACTGCAAAAACAATGGAGGCGGGGAGATTTCGGTGAGCCGGGATCTCCCGGCTTCGTTGTCTCGCTCACCCCAAAAACAATCAGTCATGAAACTGCATCTTCCGTCCTCCCTTCGCAGAGCTCTCCTGGCATGCCTTGCTGCGGCCGCCTTACCCGTATCTGTTCCGATCACCATCGGAAGTTCGTTTTGGATCATCTCGGGCGAACGAGCTCAAGCCGGTAGTTGGGATCTTGTCGTTGACGAGGATTTCAACGGGTCGTACGATAAGGACGTGTGGAAGAGAATCCAGTACGAGACTACTGACCCAACAACTGCGGAATGGCGGAAAAACCAGTCGATAGATGAAGGATTAGTGGAATTCAGAGACGTGGGCGGCAATAGTTCAATGACGCTTTGGGGCAAGTACGGAAGTTACACCAATCAGAATAATCAGCAACCAGGGGATGGGCGTTATGCGTGCGGGGGAGTGTACACCAAGGATCTCTTCACGTTTCAGTACGGCTACGTGGAGGTTCGTGCTCGTTTCGACACGGTGACCGGGTGCTGGCCGGCCATTTGGTTGCTTCCCAAAAATGGCGCTGGCTGGCCTCGTAATGGGGAAATCGACATCATGGAGCATCTGAACGCGGATAACTTCGTGTACCAAACGCTCCACTGGACTGGGGAGAACGGAGGAACGAGTGACGTGTCCACGTCTGCTTCTCCCCACCTTGGTTTAGGGGACGCCCCAGATGGATGGCATACTTACGGACTGGAATGGACGGAAGAAGGCATCACTTTCTATGTTGATGGAAAAGCCACCGGAACGCTGTCCTCAAACAGTGAGTTTTGGCCATTCGACGACGCGGGCAATGAATTCTACCTGATTATTGATCAGCAGATCGGAGGCAGCTGGGTGCAGAGTGGCGGCAAAGCAATTGACGACACAACATTGGGAAATTCCGGGGCGGCGTTTGATATTGATTATGTAAAAGTCTATTCCTCGAGTGAAAAAAATACGCTGGATGAGCGCACGTGGCAGGCGATTACGGGCACGTGGAAGGAGGGAGGTGAAGGCAAATGGGCCGAGGGTACGTTCGAATCGGGGCAGAAGGTTATATTTGGCGCGGACGGAGCGGGGACTGTGTCGGTTGACGGCACCGTGCATGCCGGCAACATGATTGTCCAGGCGAAGAACTACAATTTTTCGGCGAAGGAAGGATCGGCAGATTCCTCAATCGAGGTGGTCGGGACCTTGGACGTACAGGAGGGCGCCGATGCCACCTTCAACTGTGATTTGAAATTGGGCGGCAATCCCGGTTGCTCTCTGAAAGGATCCGGCACTGTCAATTACGCAGGATCCGGCACACTCACCATCAACCGGATCAACCCCTCCGAGTTTACCGGTCAAATTAACATCTCGGGGGGTGGCAAACTCCTGATTTCCACCGATTTTGAGGCAGGCAAGGGGGCATCCGTCAATCTGACGAACGGGACGCTTGCTTTCGACAACAATAACCTCGCCGGCGGGGGTGCAGGTGCGGATACCGTGTTTTCCGCTGACGTGACCGGACTGAGCGCCGTCGAAGCGAAGGGAGGCTTCACTGTAACGCTCACCGGAAATGTGACAGGCGGCGGGGAGCTCGGGATGGGAACATACAATGGGGCGATTTATTCGGCATGCCTGATCTTTGATGGCGATGTATCCGGCTTTACCTCGTTTGTCACATCGGAAAATCAGTACAACATATCGCACTACGCCGGCGGGCATGCGGCATACACCTTCAACGCCGGTCTGGAGCTAACGGAGGAGACGACCTTTGACATTGCAAAGAACGCCGCGAGTCAGGACGGCTGGATTGAATTGGGCAGCGAATCCCGCCTCACCGGCAGCGCGAACATCATCAAGAAGGGCGCGGGCGATTTGCGAATCGAAGGCGATACGAGCAGCTACAGCGGAACAATCAAGCTACAGGCCGGTGGACTCCTGTTGAACAACACGCACGGGCAGAGCATCGACTTGAGCCTTGAGAATGAAGAGTCTGTGGCTCAACTAAACGGTACAGGCACGTTGAAGAGCGTGACCTTGGGAGGGAGTGCAGAAAGCGGCGAGTTGCAAATGGGGGCGGATTCGTCGTGGACGCTGGAATCGGTGGCCATGCAGGCGGGAAAAACATTGACGATCGGTGGAACGGGCGTATGCACTATTGGAGGGTTTACCGGTTCGGGCGGTTATCTGGAAGTAGGAGAAAATGGCACCGTGAAATTATCGCAGGCGTTTTCAGAAGGCGCCTTGGGATCGCTTACTCTGGGCGCCGGAGCCAGACTGGTGACGGATTTTCTCAACGGCACGCTCGACCTTGGGACTCTCTCCGTGGCGGAGGATGGCTCTTCCGTGCTGAGTCTCAACGGTGTGTTAAGTGGACTGAAGTTGAAGGCGACATCGGTGGATGGCACGCTTCATATCGAACTGTCGGACGACTTTATTAAGGCCGAGGTGCTCGGAAATAACGGGTATCAACTGTTTGCTGAGAGTAATGGTTCCGGGTGGCAGGGACATGTGGTTTTTGACAATGAAACCTACGGTTCCCGCCTGGAAATCTCGGGAGACAAGGTGGTGTTTGCTGATCTGGAGGGCTTGTACTGGGCGGGCACCTCGGATAATCATGTGTGGAAAGCGGATGAGGGTAATCAGGATTGGACAGACGGAAAGGGCGGGGAGCCCGCCGCTTTCACCGACCCGCAGGGTGGGAATGTCGATGTTGTCTTCGTGCCCGGAGAAGGGGAAGATGTGAGTAAAACCGTGGATCTCCAGGGAGATCTGAACCCGGGAAATGTGACAGTGAGCCAGGGAACCGGCTGGGATTTCTCCGGAACCGGCAACTTGAATGCCTCGGGCAAAATTACTGTGGGCGGCGGAATTACCCAGGAAGGCGAAGTCGTCTCGGCTGAACTCAAGCTTTCCGGCACGGGTACAGTGCACTCCAATGGTCTGTCGCTGGTGGGTGAGGGGACGAAGCTCGTCATTACCTCTGCGCCGAGTGGGAATGGAAAATACATCTTCAAGCACATGGAGCTGGGAGAGGGAACTGAACTGGTGCTGCGAGGATCAAATGCGGCAGATTACAGCCACTGGGAGTGCAATACTGGTAGCAGCAAGACTGGTTCATACGTGAGCGGAGCCGGTTCTATCGTGTTGGAGGGAGCGGGAACTTTGACTAATGGGCAGGGAGGCGCGGGCATCCTGTGGGCGTTCTTCGGGAACAGTGAGGACTTCTATCCGGGGCAGGCCATCGGCAATCTGAAACTTCGCTCGTATGAAGAGCGCGGGACGACTCTCATTATAAACGGGGAGATGGAGAGTGCGACCGCGCATGGTATCGGAGTTGTCGAAAATTTGTGGGTAGAGGACGGCAGCTCGTTAGTGATAAAGTGCCGGATGCTTGGCAGAACTACCGATGCTCGCAATCATACCTTGTACTTGGCAGGGGAGGGCTCCGGAGATGGGGAGGGCACTGCGGCATTGGTGTTGGGGACAAATGGGGCTGATACCGAGCCGAAAGAAGAGAGGAGCAATATCTACTGGAATGTTGCGATCGAGGGAAACACGAGCATTGACGTGGGGGTGGCGTCAAGTGATGAAGGGTTCTCCAAATGGACGCTGACGCAGAAGTTGGACGTGGGAACATATACCCTCACGAAGAAGGGGGCGGGGACCTTGAAGCTGGATGTGGGCAGCACACTTGTCGGCAGTGGGACTGTCATCGTGAGTGAGGGTCAGCTTGACTTGTCCGGCAATATGACTGAGTTCACAGGTACCGTGCAGGCGGGAGCCGAGGCCGGTAAGACACTTGACTTTGATGACGCCCACATAACCGCCGGATCCATCGCAATTGGTTCGGACGGGACGCTTTCCTTCGGCGATGGCACCAACTTTTCGGCGGGTTCCCTCACTCTCTCCGGGAGTTTTTCAGTCACCGGCGGGGCGGCTCTGACGGGGGATGGCGTGATCAAGGTAGCGGAGAATGGAACTTTGTCACTGGCGGCGGAGACCTACAGCGGCATGCATGTTGAACTCCTGGACAACAGCGGCACACAGTTAAGTGGCAGAACTGAAAGCACATTGGTTCTGACAGGCGGCTCCTTTACCGGCAGCGTTGATTCCGTGCATGATCGTGGCACCATCCAGGTGACGGGTGCAACGGAAGGAGAGATTTCCATCACCGGGGACACCATGTTGCGCGTGGGCAATGGAGGCTCCTTTACCGGCACGATTACCCTGGCTGGTGAGAGCGGGCAGAAGCTTGGCGTTTTTGGAACAAACGGTGATCAGCAAGCAGACTACGCCATCACGCTGAATCGCGTGGAATCGACTACCGGCGAGGGCATCCTCGTGGCAGGCAAAACGACGGGAGGGGTCACGGTAACAGAAGCCATCGGGCTTTCCGAAGTGTGGGTGGGAGGTCCGTCAGGCACCAACGTGAGCATAGGAACCCTCACGGCTCAGGGCACGAATCATTCCTTCACGATGGACAATGGTGTGTTCCCGACTCGCTGGCCGAGTCCAACTCAAGGAGACGGCGAACCGTGGGCGGGCAACAGCGGGAAGTTGACCATTACCGGCAAGGTGACCGGCTACACGTCATTCACCGCCAAGAAAAAGGGAACGGACGTGACGGACTGGGATCTCATCTTCCAGGGAGAAGTGGCCATGGGGGATGGGGCGGAGGTCACCATCAACGCCACCAACACCGAGCACGATGGTACACCTGGGCAGGACGATCGCTATGCCGCCATTCTGTTTGACACGGGGAGCAGCATCACGGGCAGCGGCAGCATTACCAAGCAGGGACAAGGCGCCCTGGTGTTGGCCGGAAACATCGCGGCGGACAGCTGGTCGCTGAATGTGCAAGGAGGGAGAGTGGAGCTCGGCAAGAGTGGGCAGTCGGGAGCTGCGCTGGACTATAGTCTCACGGGACTGAGTATTGCCCAAGGCTCTGTGGTGGAAATCAAGAGTACATGCAATCTGACTCTCACCGGGCAACTGATGGCAGAGGAAGGGACAATCAAGATGAGCGCTGCCAACAGCAGCCTGACGTTACGCGGCAGCAAGAACATGCTCGGAACGCTGGAGCTGGGGGAAGGAGCAGGCGAGATAACCCTCCGGATGGGAGGGAGCGCGGATGGATTTGCACAACTGCAACTCGGCGCATTCACGCTCGGTGGACAAACTTTGAAACTGGAGCTTGAGCAGGACGGATTGGAGGATTGGTTTGATGCCGAAAACAACAAATTGCAATTGTTCACAGGCGCTGGCATGGAGAGCTTGTTGGCAGCCATAACCGTAAAAGAATATCAAGTGGGCAGGTTCACCTGCACTCTGGGGGACGATGGGTATTTGACGATTGCGGTTGATCCCTCGAATACTTGGAGTGACAGCGGTCCGACGATGGAGTGGTCGGCGGAGGAGCATGTCTGGGGGAGCGAACACAACAGTCAATTTGATCCGAAAGAAGATGTGGTCTTCGCCGGCACGAACACGGAGGGGATCACCGTGACTCTTGGGGAGGCGATCACGTTGACGAAAGGCATGATCGTGCAGAAAGGGGCGGACGCTGAGCAAAGCTACACCTTTGACATGGGAGAGAATGCGCTGAGTGTTGGCGCTGATCTCAACATTAAGAAGGGTATCACAGCAAGCTTCACCGGGAGCGGAGCCATCTCTGTGACCGGTCAAATACGAGTGGGTAGCGAAAGCGGCTCGGCTCAGCTCACATTTTCCGGCACGGGAGCAGTGAGCTCCAACGGTTTGTCGCTGGTGGGTGAGGGAACGAAGCTCACCATTACCTCTGTGCCGGATAGCGGTGTGTTCGATTTCAAGCACATGGAGCTGGGAGAGGGAACTGAACTGGTGCTGCAGGGATCCGTGACGGGCAACGACCATTGGACGCGCAATCAAACCGCGTCATACGCGAGCGGAGCCGGTTCCATCGTGTTGAAGGGATCGGGAGTTTTGTATAATCAGCAGGGAGGCTCAGGCATATTGTGGGCATTCTTTGGAAACACAGACGTAGGGAAGGAGAGAATTGGCAACCTTCGACTGAGCAAAAACGGAGAGGATAGGACGACGCTTGCTCTTGATGGCGAACAAGGAGCAGACAACAGTGACACAGATGTGCACCACGGCCTCGGAGTCGTGGAGAATCTGTGGGTGGACGACGGATGCAGCTTGGTGGTGCGCAGCCGCGCCCTGGGCATTACGCAGGGGGAGTGTACCCTGCATCTGGCCGGGAATGGCAGCAATGAGAACTACGTTGGGGACTACGGCGCGGCAGCAGGGACTGCCGATGCGGCGTTGGTGTTAGGAAAAAACACATCCGCCGGCGGACAGACAATGCGGGCAAGCTGCATCTACTGGAATATTAAGGCTGAGTCGAACACGAACATCAACGTAGAGGTGGCGTCAGAAGATGCAGAATGCGCCGAATGGACGCTGATGAAGGAGCTGGACGTGGGGGAACATACCCTCACGAAGAAGGGGGCGGGGACCTTGAAGCTGGATGCGATCGGCACGCTGGTCGGCTCGGGAAACATCGTGGTGGAAGCCGGCGCTCTGCAAGTGGGCGCCGACATGAGCGGGTACTCGGGCACGATCACAGTTCAGGACAGCGGCGATCTGACGTTGAGCGCGGATGCTTCGACCGTGAGCGTGGAACTGAAGGATGGGAGATCTGTCAATCTGAGCGCCACGGAAGCATCGGCGTCGTTGAAGAACGTGAGCTTGGACGGAGAAGCGACAAGTGGGACGGTTTCCCTGGCGGAATCTGCGAACTGGACGCTGTCGGGTGTGACGCTCACGGACTCACAGA
>CANRET010000003.1 GCA_947629715.1 uncultured Akkermansia sp.
GCATTGCGTGTCGGGGTATAGTCTACACCCAGGTATTTCAGCTGGCCCTGCATGCTCTTCAACGCATTACACGCGTCTCGTAAGGAGTACGTTTGAGAAAGCTGCATAAAGAGCAGGGTGAGCAAATGCACCCATGTATTCAGTCCCTTTGAGTACTTATCGGCTTGGTAGCGCTTTGCAATGCTTTCCACCAATTCGCGAGGAATTTCTCTTGCAATTTGGGCTAAAATGGTTATCTTAGGCATGGAAGGTTTTTTGTTGTTGCACCCTTAGAATACTCTTTTCTGAGGAAACAAATCAACCTTCCTTTTTTTGTCTTCTCTTACCCTCCCTCAAAATTTTCTTGGGACGGATGTGCCCAATTTCCGAAAAAAAGCAAAAAAGTGCAAGATTTTTCTCGCCAAGAGGCTTGTCAAGGTGTATATAGATAAAGCGAACACTCTCTTTGAGACCATGAACATGAAATCTCTCCGAAGGCTTCTTTGTGTACTCATCGTGACAGCACTCCCGCTTGCGCACGGCGCTGAGGAGTGGCGGTCGGTGGCGGATCAGGTGGGGTATTGTCTGGATCCGTCAAAGAAGGAAACTGTTTGCGAACTGCGAGGGGTACATACAATGGCGGGGGTGGGCGATTTGTTCAAGGAGTGTAAAATTAAGCCGCAATCCGGGGAGGAGGAGAAAACGATGGGGCGGTGGTTTTTGCTCAACATCCCGGTGAAGATATACGCCATGTGTAAAAAAAAGCCCGCCCACTACGTGCGGGAACTGAAAGTGACCGTATATCTTTTGGTGTCCAAGCCGAGCGGCAGCAGCTCAGAAGAGAGTGAGAACTCCAGCTTGGCAAGTAAATACAACCTCCTGAAGAAAGAGATCACCTATGTGGACATACCGCTCGAGAAAAATCCACTCCCTGATGATGGCCGCCTTATGGGGCAGGCGTCCATGAATGTGGGCATCTTTATTCCGAAGTCCACGGCCGCCATTCTTACCGCCAAATTCAACAGCCCCATTTCTGTGACCGACCTCAGCAAAGTTATCAAGGGCTATGCCGTGCTCGCTTCTCTCGATGGACAATCTTGCCCGCCCTATACTGCCTCCAAGGACAAAACCAAGCCGGTTCCTGGTGGAGGGACGCGCTGTTCCAGGCTCCTCGATGGCACACTGGCGAATGCGCTGAGCGACAAAAAGTGGTGGTCTGAAGACGGCGCGCGCAGTAAATTTGCCGAGTCGGACTTGGAGATCTGCTCCATAGCTGAAAGTCCCTACGCCGCTTTCTACAGCGCGTACTACCCGCGCGTGAAGCCCATGTACGGGGCACCGTCGTCCGCGACGCGCGACTCCTTTGAGACCGATAAGACTTCTTCTTCGTCATCAGGGGCAACAACATCTTCAACAACGAGAGGGGGCTCGCGTTCTACGCGCAGCGGTACGGCGAAAAACGCAGAAGAAACGGCTCCGGAGCGCAAGGGCGCGACCTCTCATGACGGGGAGGATTACGATTCCGACCTCTGAATAAAAGTAGACAGACTCTCTTCACCCTTTTACAAATCACTATGGCTGAGTACAAGACAACAGTAGCACTTGAAGTCGGCGCGCAGAGCGTTACGATGGCTCTCTTTAATCCGACATCCAAAGGGTTTACGCTTTCCCGATACGCCCGGAAAGACATCCTGCTGGACCCGGTGGAAGAGGGGATGCGCATTGATTACGTGAGCCATGCGGTCGGGGAACTTGTCAAGGAACTCAAAGTACGCGGCAAGGACGTGCGCGATGTGGTGTCCGGACAAAAGGTGTTCATGCGTTTTATCAAGCTGCCGGCACTCGACACCGTGGACAACATGGCCGAGCAGGTTGGCTTTGAGGCACAGCAGCACATTCCCTTTCCGCCGGAGGATATCGTGTATGACTACCAGCTTTTGGGCGACGCGGAGGATGGTGAGCAAGAGGTGCTTCTGGTGGCCATCAAGAAAGATGAATTGGACGATTTAAATGGTCAGGTGGAAGCCAATGGCTTGCGCACACGCAGTGTAGATTGCTCCATCACATCGCTCTACAATGCGTTTAAAGCGGCGTATCCTACGGAAACGGAGCCGGTGATGCTTTTGGACATAGGAGCTAAGACGACGGACATCCTCTTCATTGAGGAAGGACGTTTCTTCACGCGCTCGGTGACGGCGGCGGGCTCTTTCATCACGAACTCCATAGCGCGAGAACTCAACCTGAGCTTCCGTGAGGCGGAGCAGCTCAAAATTGAGCAGGGCGTCGTATCACTCGGCAATGGGCATACGGATTCCATGCCCGAGGAGCAGGCCAATTTGGCTTCCGTCATCCGCAACGCCATGACTCGCCTCAGCTCGGAAGTGCAGCGCACTATCAACCACTATCGGGCGCAATATAAGGGCAACCCGCCGGTCAAAGTGTACCTCTGCGGCGGTGGTGCGCGTCTTGCCTTGATTTCGGATTTTTTGCAAAGTGCGCTTGACCTGCCGGTAGAGGCATTTGATCCGCTGCAGTGTGTGAACGTAAGTTCTAAGATAAACAGCGAGGCCCTGCAGGGTGATGCTCTTTGCTTGGGGCCAGTGGTGGGAGCCGCGATCACGGGGGCTGGAGTCGGGGCGTTCTCCATTGATTTGGTGCCCACGAGCGTCGGCAAAGAGCGTGCTGAAAAGAAGCTCATACCGAAGGTTTTCGCCGCCGGGCTTATTGCTTTGGCAGGCGCGGGATTTTGCGCGTATGCCGTCAACGAGAAAGCCAAGCTCGCCGAAGAACAATTGCGGCGGGCTGCGCCCTCCATTGAACAGTTGGACAGCATCCACTCCATCATGCAGCGCAATCGCAGCAAGTACGATGAGAGTCTGAAGGACATCAAGCAGTTTTCCGGATTGTACGCCGCCCGGTACGCGTACCCGGATCTGCTCATTCAATTGGCGGAGAAGACCACGGCGCCTAATTTCTGGCTTACGGACATAGATGCGCTGGTGGCCTATGATGCGGTGAATACGCCGCTTACCGTAGGAACTGAAGGGACGGATCGCCATTTGTTGCTCGATACTCGCGAGACGCGCTCCGGATCCATGGTCAGGTCTTTTGAGATGGCGGAGCGCAATAAGGCGCCGCAGGTGACTGCGCTGTTGGTGAGCGGCTACTTCTACAAGAAAGGCAAGGATGACCAGGGGAAGCAGCTTCAACGTCTCAATGAGTTGGTGTCTTCCAAGTTTGATGAGCGTAGCGCGGACTCTCTCTTCCTGTTTGAATCCGACAAAGTGCGGGCCACGGGGGGACACTTCTTTGTGGTGCAGGATTCCGGGAAGTCCAAAGGACACAACCTGATTCCTGAGTATGCGGATAAGTTTTACATGGTCATGCCGCTCAAGACGCCGTTGCCTGTCCCCGGCGCGGAGGGAGCAGCCAAGAAATAGGACCACACCGACAAACCAAATTTTACGTACTTATTACGCGATATGAACATCATGGAAAATAAGCGAGTGACGGTTATAGCCTTTCTTATGGCAATCGCATTTGGCGGGATATGCCACTATGCTTACGGCCGCTACCAGGCGTTTCAGGAAACGCGTGCAAAAATCGAACAGGAGCGTTCCAAGCTGGATGGCTATGCTAGCGAGGATCTCCCTCCGACTCAAAAAAACAGTCGCCTTCTCGTGCAGGCCTCCGGCTCCGTTGGGCAACTTGCCGCTGATTTGCGCAGAACCATGGAAGCTTATGCCAAGAGTTGCACCTCCTTGGGAAAGGATGCCCAGGGGCGTTCCATCGCCCCGGATCGCTTCCAGAAAGAGGTGAATGATATGACGGCTAAGATCGCCGCGTATGCAGCCGAAAAAAAATGCAGCCTTTCTGCGGATGCGGCGGCCCTTGGCCTCAACGAGTACAAAACCGCGTCGGCTACGGAACGCGATGCCCCCTATCTGAACTTCCTTCTGCACTCTGCAGATGCTCTTGTGCGCCACGTGGTGGATGCCGGTTCTCCCTCCATCAAACGATTGTATTGCGCGCCTCTTCCGGAGGAACAGGTGGGAGCGAAGAGGCAACCCAAGTTTTTCCCGCTGGAGCTGGAAATCTCTTTCACTGCGCGCGCCAGCGCAAGAGATATTGATACCTCTAAGGAGGAAACGCTCAGCGTGTTGCCGCGCGTGATCAATGCTCTCAATGGCGACAAGAATTTCTTCTTTACCATTACTGGTCTTTCGGTGAAAACGGCGAGTAACCTGCCGATGCTTGCTCCCTATCGTGCGCCTGCGGCACGGACCGCCGCTGCAGATCCTCTGAAAGAACAGCAGGAAGCCCCGGCAGCGGATCCCGTGGCGCAGCAGCTCACCGGTTCGGTCGATAGCAGTGTGGATGTGAGCATCACTTTGCAGGTTCTCTACTTCACCCGGGACGTGCTTTCCGATAAGCGTTAAAATATCACAATCTCCAGATAATTTCCATTATGGCAGACTCATCCAACACAGGTAGGAATTTCCTCTTGACCGGCATTATGCTGGGCGTAGGAGCGGCTGCGGCCGGTGTCTATGTGATCAGGGTCGAATCTCCTGAGCCGGACGCGCTCGAGGTACGTATGACCCGAGGCGATGACCAAGCTTCGGCCCTCACTCAGGAGGCAGCGCAGATGAAACAGGACGCTCTTACCGAGCGACGTTTTGTGGATGTGGCGCCTCCGCTGGAGGTAGCCTTTGTGCCGCGAGACAAAGCAAAGGATAAAAAAGTGCCCCGTTACACGCCGCTGTTTTTTGCTCCGGCGATCTGGCAAGTGCCGGATGCAGCGCAGAAGAAGAATGTGGCTGTGGATTTGTTGGCGCCGGATTCCAAGCCGATTCACAGTGTCGTCATGCCGGATGGTGCATCGAAGCCCGTTCCCAACGCTTGGTTCTATTCTTATGAGTTGGAGTCAACGATAAGCGCGGCGGACTCGATGCAGCAAGATCCGGATGGCGACGGCTTTACCAACGCTGAGGAGTTCGTGGCCGGCACGGATCCGTCTTCCGCACGGAGCATGCCGCCTTTTGTGGTGGGAGATACCGTGAAGATTGAATCGGTGGGCGAAAAAGAAGTGCAGGCTTTCCAGCTTGAGCTCAGCACAGCTTCGTACTTCGACGAAAATTCGGCGAATATCAGCGTTTTCTCTGAAAACGGACAGCGCGTGCTGCAGCACAAGGAACTTACTGCTGGCAAGCATTTTGGTTTCGGTGACGCTGCTTCGGGTCCCATGGGCAAAAATCGATTCACGCTCGAGAAGATCGACAAGACGACTGATCAGGATGGAATCTCGACTTACTACGTGCATGTGAGCGATGCGTACACGACCTTGAGTGATGGCAAGCAGTTTGATCTGAAGGCTGGCAGCCGCAATCGTCGCACTGTGCGCGATATCTCTGTCAAGTTTCGTGTTACGGCCGGACCTGAGAAAGGAAAGGAGCTCACTGTGCAATTGGGACAGCAGTTTGAAGTACCAGGATTCAAGGGCACGACCTGCGAAGTCAAGGATGCCGGCAAGAAGAAAACACAGGTTAAAGTGAGCGTCAACGGAGGCCCGGAGCTAAGTGTGTTGCCTGAGGCGGACGAAACATCCTCGCCCGCTGAGTAATTACCCCTGAAATAAAATCTTTCATTTTTTTTAATTGTAGGCTTTACAAAGTTAAAAAATTCTGCCATAAATAAAACACCACTATGAATATCGCATCTCTCACCACCTCTACCCACAGGATGCTTGCGGTCGGTTTTTCGTTCGCTTGTTCGTTTGTGTACGCCGGTACCGAGGGTTATCTCACCACCTCCACTGCTGCTGGTTCCAGTGAAGTCGGTCCTACTGCCGTCTATGCCGGACAGGAGGGACTGCAAAGCGGCATCAACGCCCGCGAAGCTGCGCGCAGGACAGCTGAGCGCAACGCGGCTATGCAGTTGCTTGAGGAAGGACGCGGCGCGTATGGGGAAGGCAAGTACTCTGTGGCGCTGGAGAAGTACCGTCAAGCGTGGGATCGTGTTCCGCACGCGCCGGCCACTCGCAAGCTGCAGGAATATATCCGTCAGTGCATATCCGATGCTTCCATTGCGGTGGCTATGGAGTATGCTAAGGTGGGGCGTTACGACGATGCCGAGCAGCTGCTGCTTGACGTACTTTCCCGTGAGCCGGGGAACGCACGTGCGCGGAAGGAATTGTCCCTGCTTCGTGACCCGGTTCGCAACAACCCGGCTCTTACCCCGGAGCATGTGAAGAATGTGGACGAGGTGCAGCGCCTTCTTCAGCTCGCGTGGGGTTACCATGACTTAGGCAAGTTCAACGAAGCTTACGACACGTTCAATGCCGTTCTGCGCATTGACCCGTACAACGAGGCAGCGCGTCGCGGACAGGAGTCTGTTTCCAACAGGCGCATGCACTATTATCGTGCGGCATATGATTCGTACCGCGTTAAGGCGCTTGCTGAGGTGGACGCGCTTTGGCAGGAGGATGTACCGGTCATTGAGAGCGACAATTCGGCCTACTCTTCTACCGGCAACAAGACGCATGAACTCACCGACAAGCAAATCAGGGTGAATAACGCTCTCGACACGGTTAAGATTCCGCGCGCCAATTTTGACAAAACGCCTATCAGCGATGTGGTGGATTTCCTGCGCGGCGAACTGCGGAAGAGTGGGGAGGGTTCCTTGAATGTTAATTATCGTGCTCCCTCGGCACTGCCGGCTCCGGTGGCTGTTGCTGCTCCGTCCGGTGATGAAGACGAGGATGGTGATGAGGACGAGGATGAGGATGGTGAGGGGGAAGGAGCTCCGGCGGTGGCAGCGCCTGTGGTGGCTGGTCCTGTGCCTGAGCCGGAAGTGACGCTTTCCCTCTCGGATGTCACTCTGCGTGAACTACTGCAGGAAGTGTGCATGAATGCCGATTGTGTGTTCAATGTGAGTGACCGAGGCATCAATATCTACATGGCCAGTGATCCGTCATCTAAAGTCCTTGAGACGCGAGTGTGGCGCAATGTCCCGCTCTCTTTCTTCCAAGGGGAGGGTGACGATGAGGACGGCGGTGGAGATGACGAGGACAGCGCGTTTGCTTCCGGCGGTAAGGCTCGTTCTGCGAAGGTGGATGCTAAGAAGGTACTCAAGCTTGCGGGAGCTAAGTTTGAACCGAAGGGAGCTAATGCGTGGTATAGCCGCAGGCTGCAGCAGTTGACGGTGTACAGTACGCCGGAAGATCTTGATGCGGTGGAGGATGCTCTGCTGGAGTTCCAAGAGACGCAGCCGCAGATGATCAAGGTGACTACGAAGTTTGTGGAGGTTACGCAGAAGAACGATGAGGAGCTCTCTTTTGACTGGGTGGTCAATCCTTTCTCCGTTTCCAACGCCGGCGAAACCTACCTCGGGGGTGTGAACGGCTACAACTCTACGCCTGAGCGTGCCTACAAAGATTTTATGACCGCCCCGGGCGCAGGCTTTGGCAATAATCATACCAACAACGGTACTTGGCCTGTTGTCAACAACAACAATTATGCCGATGTTACTGATCCGATTACGCAGGGCTTGGTGACGGGAGGGTTGCGTTCCGGTAACGGTGCTATCTCTTCCTCAAATATGGACACCCTGCTCTCGGCAGGCTCTCCTTCTGAAGCATCCGGGAACAACGCGTCCGTGGCGCCCGGCATTCTGTCACTTTCCGGCATCTATGATTACGGATCGTTCCAGGCGATTATGCGAGGGCTGTCTCAGAAGCAGGGAGTGGATATAATGAACGCGCCCTCACTGGTGATGACTCCAGGTGAGGAGGTACATGACTCCCCGGATGACGGCGCGCTTGTAGCCCCGATTGAGGATGCGGGTGGCGCACGCATTGAGGTGATTCGCCGCTTCGTCTATCCGACCAGTTATTCTGAGCCTCAGATTCCGGATGAGAGTAACGGAAACGGCGGTTATAACAGCAGTGGGAGTGTGACCGCGACTGTGCCGGTGGCTGCTCCGTCCAACCCGGACGATTGGGGCGTTGAAGAGGTAGGTTTGGTGATGGTCGTGCAAGCGGCAGAGGCTCCGCGCAACAACATCATCAAGTTTAACCGTTTCATTGTGCGTATCGTGGATTTCGAAGGCTTCGTGAACTATGGCTCTCCGATCGTTTCCGGTGCTGCAACAAACAACAGAGTGGAGAGGATTGTTCTCACTGAGAACCGCATTGACCAACCGGTCTTTTCCCGTAGGTTGATCAACACGTTCCTCTCGCTCTTCGACGGACACACGGTGGCTATCGGAGGCATGATCGAGGACAAGGTGCAGAAAGTGGAAGACAAGGTACCCGTCTTCGGAGACCTGCCGCTTATCGGTCGCTTCTTCCGGAGCAACGCAGAGTCCCACACGCGTAAGAACCTGACCATCTTTGTCACTGCAGACATTATTGACGCGTCCGGTAAGCCGGTGCGTGATCGCGGCACTGAGGAGTCTCCCGCCGGGAATGCGGTTGCGCCCGGGTTGTTCCCGGAGGATGGTTTGGTGAATCCCTGAGCGGTGGGCGCGGATTGGCCGACTTCTAACAGAGACAGCGACGCATGCTGACGTGGGCGCACTTGATCGGGTGCGCCCTCTTTTTTGTGGCGATGCGCTGGACTGCACGATTTGCAGGTGCGGAAAGCAGATGCTTTTTCCTTGACGTGCGTGGAATGGCTATGGTAAAAGAGAAGCAAACAACAAGGAAGGAGAACCGAACAATGATGGTAAAGAAAATATTCTCAGGGGTACTTGCAGCTGCAATGCTCACAGTTGGAGAAGCGGCTTGGGCAGATGGTCCGGATCCTCACAAAGCCGTACTGCGCGCTGCTAATAACGGAGAAGCTCAACTCAAAGCGATGCTTGACTCAGGTGTGTCAGTCGATGTGACTGATCACGATGGAGAAACTGCCCTCATGGAGGCTGCTGATAAGGGCAATGTAGCGGCTGTGCAGCTGTTGCTCAAGTACGGTGCTCAACTCAATCGAAAGGATGAGGAGGGGAATACAGCTCTCATGCATGCGGCGGATGAGGGGCGCACTCAGGTAGTGCAGCTTCTGCTCGCAGCCGGAGCGGATGCGTCGGTGCGCAATGAGGATGGTGAGACAGCCCTCATGATGGCGGAGGATGAACGCCATACCGATACTGCTTCTGTTCTGCGTGGAGTGTCCAAGTCAGCGCCATCGGCAACGTCTGCCGCGCTGTTCGGAAAAGCGGGGCTGAAGGCTGTACTGAGGGCTGCTTATTCCGGGGAGATCGCACTGCAGCAATTGCTCGCCGGAGGCACTTCGGTAGAGTGCGCAGGCAGCGATGGCGAGACTGCGCTCATGGAGGCTGCAGACAAAGGGCAGGTGGCAGCGGTTCGGCTGCTGCTTAAGTATGGAGCGAGCGTGAATCACAAGGATCATGAGGGAAAGACTGCGCTCATGGAAGCGGCGAGTGATGGATTCACTGAGGTCGTGAGAGTGCTTATCGCAGCCGGTGCGGATTTGAACGTTCGAGATGAGGATGGAGAGACGGCCCTTATGAAAGCTTTGGAGGATCACCATGATGATACTGCCGAGGTGTTGCGCGTGGCGGGAGCACGCTGACTTGGCGGGTAGAAAGCCGCTGCTGTCTGTGAGGCAAAGGCGCTGATGGGGCGGTGGTGAGCCGGGATGAAGCTTTAATGATTCGCGCAGCCGGTGCGTGGTGTCGCTGCCCATAGACGGGCGATCGCGTTGTCGAATGCGATCGCCCTTGATGATTCCGCTTTTCAATTGAAGCGAAATACGGTAGAATGGCGCGCATGAGCGATGATTTGCCGGAGACGGTTGGCAGGCGCATCTATGTGCGCGGGAAGTTGCACCCGGACATACGTGTGGCGATGCGTGAGATTGAGCAGAGCGATTCTCTGTTCCCGGATGGTTCTACGGAACCCAATCCTCCTGTGCGTGTGTATGACTGCTCCGGTCCGTGGGGCGATCCGGAAATCGCCTGCACGGTGGAGGAGGGCATCCCACGAGTGCGTGAAGCATGGATAGCTGCGCGCGGCGACACCGAACGCACGCGGGACGGAGCGATGATTGCAGTTGATCCCGATTCGCCGCCCACGCAACGAGCGTACGCTTTGCGCGGCATGATTACGCCGGAGATGGAGTATGTCGCCATCCGCGAGAACTTGGGACGCGAAGAAGCGTACAAGGCGATTTATGACAGCTTCCCGCACGAGAAGACTCGCCCGGAGGAGGCGCAAATGTTGCTGGATGAACTTGGTTCCGGAATGCCGCGACCTTCGGAGCTGGAAAGTCGAGCGGACTTCTGCCCGGACAGTTTAAAGCGGCGATCTGATTTGCATTACTGCCATCCGGCTGATTTTGCAGAGAAGACGGGTGGACATGCTCCTGCTTTCTACACGCCGGAATTCGTGCGTGATGAGGTGGCTGCCGGACGCGCACTCATACCGGCCAACATCAATCATCCGGAGGTCGAACCGATGATCATCGGCCGTCGGTTCCTCTGCAAGATCAACGCCAATATCGGTAACTCCGCTATTTCGTCCGACATACGCGAGGAGGTGCAGAAGCTGCGGCGCGCCATACATTGGGGAGCTGACACGGTCATGGATCTTTCCACCGGTGCGGATATTCTACGCACGCGCGAATGGATATTGCGCAATAGTCCCGTGCCCATCGGGACGGTTCCGATTTACCATGCTTTAGAGAAATGTAATGGCAGGGTGGAGGAATTGACGTGGCAGATATTTCGCGACACGCTGGTGGAGCAGGCGGAGCAGGGGGTGGATTATGTGACACTGCATGCTGCTCTGATGCAGCGTTTCGTGCCCTTCACGGCTCGGCGGGCAACCGGCATTGTATCACGCGGCGGCTCCATTATGGCAAAGTGGATGATGCTTCATGATGAAGAGAACTTTCTCTACACGCACTGGGACGAGGTGTGTGCGATTCTTGCATCGTATGACGTCGCTGTTTCCATTGGTGATGGCCTGCGTCCCGGCAGCATCGCGGATGCCAACGACTTCCCTCAACTTGCGGAATTGGAGGTGCAGGGAGAACTTACTCTTGAGGCGTGGAAGCGCGGAGTGCAGGTGATGAATGAGGGACCGGGGCATGTGCCGCTCCATCTCATACCGGAAAACATGAGCAAGCAGATAAGTTGGTGCCATGAGGCCCCGTTCTACACGCTCGGGCCTTTGCCCACGGACATAGCGCCGGGCTATGATCACATAACCGGCGCTATTGGCGGGGCCATGATTGCGCAGCGCGGGTGTGCAATGCTTTGCTACGTGACGCGCAAGGAACACTTGGGACTGCCGGATGCTGAAGATGTGCGCGAGGCAGTGGTGACGTACAAGCTGGCAGCCCATGCGGCGGATTTGGCCAAAGGACACCCTGCCGCTCAGCTCCGCGACAACGCTTTGGCGAAAGCCCGGTTTGAATTTCGCTGGGAGGATCAGTTCAATCTCTCTTTGGATTCGCAGCGTGCTCGGGCGTACCACGACCTCACTCTGCCCCACGCCAACGCAAAAAAGGCCCACTTCTGCTCCATGTGCGGACCGAATTTCTGCGCCATGAAGCTCAGTCAGGAAATTCGGAAACTCCACCCTGATCGATCATGATGATGAAATGCCATCCTCTTTTTGCTCCTCCCCTTCCGCGCATCGTCGGTGTGGCGTCCGATACAGCCTCCTTGACCGCCGTGCGTGCAGGGGGTTGCGATATAGTTGAATTGAGGGTGGACGCCCTGCCGGAGGAGGAACAGTATGGCATGTCTCCTCTGCTGCCCACCACAGTGCCGGTGTTGCTCACCTGCCGTGACGCGACGGAGGGGGGACATTGCGTGATATCGCAGACGGAGCGTGTAGCTCTTATTGAGAGACTCCTCCCTATGGCAGCAGCGTTAGATTGGGAAATTGCTCAGCGGTCGTACGCAGAAGATTTGTTGTCGCAGGCTCGCTCTGCCGGTATCGCGTGGGTGGCTTCGGCGCATTTTTTTGACCGCACGCCTGAGGTGCACGAGCTGGAGAGCTTGGAAAAGGCGGCGCTTGATGCCGGTGCAGACTTGGTAAAACTGGCCTTCACTCCGCAGACCATGCAGCAGGTTGAGCGTTGCGCTGATTGGCTTCAGCATGCTGAGCACCCGAAGCCCGTCGCGTTGATGGGCATGGGCAACTTGGCCGAAAAGAGCCGTCTGTACCTCTGCGAGCGCGGTAGCGCGCTGCTGTACGGCTATTTGGGTTGCAGTCCCAGCGCTCCCGGTCAAATGAGTGTGGCTCGCTGCCGAGAGCTCATCGGTCGTTGACGCCAGGGCGCTCACAGAGAGCCTCCGAGAGCATCCCACGGGGAAGCCTGTTTCTTTTAACTTGCTTTTGCAAGCGGTCCGATCTTTACAGTCCACTCCGCCTGATGCAGTGCCACCTGAGTATGACGTTACATGTCTTCGCCGCCATCACCTAAACTCTTTATCCACGTCCTCACAGACCTCCCCTTATGTATTTCCCATTCGACCATGTAATCATTTGCTCCTCCCTTTCGGAAATAAACCCGTAGGATATAAAAGGGAGCATCATCGAGCTCGTGACGCTCTACATGAATGTCATCGCTTGTCATGTCTGTTGGTTCAACCCATGGCATCGCCAAATGACTTACATCCAGGTAAACGTCTTGTCCGTCAATTCTGATGATCCCTTTCCTCAGATATTTCCACGGCGGATTCTGGAGCGCGTACAGGAAGAGCTTGTCCTTCCATACGCACATTTGTGGGGAGAGCTTTTCTCCGGCTTTCCCGGAAGTCACGCCGGCTTCGAACGTTACCCTGTACCCTTCATCCAATTCTACTTCTACCCGTTCCGTTTTTTCAGCCGAGCACGCGACCAATCCAAATAACAGACAAATCTGTAGAACGATTGACCCCTTCACTTTTCTTCCTGTTTCAGGGTTGCCTCTGCTCGGGTTGTTCCTCTGCAGGCAGCACATCCAATTCGGCTATGGCGGCGCAATCGCCTCCGCTGTGGGAGTTGAGAGCAACGAGGCGCACGTAGCGCGCTGTGGCGGGTGTGAAGAAGAGGGCCTGCTGCATATCTGTGTGATCAGCGAAGGAGCCGCGTGCCACCGGTTCGCCCCAATCAGTGCCGTCTTGGCTCACGTACACTTCGTAATCTTTAATGCGGGCATCTTGTGGGGGAGCTGCACGGTAGAGTAGTCCCTTGAGGGTGCGTTCACCGCCCAAGTCAAGGCGAATATCGTGCGGGTAGCTGGCTACCGTGACTCCTTTCATAGTATGCCAGTAGGTTTCTCCATTACCATCAAGAACATGCACGGCCTGACCGACGCCGGGCAGCTCGGAACTCACGTAATTCACCGAGAAATACGCATGAGGAGGATAATCTCCGAGCACGCGTGTGATAATGGGAACAAATTCTGCCAGTGCGGCGTACGGTTCGCCTTTCACCATCGGTTCCGAGCACACGAGCTTCACGAAGCGAGCCGACTGTGTATCCGGCATGATCACGCTCTGCTCGTGATCGCTGTCTTCCATTTCGAGGATGCAGGCGGGCTGTTTCGGCCAGCTTTGACCATCGTTGGAGAGGTAGAAGGCGATTTTGCGTACGCGGGAGGACGTTCGAGCCTGTCGAGGCGTGATGGTGAAGCCGCGCAGCTCAGAATCTACGCCTAAATCAATAGTGACCTCGTGTGGGTATTGAGCTACAGGACCTCTCCATTGACTGTGCCAAAAGGTGTCACTGCGTCCATCGATCAGACTCCACGGCGATTCGCTGCGTCCGGAAGTGGACGAACAGGATACAATGCGAAGCAAATTGCCGGGGCGCCAGGCTTCAAAATGCTGCCACGTGGTGGCTGAGTCCAAACATCCTTCCATAGACGCGTGGGCGCGGATGGTGCCTTCCTCACGCAGCAGGAAAGGATGCGTATATGTGATGGAGGAACCATCGGGCAGAATCATGTGGATTTGTGCGTCTTTTGTGTCGCAGTGAGCACGCACATAGCCGAGATCATCGCGGGAGACAGTGACAGCGCCTGCCAAGGGAAGCGATTTGCGACCGATTTCCATAGGATTGTCCTCTGGCATGATTGGCTGCAGCGCAAAAGAGAAAGAAGTGGGACCTGCCAGAGGAATGTCACGATCCATGGGGCGCGGTCCGCAGGAGGCACCGCCGAGTCCCAGTGTGACGGCGTCAATGCTCAGCACGGTGGCGTGAGCCGACTGCACTTCCTCCGGGTGAGCGGCCGCAAAGAGAGACTGCGCCGTGCAGGGGAGGGCGGAGAAGTTGAATGTGGAACCCTCCGATGAGGCGATGAGCAGACCCACCCCTTGTTCATCCGTCACTGCGGCCCAATGGGTATCCATGCGATTGCCCATATCCATGGGAAGAGGGTATTTTTCCACCATTTCACTTACTGAGCGGGAATAAATACCCACCGGAGATCCAGATTTACGATCCGGATAATTTTCACCGGGACCACGTCCATACCAGAGGACGCGATTGAATTTCTCAGGCAGATTGAGGGTGTACCCCAAACGCGGCAGCACAATTTTATTGACTTTGGGTACAATGCCGGCTTGCACGTTGACGCAGCCGTTGGGGAGGATCGTGTAAACAATTTGCGTGGAATAACTGAAGTCTTTTTCGGTGATAGGACCGTTATCCTCCGGAGTGAACTTGGCGTGATCATACAGGTAACTGTCCAAACTCTCTTTACGGCGACCTCGACTGGTGATATCGCAGGAGATGCGCACTACGCCGTCAGAGAGACGCTCCACAAGCAGGGGGGTGGCCGTGTGCACCATGTTGCGCATGCCGTTCTGAAGCCACTGATTCATCACCCACTTGTCGTTGGCGAGGGGGGCGCGGAAGGAATTGAGATGCAGGGTGGCTTTATCACCGATGAGTTCGTGACCGTTGACGATATAATTTTTGATGCCTCCTGTCACTTTATCGACACTCAAAGAAAAGTTTTTCCCGAGGATGAGGATATCGGCGTTGCGATTGCGGACCTCGATTTTAAGAGAGGTATCCAATGGCATGATGCGTGATTTGGCGGCATAGCCGGTCAATGCCTCAGGCAGCTCCATCTGCTCAGTTGCTATGGTGTAGCCGGCTTGTTCCCAATTCGTATTTTTTGCCAACCGGAAACTCACGCGCAGGTAATACTTGCGATCCGAGAGAAATTGATCCGCTGGAATCTTACTTGCCGGGAGCGACCATTGCTTGGTCTCCAACGGAGCAGCATCCACGTTGAAATCTCCTTGTGCTAGGATGCGGTTGCCTTCCTCGTTGATTTCCCAGTGCGCCACATATTCATTCAGATTGGTGAAGAGATGCTTGTTACGCAGACTGACGGATATCCCGCCGTTTTTTGTAGCGTTGAGCAGAGTAATGCCGATGTTTTGCTGCACTTTGCGTATCTCATCGTACTCCGGAGTTGTGGTGCGATCGCTGTAGATGACGCCTTTCATACAGAAAATGCCGTCGTTCGGAGCTTCGCCACGGTCACCGCCATAACTCTGGCGGATGATTTTCTTACCCTCCGGCGTAGTGACCTCTTGATCATAGCTTTGATGAATCCATTCCCAGATAGCGCCGCCGATGATGGAGTCGCTCGACTCGATGGCGTCCCAGTAATCCCGGAGGTTGCCCATGGAGTTGCACAGAATATGAGCGTATTCGGAAATATACCATGGCTTGTTGATCTTTCGAGCTGCGATTTCACGAGTCCATTGTACGCTTGGGTATTGGTTGGAGCAGAGGTCTGCGAGATCATTATTGCGCTCATACTGCGTGGGACGTGACGTATCGCGTGATTTGATCCAATCACGAACGGCGACGAAATTGTTGCCGGGACCAGCTTCATTGCCGTAGGACCACATGATGACGCAGGGGTTATTTTTGCTCTGTTCAACCATATTTTTATTCCGCCATACATGTTGGGCCTCCCACTCTTTCGGGTGAGAAAGAGATTCCTCGCCGTAGTAGTAGCCATGGGATTCAATGTTGGCTTCATCGCAAACGTAAATGCCCAGCTCATCGCACATGTCGTAGAAAAAGGAGGGCTGTGGGTAGTGGGAATTACGTATGTGGTTGATATTGCCCCGCTTCATGAGCAAAAGCTCCGTGCGGCATTCCTCCGGCGTCACGGTGTGGCCGTTAGCATGCTGACTTTCGTGGCGGTTGACCCCCTTGAGCTTCACAGGCATGCCATTCACCAGGAAGCGCCCGTTTTCTAACTTCACCTCACGGAAGCCGATGAGGCGCGAGATAGTTTCCGATACGCGTCCGTTTGCATCTTTCAAATAGATGATCAGACGGTAGAGATTGGGCTTTTCCGCACTCCAGAGCAGGGGTTTTTCTACGTGCGCAGACAACTCTTTTGAGGCGTTTTTGCCGGGCTGCACACGACCACGTACCGAACTCAGTGCGGCTACACGCTGTCCGTCGCGAGTGAGAAGCTCGGCTTCCACTTCGTAGGGTTGCTCTCCGTTTGTTCGGTTGCTCACCTCCACCTCTACGCGCAAGTTGCTGTCAGCGTAGTTGGTGCTTCCATCGGGGAGGTTAGCGAAGTCGGTGTGCACGAAGAAGTCGCGCACAAGGACGTGGGGAGTGGCGTACATGCTGACATCGCGGAAGATACCGGAGAGACGCCACATATCCTGGCATTCCAAGTAAGAACCATCGCTGTAACGGTACACCTCTGCCGCTATGACATTGCTTCCCTTGTGCAGGTAGTCAGTAATGTCAAATACTGCTGCCGTGCGGCTGTCCTTGGAGAATCCCACTTTTTTCCCATTCACGAACAGGTAGAAGAAAGAATCCACGCCGTCAAAGCGGATGAAAACACGCATGCCGTCCCATGCTTCCGGCAGAACCACTTCGCGTCGGTAGGATCCCACGGCATTCGGCTCGCTCTGCGGAGTGGTGTAACGTTTTTCAGTGTCATTGCGCGGCGGGGTCATGACACGTGGCCAGTCGCGCACCATCGTGTAGCTCTGGTTGCTGTAGATAGGCATGCCGTAGCCTCGCATCTGCCAATTGCTCGGCACATCGATTTCTTTCCAGTTGCTCACGTCAAACTCCGGCTTGAAGAAATCCACCGGACGGTCGTCTGGTTTAGGCGACCAATGAAACTTCCACATGCCATTCAGTGACATCCGGAACGAGGAAGCTTCACGGGTTCCTTTCAGGGCTTCTTCACGGTTGGCAAAAGGCTCAAAAAAGGCGCGGGCTTCTTCGCGACCCTCAGAAAGGTGCTGGGGATTTTCCCAATCGGGGTTCGGAGTGTAGGGTGCTTGATCTGCTGCGTGAGTCATGCCGGTGCTGAGCAGTATTGCGGATAGAATCATTTTCCACGTGTCCATACGAGTAAGGGTACGCGGATGAGCGGGCGTTTCTATCAAAAAACGAAGTTTCTGACAAAGATAAACATGACGGAGGAGAGGACGAGTGTATCGTGGCGATTGATTCTACGTGGGCAAGGTGGATTTTTCTTGCTATGACGGTCGAGCGTGCTATAATGCGTGCGTTATGAGTACCAGTTTGACAGAGACGTCGGTATCGGATTCCGTGAGGAGGTACGCTCGCTATCTCACGGTGATGGCCGGATTGGGAGGACTGTTGTATGGCATTGATGTGGGTGTGATCGCCGCAGCCGTCCCTTACATCGAAGAGACGAACCCGTACACCCCATCCCAAATGTCGCTGGTGGTGGCGGCAGTGTTGTTCGGTTCGGTCCTTTCCTCCCTTTTTGCCGGCATGATGGCTGAGTGGCTCGGTCGCAAGAAGGTGATTATTATTTCTGCTTTCCTTTTTACGCTGAGTATTCCCATCATTTGCTTTTCCGATGGTGCGTTTGGTGTACTCATGGGCGGTCGCATTTTGCAGGGGGCTTCAGCGGGTCTGGTTGGAGTGGTGGTGCCCATGTATTTGGCAGAGTGCTTGGATGCCGGATCTCGAGGTAAAGGCACGGGAATGTTCCAATTTTTGCTTACGGTGGGACTGGTGTTTGCTGCGGTGGTGGGCTTTGTGACGGCAACCCTGGTGGGATCCGCTACGGATGTGACGGTGCCGGATGATATGAAGACGCTGGCATGGCAAATGATTTTTTGGTGTTCGGCTGTTCCCGGGTTGATTCTTTTTTTCGGCGCATTTCGACTCAAGGAATCTCCGCGCTGGCTCTACCGGCGAGGTAGGGAGAACGAAGCTCTCCTCGCTCTGGCCGCCAACAATGGCGAGGAGGCCGCTAAGGAGATTCTGGCTGAAATGAAAGCGACTGATGCCGCCGCCGAGGAGGAGAAAAGAGCCATTGCTGCGGCATCTGTCGGGGATAGCCTGTTGCAACGCAAATATGTGATTCCTTTCATTTTAGCGGTGGTTGTGTTGGCGTGTACTCAGGCTACCGGCATCAACTCTGTGCTGAATTACTCCGTGAAAATTTTCCAGCAAGCGGGTCTCGAAGGAGGAAGCGCCAACATCGCGGACATGGCCATCAAGGTAGTCAACATGCTCATGACGATTGTGGCGGTTTCTCTCGTGGACAAGAAAGGGCGCACTTTTCTGCTCAAGGTTGGGACCTTGGGCATCATTGCCGGGTTGGCAGGTGTGGGCGCCATGTTTCTTTCCGTGGAGGATCAGCGTGTGGATGTAACCGACTATGTGAAACAGCTCGTGGTGAAGCATGACGGCATCGATTCTTATGTGAAGCTTTCTGTGGACGATGCCGTGAATGCAGCTGTGGCGAAAGACCCTCAACTTAAAGCCCAATTGATGCAAGGTGAGAGTGTGAGTCCCGGAGTGCAGCTCATTGTCACCTACCGGCAGGGCGATTCCTCAAATCAAGTGGTAGCCGAGAAGTTTGATCGCGGCGATCGGCTTGACTTTGTGAAAAAGGCTTTGCCCGGCGAGACCTATCAGGACGACGCCATGAGCGTTGTGGATGTGGCGGCTGCCCAAGTTTCTTTCCGGGAGGATCTTAAAAAGGAATCCATAGAGAAGGCTAAACTTTACAAGCTCTCCGATAAGGTGCGCGATGAAAAAACTCGTCCGACTCTTGCGGCGGGCGTGTCCCACGAGGAGGTGGTGAATGCCTTGTTGGAGCTTGAACGCAACGGCGATCGCGTGATTATCGCTCCCACCTTTGTGCAGAAGCCTACTTTTGTGGATCACATGTTCTTCTGGCAGAAGCGTCCGGAGCCGGGGTCACTGGAGCAACTCAGCATCACTCGAGCCGAAGTGGGCATGAAGCCGGCTCCGCTGACCGGCTGGCTGGTCACAGCTTTCTTCGTCGTGTTTATCTCGTTTTATGCCGCCGGTCCCGGTGTGTGCGTGTGGTTGGCACTTTCGGAACTTATGCCTACGCGCATTCGCGCCAACGGAATGGCTATCGCTCTTCTTATCAACCAAGGCGTGTCCACGACCATTGCCGGTACTTTCCTGCCGTGGGTGGGAGCGCTTGGCTATTCCAGCGTGTTCTTCACACTGGCTGCTTTCACGGTTATCTACTTCATCACTGCAGCTTTCTTCCTGCCGGAGACCAAGGGTCGCACCCTTGAGGAGATTGAACAGTATTTTACCACTGGTAAGATGCCTGTCTCCAAGGATGACCGAAAGGCGCAAGCCTGATCAACTTCTTGATACTCTCTCCTGATTTACTGCTCAATATCACAACCGATCCTGTACTGACAGACGGGGTCGGTTGTTTTTTTGTCGATTGAAAATATCGCTCGAGCAAATGGCGCCGGGACAGATCATGGGATGAAGCCGGAGTCCGAAAAATGGGGCGCCCTTTGCTTATCTTTGGACGAACGTAAGAAACACATACCCCGGACGTGACCTGCTGGGTATGGGGAATCATCGTTTTTTCTCTCTCTCTTAGGAGAAACTTGTTCAAAAAATATGCAAAAATCACCAATTTAATGAATAGTAAATCATACATCGCAAATTGTAAATAGGCATCGCATTTTTTAATCCATTTGACTGGTATTTGGTGTTTGCCAACAGGGGCAGGATGTGTTAGCATTGTGACCGGGCGATTATGAAACGTCTTTTCACTGCTACCTTGTTCATGTTTTGGCTTGTCTCCGCACTTTTGCCGGTGGCGGGCGGGGAAGCTGATGAAAGCGGGGGGGCTGCTTCTGATGCCGCAGGAGCTGATGAGAATGTCGAGGAGGTTCGTAACTATGAGTCCGAGCGTCTGGCGCTCCAGCAGCGTATGGAGGCCTACGCCGAACAGTTCAAAACTGTAGAGAACCCAACGCCTGCTCTTTCTGCGACGTACGAACGTTGTTCGCGCTTCGTCTTGGAGCGCCTGAAAGAAGTTGAAAAATTGATCTCTGAAACGGAGAATTTGAAGCTTAAGATTGCTGAGTTGTCCGGTGAATCTTTCGATTGTACGGTTGTTCCCGAAGATCAACGGATGCAGTATGTGGAGGAGGGACGTCAGGCTGTTAAGAGAACGATGCAAGCTCTGAAAGCGCACACTGAGGCACAGCAGGTGGAGGGAATAGCGATCTTTTCAAAAGTACGCGAACATTATCGCGGTATTCCCGAGTATGCGCAAGCAAAGCAGATATGCGCAGAGTTGCTTGCCAAGCTGAGTAAAAAATGGAGACGCAGTAGAGAAGCTCTGAACAAGTCCCGTGCAAAGCTTAGTGGGGCGGCTGCCGAGAAAGCCAAATCGGCTGATGAACGCTCGTACGAGCATCTTCGACAAAACATGCAGGCTGAAAGCAAAGATATTAAAGAAGTCTGGTATGTGCCGCTTCAAAATAACCTGAAAATGCTGGAGGAGATGAGCAATAAGGTTGATTCCTTTGCCAAAGCGATTGCTTCAGATCGCACCGAAGGGCAAGGTCAGACGGAGGGGAAGCTTGAGGCATTTTGGGCGAGTGTGGATAAGATACGGGATATGATGTCATCCGGTAAGCTGGAAGAAGCTTTCGATGCCCTGCGCAACGACCAAAGCTTTTCTGCCGTGCGTGATCTATCCGAGGTATACCTCGATACTGATTCCCGTGAAAAGATCGGGGAGCAATTTGATGCTTTGCGCACAGAAGTAAGAGATCGCATGAGGGCGGCTTCTGAGCTGGAAAGGGCTGTAAAACGCAATGTTTTCAACATGGAGCACTCCTTGGACGTTGCGGCACAGCAACTTGACCGCCTTAAAGCCACCTTTTCCAGGTTCCGCGATGTCCGGAACCCTGCCGGAAAAGATGACAAATTGCCGGATAAAGAATCCTTTTCTGAGGAGTTGGATGGGACAGACGCTCCTGATGCTGAGAGTGAGTCTTCTGACGAGGAAGCAGACGATAACGACGAGGAAAAGTGATGGACTTCCCGACCAGAACATCGCGATTGTGCGTGTTTGCGTACGGCTGCGTACTCATGTGTTTTTTAGTGATGGCGGCTGTTTCCACGCCGCAGGCGTACGCACAGAGTGCGCCGGAAGGGATATCGGCTGTTTTCGAACGTTATATTTGCTTGGGGGAGGATTTGGGTAACGTCTTGGCGAAGGTCAAGGACAAACAAAGCGCCGAGACTGCCGCGCCTGAATTGCAAGCGATGCTCGTGAGAGTGGGTGAATCTCGACGTGAGATAAACGACATTTCCTCGCTGACTCCTGAACTTGAAAGCGAGGTAACGAGCAGATATGAGCGCCGGATGCGTGAGACATGGGGGCGTGTATTTGACTGCATATATCGGTTGCAGCGAGTGCGGTGCTATGAGTGCGTTTCTTTTTTTCGTTCATTCAGTTTGTTATGTTCTCTACTCGATTCATGATGCTTCAATTTGTGCTGCTCGGCATGACGGCGACACGCTGTGCCCTCGCTGCGGAGCAACAAGGTGCGCCTGCCCAGCCTTCGGTGCAGCGCGAGTCTGCCTCAACTTCTCTTCCCCCGGAGGAGACCCACATCAGGGCGGGCATCGTCCTACTCGGAAAACTTTACAATATCTTAGCTCGGGTGAAGGATGCCCGGTCTGCGCAGGAGGCTGTGCCGAGCATCATGAGCTTATCCAACGAGCTGCATGCATGGGGGCAAAAGGTGCCTTCTCTTCCTCTTCGTAGCCCTGATGTTATGGGAGCCTACGAACGGCAATATTTGCCTATTATTGAAAAGCTGAACGGATACTTACGTGTTCAGGGAGAACGATTGGCAGCTTCCAATTATTATGATACGCAGGATTTGGCAACGGTATTGTTGACCCTCTACAGCTCAGTTCAACAATGAAAAATGTATTAAACCTTGTCGCGGGAGGCTGCGTCTTGTTTTGCGTTATGGGAGCGAGCGCCGAAAAGGTTGCGAAAGATGACGGGCTGAAACTCCGAGAGCAAATAAGAGCGATGGCCGATGGGGACGTTATTGTTTTGCCTAAACGGGTGTACCATTTTTATCCGGAGAGCGCCCCGAAAATGAACTTTTATGTATCTAATCACGATCAGCAGCGTGACATCCCGGTGGGGCTTCCGTTTGTAGAGAAAAAGAATGTGACGCTGGATGGAAAAGGAAGCACGCTGATTTTTCACGGGAAGATGCAGCCGGTTTTGGTGCAGGACAGCTCCGGTGTGACGCTGAGCAACTTCACCATCCGCTACGCTGCGCCCTTTTTCGTGGAGGGAAAGATATGTGAGATAGCGGATGGTAAGACGACGCTGGAGATATCTCCGACGATGTTTCGCTGGAAGGTGGAAAACGGGAAGTTCCGCATTTTGCGCGAGGATGGTGAAGAGGGTGTAGGTATGGCGCTGCCGTTTGAAGCGGATGGACCGATGGTGCCGATGTCCGGCGGCGGCGATTTGGGCTGGACAGATCAGGCTGAGCAGTTGAGTCATGATCGGGTGCGCTTCGCAAATGATGCCGGGCAGATGGGGCTGAAGGTCGGGCAGATTCTTGTCCTGCGCAACGGTTTTCGCCCTCACCCGGCGATGATGCTTTATCGTGCCACAGACACCGTGCTGAACAAGGTTGTGTCTTCCGACAGTCAGGGCATGGGGTTGCTCGCACAGCGCAGTACAAATATTACCATCAACGGAGGAGGGTGCATCCGTGCTAAGGGACGCATCTACACCGTGTCGGCGGATGCCACGCACTTCTCCAACTGCCGGGGAAAGATCCACGTGGAAAAAGCGCTCTACGAAGGGATGATGGACGATGCCATCAATGTGCACTCCACCTGCTTGGGGATTGTGAAAGTGGAGAGTCCGACAAGTATCGTGGCGCAGTACATGCACGGGCAGTCTATTGGATTCGAGGTGTTTTTGGATGGGGAGCGTGTACAATTCATACGCGGGAAAACGCTCGAAAACGTACCTGAATTGGGGAGTGTCAAGAAGGCGGAGATGCTCGATGAACGGCATGTGAGATTGACTTTTGAGGCGCCCATGCCCGAGGGAATAGGCGAGGGAGATGCCGTGGAAAACGCGGACTGGTATCCCTCCGTGGAGTTCGTCAACAATACCGTACGCCACAATCGCGCGCGCGGCGCTCTGTTTACCACGCCGAAGCCGGTGCTGGTGAAGGGCAACAAGTTTGTGCGCTCACACGGCAGTGCCATTCTGTTGGCAGGGGATGCGCAGGGTTGGTACGAGAGCGGTGCGTGCAGCGATGTGAAGATTATCGACAATCTCTTCGATCATAATTTGACGGCCTCCTACCAGTTTACGGATGCCGTGATCGCCATTTGTCCGGAGGTGCGCGACCTCGGGAAGCAGAAGCAGCGATACCACCGCAATATCTTGATCAAGGGCAATACCTTTCGCACGCACCACGTTCCGTTGCTTTCCACACGCTCTGCAGAGAATGTCACATTCGACAAGAATAAGGTGCAGTGGGATGACCTTTTTCAACCTCGGGGAAACGGGCGCATTTTTATTATCAATGAGCCCGCTTCCCAAAAAATAATCCTCCAAAACATTCACCCATAACCCCATTATTTCCTGTATGTCCACAATTCGTCCATTTGCCGCCCTCCGTCCGCCCAAGCAGTATGCCGAGCAGGTCTCAAGTCTGCCGTACGATGTGATGAGTCACGAGGAAGCCTGTCGTATGGCGGCAGGCAATGTCTCTTCCTTCCTGCATATTTGCCGAGCGGATATAGATACCTCAGAAGAGGAAATCCATGATGAGATTACCTATGCCAAGAGCCGCGATAATTTGCAAGATTTCATACGCCGCGGCTTCCTGGTGCGCGATGCGGCGCCCTGCTATTACATCTACCGCCAGATCATGTGGGGACGCGTGCAGACGGGTATTGTGGGCTGCGCCAGTGTCGATGAATACCTGAACGGAACGATCAAAAAGCATGAGCTCACCCGCAAGGAGAAGGAGCTGGATCGTATCAACCATTTTGATGCTTGCAGCGCGCAGACAGAACCGGTATTTCTCGCATACCGCAAGCACGAAGGTATTTCCTCCGCCGTGCGCGAGTGGATCAAGTTCCACAAACCCGAATATGACTTTACGAGCGAGGATGGTGTGACCCACATTTTGTGGCCGGTGGATGATCCTGCAGTGATTGATACGATCCGACGCGGGTTTGAGGAAGTTCCGGCTCTCTACATAGCGGACGGGCACCACCGCACGGCTTCTTCAGCGGCTGTTTCGGCGCGCCGTCGTGAGCAACATCCGGACTACACCGGGAACGAAGAGTTCAATTATCTGATGGCTGTGACCTTCTGTGATGAGGATTTGTTTATCATGGACTACAATCGCGTGGTGGCGGATCTGAACGGTCACAGCTGTGAGGAATTCACCCGACTGATCGGTGAGAAGTTCGATGTAGTTCCCGCCGACAAAATGGGGCCGGTGTCTCCGCGTGCCAAGCACAGCTTTGGCATGTGCTTGTGCGGCAAGTGGTACACGATTACGGCCAAATCCGGGACTTTCGATGAGCAGCACCCCATCCACAGCCTCGATTGTTCGATTCTGCAGGAGAATTTGCTGGCCCCCATCCTCGGTATTGATGACCCGCGCACCAGTCCGCGTATCGACTTTGTGGGGGGCATTCGCGGGCTGCACGAGCTTGAAGCGCGCGCGGGCAAGGAAGGCGTGGCTTTTGCTCTGTACCCGGTCAGCATGGCAGACCTCTTCCGCGTGGCCGACAGCGGCGAAATCATGCCCCCCAAGTCCACATGGTTTGAGCCGAAGTTGCGCAGTGGCCTTTTTGTGCATGAAATAGAGCAATAGCGGTCATTTATTTTCCTGTTCAAAGCGCTGGTTTTGCCGTAGAATGTGGATATGTGCAAGGGGCAGCCAAATGAAGGGGAAGCGACCTCTTTCTCCGCACCGCCGGAGGTGGAGGAGCCTGCCTACCTGTCCCGGCAAATCATCACATGCCTGGGCAACAAGCGCGCGTTGCTTGCTCCCATTTTGAAGACTGTCGAATATGTCAAGGAGCAATTGGGGAGGGATAAAATCAGCTGCTTGGATCTTTTTTCCGGCTCCGGCATTGTGTCGCGCGCGTTCAAGGCTTACGCAACGGACCTGTTCAGCAACGATTTGGAGTCTTATGCGCGTGTCATCAACGAATGCTATTTAGCGAATCCGTCGGATGTGGAGAGCAGTCGCATGCACGCTTTGCACAAGGAGCTGGAGAAACGTGTGGAAGAGGAGTTGAGTCCCGGTTTTATCACGCGTCTGTACGCTCCTCAGCATGATGACGAGATACAGCCCGGGGAACGCGTCTTTTACACGCGCCGCAACGCCATGTATCTGGATACGGCGCGGAGGCTTATTGATGAGATTGTGCCGAGGCGCATGAAGCCTTTTTTTGTTGCTCCGTTACTCTATGAGGCGTCGGTGCACACCAACACGTCCGGCGTGTTCAAGGGCTTCTACAAAAATAAGCGAGGGATAGGTCAATTTGGCGGAACGGGACGCAATGCGCTGGGGAGAATCATGGCAGATATCAAGCTTCATCTGCCGGTGTTTTCGCGCTTTGAAACTCGGAATCACATCTACCGCCAAGATGCCCGGGAACTGCATACTCACCTGCCGATGCTTGACTTTGCTTATTTGGATCCGCCGTACAATCAGCATCCCTACGGATCCAATTACTTTATGTTGAATTTGCTCACGGATTACTATGAGCCCCGGGAGATTTCGGCGGTGTCGGGCATCCCATACGATTGGAATCGCTCGGTGTTCAACAAGGCGCCCCTTGCGCGCGCGGCGATTCTTGAGACCATCGCCAATTGCCCTGCCAGGTTCATCTTGCTTTCCTACAATTCGGAGGGATTTGTGTCGCGGGAGGAACTGTGCGATTTCATGCAGGACCTGGGGGAGTTGTCTGTCATGGAAACATCCTACACCACCTTTCGCGCGTCGCGCAACCTGAGCAACCGCCCTCTGCATGTACGCGAGCGTTTCTTTTTACTGAAACGTCAATAAAATCACACCAAGATCACTTATGAAAATACTCATACCAACCAAATTGGATAAAGCGGCCGCAGCTGCACTGAGCACTGCGGGTTATGAAGTCCTGCAGGATGATGCAACCCCGTTGGCCGAGCTCGTGAAGACTCATGCCGATGCCGTGGGACTCATCGTGCGCTCGGAGAAGGTGCCGCCGGAGATCATTGATGCCATGCCGGGACTCAAATGCATCATACGCGCCGGGGCCGGGTACGACAACATCGATTACGTGTATGCCCGTACCAAGGGCATCGATGTGATGAACACTCCCGGGGCGAATGCTAATGCCGTGGCGGAGGAAGTGGTGGCGATGATTCTCGCGGCGTATCGCTACGTGGTGTCGGCCGATGTGACAACGCGCGCCGGTGAGTGGAATAAGAAGCAATACATGGGGCGTGAACTCACACGCAAAACGGTGGGTATTCTCGGCTTGGGCAATATCGGCCGTATGCTTGTGAAACGCCTGCAGGGCTTCGAATGCACGGTGCTCGGCTATGACCATTTCCTCTCCAAGCAGCGCGCGCTCAATATCGGCGCCACTCCCGCTGAGTTGGATGAAATTTTCTCCACGGCGGATATCATTTCCATCCATGTGCCGGGGGGACCGGGAACCAAGAATATGGTGGATGCCCGTTTGCTGGAGCTCATGAAGGAGGGGGCTATGTTGGTCAACTGCGCACGTTACGGCGTGGTGGACGAGGATGCCCTGCGCGCTGTGAAGAAGAGCGGCAAGAAGCTCATCTACTGCACGGATGTGCATCCGAAGGATGTGGCGGCTATGCAGCCGAGCGCAGATGTGGCGGATGTCATGCTGCCGCACTTGGGGGCTAATACCAAGGAGGCTAATAAGGCCGCTGCCATGCGCGCCGCTTCTGAAATGCAGGCTTACTTTGCGGAAGGCGATACAAGCTGCGTGGTGAATGCGGAGATGCCGGCGGATCTGAACCCGATGCACCTGCGCATGGCGGCCATGCTGGGAAGCCTCTGCTACCACGCGGCGGGTTGCAAGCCGATTCGCAGCATCGAGTGCACGTTCTACAACAACCTGCGCTCGTTCCGCAAGTGGTTCACGCCGTGGATTCTCCAGGGTGCCGTTCCGGGGGCGGAGCAGGGGCTTATGCCCGCAGCGGCAGAGGCCTCACTGCGCGAGCTCGGTATCGCTTTCAAGGCGCGTGAACCCATGGACGATAAGTTGTATGACGATTCGCTCACGCTGGATATTTTCACCGAGGAGGATGGCGGGCTGCACAAGGCGAGTGTGCGCGGCATGGTGGTAGATGGCGTGCCGGTCGTCTCCCGCATCGATGGGTTCTCTCAGCTGTACGCCGCACTGCCGGGAAACACCTTGGTGCTGCGCTACAAGGATCGCCCCGGCGTCATTGCTACCATCGGGCAAATCCTCTCTGACGGGGGCATCAATATCGACAATATCGTGGCGCCGCTTGACAAGACCAGCGGAGATGCTCTGGCGGTGATCAAGACGAATAAACCGGTGGAGGCAAAGCAGGTGTCGTCCATTGCAGAGCGGGTGAAGGCCAAGCTTGCTTTTGCTCTTTCCATGTGAGACATGGGCGCGGCATCTTCCGATTATGTGCTGATACTGGCGGGCGGGAGCGGTACAAGGTTTTGGCCGCTCTCGCGCGCGGGTCGCCCGAAGCAGCTGCTCGACCTCTTTGGGAAGGGTAGCATGCTGGTGCAGGCTGTGCGGCGTGCGGCCGCTCTCGTGCCGACAGGGCGCATTTTTATCCTCACCAATGCCGAGCAGTTGGCGGAGGTGCAGAGGCAGGTGTCTGCGCTGATAGATCCTTCGCACGTCGTGGCGGAGCCGCTTCGGCGAGATACCGCGCCGGCTGTGGCGCTCGGGGTGGGGCTGATCGCAGCCCAAGATCCCCGGGCGCGTATGCTGGTTATGCCGAGTGATGCGCTCATCGGCAATGATGGCGCTTTTGTGGCTTTGGCGCGGGACGCGCTGGCTCTTGCGGGACGAGAGGCAGCGCTCGTGACTATCGGCATTCGCCCTACGTGGGCGTGCCCGAGCTACGGCTACATTGAGCGTGCGGAGGAATGGCACGATGCTGCCCTGAGCCACACCTGCTACAGCGTGGCGCGCTTCTGCGAAAAGCCGGATGCTGTTACCGCCGCGCGCTACGTGGAATCCGGCAGGTTTTGCTGGAATGCGGGCATGTTTGTGTGGAGTGTGCCGACGGTGCTGGCGCAGCTTGAGGCACATTGCCCGCAGCTCGCGGATTTCGCCGTCGCGCTGGCGAAAAGCTCGACCCCGCACGACTTCATTGCGCACCATTTCCCGGGGCTCACGCCTATTTCGATCGATTATGCTCTCATGGAGAAAGCCGACCGCGTCCTCAATTTCGAGGCGACTTTCGAATGGGATGACATCGGCTCGTGGATATCCCTTGGCAAGCGCTTGCCTGCGGATGCTCAGGGAAATGCAACCAACACGTCGCTTGCGGTTCAGGCTGCGGCGGGCAATATCGTGTACGCGGCTCCGGGCAAGCAAGTGGCGCTGCTGGGGGTGAGCGATCTCATCGTCGTCGATACGCCGGATGCTTTGCTCGTGGCTCGTAAGGAGGATGCCGACCGCATCAAGCAAATCGTCGCTCAGCTCCCACCGCAACTTACGTAAACTATGGAAACGCATCCGGCGCTCGGCATTGATTACGGCACGGCCCGCATCGGCATTGCCGCCACGGATGACTGCGGCATTCTCGCCCACCCGGTGGAGAGCATTGATGTGACTCGTACCGATCCCATCGCGCGTATCGTGCAGCTCGCGACACAGCTGCGCATTCGTACGCTTGTGCTGGGTCTTCCGTTGCTCCTGGACGGCACGGAGGGGAGCGCGTGCATCAAGGTGCGCACATTCGGGACGGCGTTGCAGACCGCCCTGCCGGAATTGCCACTGGTGTATGTGGATGAGTTTTTGACCACGGCAGATGCGCAGGAAAAACTGCACGCTGCAGGTCGCCATGCCCGGAAGTTCAAGGCCGTCATTGACCAGGTGGCCGCTGTGGAAATCCTCAATCGCTGGATGGGCGATGTAACGATTATTCCGGGTTTTGTGACAGATTTTAATGAAAGAATTCGTACTTGAAACAATATGACTGGTCTTCGATGCTCTCGCATGAAAAAATGCGTTTTACTCGTACTCTCCGTCCTTCTGACCGCAGCTCCGCTCCTGGCTCAGGAGTGGAAGTCACCGCATTCGCTGGATGAGGAGCAGAACGCGCCCGCTGTGCTTCTGCCGTATCCCAAGGAGGTCCAGTGGAAGAAATCAAAGCTGCCTCTTGGAAAACAGGATGATTGGAAATTGGAGGGGAAAAAGGAAAAAATGATAAGCACGGCGTGGCGTGGCTTTCTATCGGCTTTGCCTGCGGGGAAATCCGGCAGTAGCATGCTTTGCCGTCTTGTCGAAGATGCCGCGACTCTTCCCAAGGAAGGGGAATCGGAGGGCTACACCCTGCAAGTCAGTAAGAAAGGGGTTGAGATACACGCGGCTCACGAAGCCGGGTTCTTCAATGCTCTGCAAACGCTGCGGCAGTTGGCGGCAGGAGGCAAGAGTCTCCCCTGCTGTAAAATCAAGGATTGGCCGGCTTTTTCGGTGCGCGGGTTTCACCACGACTGCGGACGTAATTTCCAGACGATTGAGAGCTTGAAGCGGCAGCTGGATCTCGCCTCGCAGCTCAAGGTGAATTACTTTCACTGGCACCTCACGGATCATCCCGGTTGGCATGTTCAGAGCAAGGCGTATCCGCAGCTCAATGATCCCAAAAACCGCACGCGCGACGTGGATGACACGTATTCCTACGAGCAGATCCGTGAGCTGATCAAATATGCTCGAGCGCGCAATATCACGGTCATTCCGGAACTGGACATGCCCGGTCACAGTTCGTATTTTAACAAGACTTTCGGCTTCCCGATGCACAGCGAGGAAGGCATGAAGGTGCTTGAGAAGTTGATCCGCGAGTTCTGCAAGGAGGTGCCGACGAAGGATTGTCCCATCTTCCACATCGGGGCGGATGAGGTTCGCGTACCGAATGCGAAGGAGTTTGTGGCGCACATGAGCAAGCTGCTGATATCCCTAGGACGCACGCCGATGCAGTGGGGCGGACCACGGGATTTGCCAGTGGGCGAGCACTCCATATCTCAGCGCTGGGGCGAGGGAGACCGTGATCCGAATTCGTCGATGGATCCGAAGAGCGTTCACTGCCGTACCATAGATTCCGGCATGGGCTACTCCAATCTCTTTGATCCTGCTATGCTGGTTCGCCGCTGGTTCTTCCTGCGTCCGTGCGGGGTGGGCAAGGGAGATGATCGGCGCATGGGCGCGCTCATCTGCAATTGGCCGGACATGCGCGTGGACGATAAGAGTAAGATTCCCCTGCACAGTGCGCAGTGGCCGGGGCTTTGCGCCATGGCGGAGCGCGCGTGGGAGGGCGGCGATGCCAACGGGGATGGTCTGGCATCGGATATGCCGGCGCCGGATACCGAGGCCGCGCGCGCTTTCAAGCTGTTTGAGAAGCGCCTTGCCTTCCTGCGCAAGACGCTCTTCAAGAAGGAATATTTCCCCTATTGGACTGAAAATGCGCAGAAGTGGACGCTGATCGGTCCGGTGCCGGAGGCGCAGAAGGAGCAGGTGCGTGCGAAGGTGTTGGCCGGCGATTACAGCGGGTTGAACACGTGCGATGCCTACGGCGCCAACCTCTACTTCCGGACGAAGCCGTCCACCGGTTTTGTCGGGATGTTCAGCGGCACGAAACCGGGTGCATGCGTGTGGGCGGTGTTGGAGTACGATAGCGCCGATGGGGGCGAGCAGCCTTTCATGGTGGGATTTGACGCGCCCGCCCGTTCCTCGCGGCGCTACTCGGGCGTGCCGAAAGCGGGGGATTGGTCGCAATGCGAGACGCGCGTGTGGGTCAATGGCAAGGAGTTCCGCAACCCGCAGGTGTACGAGCTTGCCGGCAAAAATCGCTACATGTCCGATACATGGTTCCACCCGGCCAATGAGAATCCTTTGGCGGATGAAGAGGTGTGGTGGGCGCATAAGCCTACGATGGTGCCGCTTCAGAAAGGCAAAAACACCATCATCATCGAGCAGCCCTACAAAGGGGAGTTCCAGTCATGGGGCGTTTCGTTCATTCCTGTGAAGCCGTGAGAGCGTTTCTCCTGCTGATCCTGAGCATAGGGGTAGCGATGGGTAGCGAATCATTGGTGCAATGGGTTTCTCCGCATTCCCTCCGGGCGGAATCTGAGGCCCCCGTTGCGCTGTTGCCCTTTCCGCGTGCTGTCAAATGGGGTAAGGAAGTGCGAGATTTGCCGCCGCCTCCGTGCTGGGAGCTTGTCGCGAACCCGGCGTGCGCCCAAGTCTTGCAATCCGGCGAGGGGGCCATGCTCCTCACGGCCTACCACAGTTTCTTGCGTTCTCTTTACCACCATCGCCCTCTTGCAACGGATCGTCCCATCGCGCTCTCTCTTTTCCTCGAAAACGTGCCCAACCTCTCCGCCGGGGCAGAGCGGGAGGGATACCGCCTCGTGGTGGATGCCCGGGGAGTGCGCATCAGCGCGCCGCAACCTGGAGGCCTGTTCAATGCGCTGCAAACGCTCCGCCAGCTCGTCTTGCCGGGACGTCGTAAGTTGCCCTGTTGTGAGATCACGGATTGGCCGGCATTCTCGGTGCGTGGCTTCCACCACGACTGCGGGCGCAATTTCCAGACGATCGAGAGTCTGAAGCGGCAGCTGGATCTCGCCTCGCGGCTCAAGGTGAATTATTTTCACTGGCACCTGGCGGATGATCCCGCGTGGCATGTGCAGTGCAAAGCCTATCCGCAGCTCAATGATCCCCGGTATCGCACGCGCGATAAGAACGACACCTATTCCTACGACGAGATCCGCGACCTCCTCCGTTACGCTCGTGACCGCCACATCACCATCATCCCGGAGCTGGATATGCCGGGACACAGCGACTATTTTGTCCGCGCCTTCGGTTTCCCGATGCACAGTGAGCAGGGTACCCAGGTCCTGGAAAAACTCATCGACGAGTTTTGTTCAGAGGTGCCGGTGGAGCTGTGTCCCACCCTGCATTTCGGGGCGGACGAGGTGAGCGTGCCCCATGCGAAGGAATTTGTGGAGCGCATCAGTCGCAAGATTGAGGCAAATGGGCGCAAGCCCATGCAGTGGGAGGGACCGTGGGATCTTCCGGTCGCCGGCGGTTCCATCGCTCAGCGCTGGGTGCAGGGGAAAAACGCGCAGGACGCGGCGAGTGTGAAGTCCCCTACCATCGATTCTTCCATCGGCTACAGCAATCTCTTTGAGCCTGCGCTGCTCGTGCGTCGCTGGTTTTTCATGCGCCCTTGCGGAGCGGAGAAGGGAGATGCCCTGCATCTTGGCGCCATCTTCTGCACGTGGCCGGATATCCGGGTGGAGGATAAATCTCGCATTCCCTTGCACAGTCCGATGTGGCCGGGGCTTTGCGCCATGGCAGAGCGTGCGTGGAACGGCGCCGCTGTGGAGGGCGACGCGCTCACTGTTGCGTTGCCCCCTCCGGACTCCGAGGCAGGGCGCGCTTTCCAGCTTTTTGAAAAACGTTTGGCGACTCTGGGACGGACGATGTTCAAAAATGAACATTTCCCGTACTGGGGGGAGAGCTGTTGTGTGTGGAAGGTCACTCATCCCACACCGGACGCAGACGCGGAGGCGACGCGCAAACTCGTGTTGGCCGGGAAAGCTCCGGGTGTGTTGCATGAGGTGTTTGGCAGCAGTCTCTACTTCCGCACGCGTTCTGCTACGTGGAATCTAGGCATGTTCCCGGAAGCCAGGCCGGGCGTGCGCGTGTGGGCTTGGACGGATGTCACGGTGGAAGAAGAGGGGGATTACCCGTTCATGATCGGTTTTGACGCGCCGACGCGTTCCAATCGCCAGTACACCGGCATTCCTCGTCCGGGAGAGTGGTCGCAATGCGGCACGCGCATTTGGGTGAATGGGGAGGAGATGCGCAACCCTCGCCGTTATGAGCATGCCGGTGAAAGCCGCATCGCTGAACCTACCTGGCATACGGTTGAGGAGGAACACCCCATTCGGGATGAAGAAATCTGGTGGGCTCAGCCGCCCACGCTCATCCATCTCAAGAAAGGGAGCAACCGCATCATCGTTGAGCAACCCTATACCGACGCGTTTCAGTCCTGGCAGATCTCGTTGATCAAGCTTTGACCATTCGTTCGTTTTCTATGTTGTGAAGTCGTAGGTTTTCCAAGGCCGGGAGTTGCTCAGCCGATAGTGCCACCATTCCTTGGAGTAATTTTCAAATCCCGCCCGTCGCATGGCGTTGCGCAGCAAGTGTCGGTTAGCTCGCTGTTCTTCCGTCACCTCCTCTGAGTCCGTGGCTGATGACGGATCCAGCAGGTCATGCCTGCCTCCCATGTCAACAAGCTTGCCATCGACGAGTCGATAAAGCGAGATGTCCACGGCAATGCCCCAGCAGTGCTCGGATTCATCACCAATGTATTTTCCTTCATAAATCCCTTTTTTAGTGATGCGCGGGTAGAAAGTGACTTTTGTACTGTCATCCGAGCTGTACGACCATGCGCGGAAGTCACGCATGGCGCGCTGCGGTCGATAGGCATCCCAGATAATCAAGCCATATCCGTACGAGCGCAGGTAAACAGCAGCTCGGCATAATGCTTGGGCTGCATCTTTTCGCAAGATTGCTCTCTTCCCCACATATCCCCGGATCGGGCGTCCTACGAAATTATCAGTCCCGGCGTACTTAAGTTCCGTACGCAGATTCGGCACTACCTGGTCCACATAGCAAAATTCCGCCGGCAGATTGGGTTGGAGCGCAGGACACCCCCGCCGCAGGCATCCGCTGAGCGTAAACCCCGCTGCCACGATCCCTATGATTCTCCCAAGCTCCATTCGCTCCTGTCCCCATGCGAAAGGGCACGCCCGAAGTACGGGAGCGCTCTATGAAGTCACACTGGCCCAATCCTTTACGCGTCCTCTTTTTTCGCGGTTGTTTTCTTTGCCGATGCTTTCTTGGCAGGAGCCTTTTTGGGCTTTTCTTCCTTGCTTTTTACGGCAGTCGATTTCTTGGCCGGTGCTTTCTTTGGTTTTTCGGTCGCAGTTTTCGCCGTTGTTTTCTTTGCGGCGGACTCTTTTTTGACCGGCTCTTTCACTGTCGTCTCAACCGCTGGCTTAACCGCTGCTTCTTCCTCCTTCTCAGCAGTTGAAACCGGCAGCACTTTCCTCGCCAGCGTCGGCGTTGTCCGGCTGTTCCTGCGGATTTCTTTCTGCCGTTTGAGGTAGGCGTGACGGCGGCGGCGCTTCGTAACTTTGCGATGTTGTTGACCCATCTTTTTCGTTGTCTTTGTAGAGTCGATTGACCATCGACTCGGAGTTGATGAACGATTTCCCCTATAACTGATTCATTCGAAAAACGCAAGGCAAAAGTGAAAGCTGACGCAAATTCAGTCCGGTTGCTCTTTTGTCTCGTGGAGGCAGTGAGGCTGCGCGAGAGACCGTCTTCAGGTGAGGTGCATGAGATTCATTTTACGAGAGAAATCAAGTCTGTTGTCGGCTCCCTTACCCGAATGTGTAAACGCGCGATGCTTGACACGATCAAGTCTTGTATGCTAGACTCGGGGCAGCTTACATGACAGAGGAGAAGGAAGAGAAAGAGGACGAGATGAAGGATTTGGATACGTGGGGGTTATTGCTCCCCGTGCTGAAGCGGTATTTGCGTCCGGAACTGCCGTTGGTGTTGGCTGCTACATTGGCGGGGATCGTGGCAGCGTCTGCGGCTTTTGGCATGCCGTTAATCATCAAGTACGTATTTCCTGTGGTTTTCGGGACGCAGGACATGCCGCCCGTTGTGGAAGAGTGGATGCTGCGCTGGGTTAAGCCGGAGGAGATGGAAGAGGCGAAGCTCTGGGTGGCGGTAGCGCTTATACCGCTCGTGATGTGTGTGCGAGGCGTTTGCACCTACCTGAACAGTTATCTGTTGCCCAAGGGGGGACAGCGCATGTTGCGCAGGATGTGGGGGGAGATGTTCGCGCGTTTGCAGAGTCTTTCCTTTTCCTTCTTTGATCGTCACAAGCGAGGGGAGTTGCTCACTATCGTCATCCAGTTTACGCAAAGTTTACAGGGGCAGATGGTCACCGTGTTCAACGAACTCCTTATTGAACCGCTTACCCTTCTTTTTGCTGCATCCTACTTGGTATATGAGGCGCTTACCAATAACGCAAGCGCCATTCTGTTGTCCAATTTGTTGGTGAGTGCGATGATTGTGCCATTGGTGCGTTTCGTTGGGAAGAGGATGGTGGGCAAAATGCGCAAAATGCTCTTCAGTTCGAAACTCATCACCGCCACTGTGGAAGAGACGTTGTCTGCACAGCGCGAAGTCCGTTCTTTCAATTTGGAGGACAGACAGGCGAAGATGCTTTACGGTCTCATTACGCAGTATAATGCCAAGCTTATGCAGATGACGGCATGGGGGTTGACGCTCACGCCTGCGGTGGAGATAACCAGCTCGCTTGCGCTGGCCTATTCGTTGTACCGCGGGTGTGGGGATGGTTTGACACTGGAGCAATTTGCCGCCATAGCCACGGCTTTCTACTTCTGCTACGATCCATTCAAACGTCTGGCCGGGATTATGAACCAGATTCAGCTTATGGCCACCACGGTGTATGCCATCAATAAGGTACGTTTGGCGGAGGACGAAACACCGGAACCCTTGCACCCCAAGAGCCTCCCCAAACCTGTGCGTGGGGCGGTAGATTTCGATCACGTGAACTTCGGCTACAACGAAGAGAAGCTGGTGTTGCGCGATGTGGATGTGCACGTGCCGTCCGGGCAGATTGTGGCGCTTGTGGGACCGAGCGGTTCGGGGAAGACGACGTTCATCAACCTGATCTGCCGGTTTTACGACGTGAACGCTGGGTCAGTGAAGATTGATGGGCTGGACGTGCGCGAGATTTCTCGCGAGGAACGCATGGGAACGATCGGGTTGGTGTCCCAGTTTTCCGCCCTCTTTCAAGATACGATCATGGAGAATATCCGCGTGGGGCGTCCGGACGCCTCGGACGAAGAAGTTCGAGCGGCCGGGGCGCGTGCGCGCGTTTCGGAGTTCGCTGAGCAGATGGATGGGGGGTATCATTATGAGTTGGGGGAAAGTGGCACTGGCCTTTCCGGCGGTCAGAGGCAACGCGTTTCCATTGCTCGTGCATTTCTGAAGAACGCTCCGATACTCATTTTGGATGAGGCGACTTCGGCCTTGGATATGAAAAGTGAGGCTCTTATACAAAGTGCATTTGAAGAGTTGACCGTGGGGCATACTACCTTCATCATAGCGCATCGCTTCAGTACCATTCGTATGGCACAGCGAATCCTTGTGTTTGAGGAAGGGCGAATCGTAGCGGATGGCACGCATGCGGAACTTTACGAAAAATGCCTGCTCTACCGGAGTCTGTACGATGAGCAAGTGAATGCGGCTCGCAGAGAACAGGAGAGAATGGGAAAGGAGGCGCTGGCATGATCCGTCCCATTATTCGCCGCACGCTTTTCTTTGCGCGTCTCTTTCTGCTGCCGCACATACGGTTGTTCTTTGTAGCCGTGATCACGGGGTTAATCGTGGCCGGAAGCAGTGGATTGGGAATACCGATGATGGTCAAATACGTATTCCCGGTGGTGTTTTATACCGAGGGGAGCGGCGCGGAGCTGCCGGAGGTATTTCATCATGTGCCGTGGCTGTACGAGTTGCAGCTGGAGCAGCCCGCCATGGTACTGCTTATGGCGTGTGCCGCATTACCGCTGATTTTCCTGTTGAGGGGCGTGGCAATGTGGGCTAATGGCATGGTGGTGACCGCCTTGAGCATGCGCATTTCGGCGACTTTGAGAATTGAGCTGTTTGCCAAAGTGATGTCGCTTCCCATTGCCTTTCTTGAAAAGAGTAAGAAGGGAGATATACTCAGCCGTATTTTGAGCGATACCGGAGCCGTACTCGGGGTGTTGACCGGTGTGGCGAATGATCTTTTCAAGCAGCCCATCACGTGCATTACGGCTCTTTGCACATTCCTGGCAATGATGTTCAGCAGCGGTCAGGGTGGGCTTCTCACGTTGGATATAGCGCTCATTGCGCTGGCGGCCTGGCCGGTCATTCATTTCGGAAAGAGAATTTCCAAAAAAGCTTTCATGGCTTCCACGGAGTACGGTCGTCTCAACGCAGTCGTCCAACAGAATCTTGAGGCAATCCGGGAGGTGAGGGCCTACAGGATGGAGGAGCGGCAGATTGAGGAGTTTAACCGAGTTACGTTCAGTCTCTGCCGAAATTCGTTGAAAGTTGTTAAATACCAACGCGCTGTGATTCCTCTCATGGAGATTGTCACCTCTGTAGCGCTGTCGGTGCTTTTGGTGCATGGACGGGAGAGCAATATGAGCTTGGCAGACTTTTTAGCGCTCGCCGCAGTCTTGTTTTTCCTCTTTGACTCCATGAAGAAAGCAGGCAACACCTTCAATCGCCTCAACAGCGCTCAGGGACCGCTGCAGCGTGTGGAGGAAATTCTCGTGGAGCCGAATACCATGCCCGAACCTGAGCATCCGGTGAAACTTCCAAAACGCCTGCGTGGGGACATTGAGTTTCGTGACGTCAGTTTTGAATATGTCGAGGGAAAGCCCGTATTGCGGGGCATCAACGTGCACATACCTGCCGGTCAGGTTGTAGGATTGGTAGGCTCGAGCGGGGCTGGGAAAACCACTTTCGCCAGCCTCATTCCGCGCTTCTACGATGTGAGTTCAGGAGCTGTGCTCATTGATGGCATAGACGTGCGCGACATGCACAGCAAGGATTTGCGAGACCAGCTGGCGCTCGTTGGTCAGCAGGCGTTGCTGTTTTCCGGCACCATTCGCGATAACATCAAGTTGGGCAACCCTGACGCCGATGAGAAGCGCATCCGGGCGGCAGCTGATGCGGCGGCGGTTACCTCATTCCTGAGTACACAGCATCAAGGACTTTCAACCAAGTTGGGAGAGGGCGGAAATGGTCTGTCCGGCGGACAGCGTCAGCGTGTGGCCATTGCGCGCGCATTCGTGAAGGATGCCCCTATCCTCATATTGGATGAAGCTACAGCTTCGTTGGACGCAGAAAGCGAACATGAGATACAGAGCTCGCTTGAATCTCTTTCCCACGGGCGTACAACACTCATTGTGGCCCATCGGTTCAGCACATTACGCCATGCGCAGCGCATACTCCTTTTTGAACACGGGCGCATCATCGCTGATGGTACACATGAGGAATTATATGCCTCCAGCCCTCTTTACAAAGAGCTTTACGACCGACAGGGGATTGAAGAAGGAGGGGCAGCAGATTCATGAACAGTGATTTTTTTACTGCGGGGGTGTAAAATGAGCTTGACTTAGCTGAGGAATATCCTATACTGCGAATAACCTACTGTCATGAAAAAGCTTTTTCTACTCGCAAGTGTGATCGTCCCGGCAACCCTATCGATGACGTTGGCGGCGCCTGTCGTAAAGCCTTCGGAGGTCTCGGAAGAGACGCTCAAGGGGATTGCAACAGAGCGACAGAAGGCCAGCATGGAGGCCCATGAAAAAGCTCAGGCAAAGGTCAAGGAGGAGCGCGAAAAGGCAATCAAAGAAGCGAAGGAGATCACCGAAAAGAACGATTCCGGGCTCAAGAAGACCATCCAGAAGCGGCATCTCAACAGCATGCTGCCTCCCTGTGAGCGTGAACCGGAGGCTCCAAGGGAACCCGGGGATTACCGGATTCGCTACTGAGCTTCGTCCTCTCGGAGCGGGGAAGATTGTGTTTTTGTTGGCGCTTGACCGGCGACGGATTGCGCGTTGGGTGTCATTCCGCGTGGGGCATGCAGAGGATGCCCGCAGTGGCTCGCGGGGGGTGAGGGAGGTTGCTGACGAGAATCCAGGGGATGTGCTGAATTCCCGATTCAAGCCAGCAGAGAACGACGGAGCGGAGTTCCTGCCCCTGATTGCCGGAGTGAAGAGGACACAAACCGCAGCTGTCGGGCAACATGAGCTTGGAGTGACCGCAGTCGCGGATTTCCACCGTGATTGCCCAGATGCCGGGATGGGTAACGTGCAGCTCCAGGGATGAGGTGAAGACATGAGGGGTGTCTCCGGGAGTCCAAAGCCAAAGCAGTTCACGGGTATCGCCCGGGGAAATTGGCTCTGCGCCGCGCGAGGGGAGAGGAGCGTCGGCAGGGCGCGGAGTGCGGCGTTTGCGCAGGCGTTTGCGTGCGGTGATCAGAGTGGAGCCTGCTACCACGAGGAGAGCCACGGCGCCAAACAGGAGCCAGCAAACCGCAGCCGCGTGTGCTAAGTCGTATTTTCCGGCAAGCATGCACACAATCATGCCCCCGCAGAATCCTGCCATGACGGTCAGTCCGATGCGAAAACCGAAGACCATGCTTGGGAAAAGCACAAAGAGAAGCGCGTATCGCAGAAACATGCGGAGATTGAGGGGCGTATCGCGCAGAAATTCGTCACGTGTCACCCGTACGTAGAGGGCGCGCAGCTCAGATTGACTGCTTGATGCGCTGAGCTTCATGAATGGCTCGCGGGAAGAAGGTTAATGCGCATGGCGAGTTCATGGCTTTGTCCCCGGAGCAGGTTGAGACGCTCGGCAGGCACCGCCGCAGTTTCCACGGCCAGGAATTGGTCATCGGTGCCGGGTTCGATGTCGGTCATGGTCACGGCGGCTTCGTGTCCCGGGTTCCACACAACACAGGAATGCGAACCTCTGCGGGTGATTTGCAGTGTGCGCTCATATCCGGGGTCTTGCAGCCGAAGCACGCTCTCTTCCGGCAGAGGATGATAAATGCGGTCGATGTGACCTGCAGGAATCAGGGGATTTTCGCTGTGGGGGACGGCATCTTCAGCAAACTCAGTGAAGGGAATGTTCTCCAGACCCGAGAGTTCCACTTGTCGGTAATTGCTTACGGCAAAATAACTGTGCAGGGCGGCGGAGAAGGGCATGGGCTCCGGTGTATCCAGCGTTTGCAGTGATGCGCTGAAGAATAGCTCTCCCATTTGCATCGTGTAGCGTGCCATCGGGAACCCCGGACGCTGCAGCTCGTAGATCAGACGCACCGAACCGTCCTCGGCCTCATCACTGCACACGAGTTGCCACGGAGAAATCCGCGCGATACCGTGGGACGGATTGCTCTGCGCGTCGGCGGGGTGTTTGCCGAACCACGGCCAGCAGACAGGTATGCCTCCGCGAAGCGCCTTCCCGGGAGCGTACACCGCCGTGCCGCTCATGTAGAATACCGGCTTTTGACCGCGCGGCGTCCATCCCAGCACGTGCGCGCCGTAGCTGCAAACTTCCAGCGTGCCCAATTCGGTTTCGGCTCTCAGAATCGGGAAGAGATCGCCATGGGAATAGTCGGTCGTTATCATGAGGGCATTGTAGCATTCCGAGTATCGTCTGACAAGTCCCATGGCCGACGAAATACGTTGGCCTTTTGTTTGGCCGGGGCATTTGTCTTTCAAAAGAAAAGAATTCCCCTGTCCGGTACGTCATCTATTGGCTGCCCGCTCCGTCTTATGCAGCTTAAAACAATACGAACCGGAATGACTGTGATAGTAGTCATTTTTACCGGATCGGTTCAGGTGGCGAATGCGCTCGGATGGCGTAAACGCACCGCCACTGCATCGTCGTCGTGGCGTTGTATTTTCAGGCTCGCGATGACTTGCTTCTCCTTTCGCAATCCTGCAACAGGCTCTTCCAGAGCGAATCGATGCCGGCGGCAACGCTCTCCTTGGCTGAGTCTTGATCTGTGCCGGGTAAACCGTGTGCGAAGAGATAAAACTTGATTTTCGGTTCCGTGCCGCTGGGACGCACTGCAAAGCTGCGACCGTCCGCCAAGTCCAGGATGAGCAGATTCTCGGCCGGCACAGGGTCTCCCTCGGCATCTTTCATGATGCCGAGGGAAAAGTCTCGCACATTCACCACCGGCGAGCCATCCATTTCAGTAGGGGGCGCGGAGATGAAGCTCTCGGTAAGCGCGGCGATCTTCGCAGCTCCGTCGGCGCCTTCCATGACGAGGCTCTTCCCAACTTCCAGATGGTAGCCGAATTGAGCGTACAGAGAGTTGAGGAGCTCGAGCAGACCGATGCTGCGCGATGACAGGTAGGCGTTCAACTCCGCAAGGCAGAGGGCCGCAGCATTGGCGTCCTTGTCGCGTACGAAATCCTGAGCCAGATAGCCGTAGCTTTCCTCGCCGCCGAAAACGAAGTACTTGCTGTGCTGCAGACGGAGCGAGCGAGAAGTCGCTTCATCCAAATTGCGGTAGTCGGCGCGGAGATGTTCCGGGATGCGATGCTCGTACTTCCCGAGCTTGGCGGCTATGTACTTGAAGCCCGTGAGGACATTGACCGTGGCGATGCCGAAACTCGCTGCGATGGCATCCTGCAGAGGGCTCGTCACATACGTCTTCACCATCACGGCGTGCGCTTCATTTTCAGGTGTCACAATGCCCAGTTCGCGCATGCTCATGCAGCGGTACCACGCCAGCAAGCAGCCCGTCTGATTCCCGGTGAGCAATTGCATTTTCCCAGTCGCCTTGTCACGAACTGCGATGCCCATGCGATCGCTGTCCGGATCCGTGGCAATCACCAGATCCGCCTGCTCGGCGTCAGCTTGGGCAATCGCCATATCCAGCGCAGGCGCGTTTTCGGGGTTGGGACTCTGAACTGTCGGGAAACGTCCGTCCTGCACATCCTGTGCGGCTACCGTACTCACCCGACAACCGATTTCACGCAACAACGGCACAATGCAACGCTTGCCCGTGCCGTGCAGATTGGTGTAAACAACCTTTGCAGAACTCCTCTGAAAGACCTCCGGTCGCAAAATGATGCTCTTGAGCTTTGCCATGAAGCGTGCGTCCATATCGCTGCCCAGCTCGAACAGTTTCCCGCGTTCGCTTTCCGGCAAGGGTTCGTACGTATCGCTCTCCAGTGCATTGACCTCGGCAATCACTCCTTCATCGTGCGGTGGCACGAGTTGGGCGCCGTCGTTGAAATAAGCCTTAAACCCATTGTCGTGGGCAGGATTGTGGGAGGCGGTAATGACCACGCCCGTGTCGGCGTTGAGTTCGCGGATGGCGAAGGAAACCTCCGGCGTGGAGCAGGGACCGTCAAAGAGCGCGCAATCACAGCCCAAATCCGTGGCGATTTTTGCACACTGCTCTGCAAAGGAGCGAGAGAAATGGCGAGTATCATGTCCCACCACAATGAGCGGTTTCCTCTCGCCGACGAACTTGCGCACGTACGTGATAAGACCTCGCATCGCGCGCCCCACGTTAAAAAAGTTCATGCAAGCCGTGCCGATGCAGGGGAACTCCGGACGTCCGTTTTCGCCGCCTTTCCCTTGTTCTGCTCGGGTGACCGCAGCACCGATGGTGCGACCTCGAAGTCCGCCGGTCCCGAATGCAAGCGACTTGAAAAATCTGTTGTTGAGTTCCGCCCAATTATTGGCATCGATGAGCTCGCCCACGGCTGCGGGAGCAACAGGATCCTTCGTCCCTTTCAGCAGGTGTTTTATATTCCGCAGTGATGATTCCTGAAGGCATCCGTTTGCCACTGCTTGCTCCATGACTTTGATTTCTTGTTCACTCAACATGACGCCACGCATTGTAGCACTTTTCCCCTCTCTTAGCAAGCGAGACAGCATGGATGCATTCCCCATGTATGCGTTGCTCGCGATTGACGACATGCGTTCGGAAGCCAAGTCAAGCCCAACCTGAGCAGTGTCCCTTTCTTTCTCTCGTCGCTTTTGTTATCCCCGGGGTGTGCGTATTTGGAATACGTATGTCAAGCCCATATTTGATAATTTTTCTTTTTCTTTCCAATGACTTATCGGAAGCAGGGATCGCATTACGCACAAAAAATTCCCTTGAAACGGTTTCATATATTCATCATTATCAATATCTTAGATATGCTCAGGTACGTATTCCAAATACGTACCCTTTCCGCAGAGCAGTGGTGACGAAGATTTCGATTCGCCGTTGCTTTCTCACAAACTAATTTCACCACATACTATGAAACTACATTTACCGATTGCGTTGTTCACGGCTCTTATGGCGGTGATGACTGCGTTACCTTCTTTCGCCGATGTCACTGTGAAGAAGGGAGAAGAATCCGTGGAACTGACAGAATACGAGGAATCCGAAAGAGGCGCCAAGGGGTATTCTTATGATTTCGGAACGGTGACGGACGGTGTCACCATCACCATCACCGGGGAGGGGGAATACAGCGAATTCAAGCTGGGGGAAGGGACAACTCAACTCGGGGGCAATACGGTTATCGATGTCACGGGGAAATGCTACTGGGAAGGGAAGGGGAGCTCCTATGCTGTTCTTGCCTATAACGGTGGCAGCGCCACCATCGATGTGCATGACGGAGGCCTGTTTGTCAACAACGGATATATAGCTTGGCACAATGATGGCAAGTCCCAAACTACAGCGACCATCAACATCTATGATGGGGGGAGACTTCAAGATGGCAAAAACGGATCTTATGCCCACAACAAGGGCGATCAGGTGACGATCAATGTGAAGGAAGGGGGGACTCTGAGCAGTAGCTGTACCTATGCCAACAACGGAGAAGTTACAATTAATGTCGAGGGCGGTAGTGTTGAGACAGGCCGTAGTGACACTAGATATGCCTATAGTTCCGATGGGCATATTATCGTCAACGTGAGCGGTGTGGGTGAGACTGAAGGAGTTGTTGATTTTCGTGATATAGGAAGTATGGCGTGCAATGGAAAGGCGACGATAGCCGTAAACGATGGCGGTGTTCTCAAGATAGGGGAAGCCACCATGGGGCGTAATTCCGGGAGTTATGTTTCCCTCACGGTAAACAAGGGAGGAAGAGTAGAAATAAGTCATGAGTCTCCGCGCAATGGATGTCGATTTACGTACGAGACGGGTTCAACTGCTGACATAATCATCAATGGGGGCGAATTTATTGGACAAAATGTAAACTACGGCGATGCTGGTCATAAGACCAGAGCAGGTTCTTCGCACATTATCGTCAAAAATGGAGGATTCTATCGTGAGGCGGGAGATGATGCCAGTTTCGTCAATGTAACCATCGATGTGCAAGGCAGTGACAGTGTCTTTGAGTTGCATGATTCAGGTTACAGCAATAGCGCCTATGCAAATTTTACAAATTGCGAGATCAATGTCGATGGCGGTACGTTCAAGTTCACGAGTGAGGACGCGGATGAGCATCCGAGGGCAGAAATTAAGGATTCAAATCGGTTTGTGCTGAGCAATGGAGGAACCATCGAGATTGGTCAAGCGTTTGTTGATGCTTCCTATAGCTACGATTGGATGATTAACCCGAATCTGACGATCAAGGGCGGGAACTTGGTCAATGCACAAAAAATGTCAGGGGATTGCACGATCAACATCGACAGTGGTTACACCGGCGTCAATAGTCTCGGAGGACTGCTTCCTGAGCATATCACAGAATTCAAGGTGAACGGTGCGAACACGTGGTTTGATGAGATTGGCGATGGCACGATCACCCTGCAGGGAGGCGACAGCATCACGCTGGGAGCGTCGAGTGTGTGGGTAAAAGGATCTGAAGAAGGAGCAGATTCGAGGCACGCTGCTTTTCAATTCGTGACTCCCGGCAAAGGAAAGGTGAATGTTGACGGTCAATTTGTGCTTAATCTTGATGGAAGAGCAATATCCTTCACAGAAGACGGCGAATTCACGATCGAGGTCTTCCTCACGAACGGCAATTTAGCGGGACAGGGAGAGGACTGGGCGAAGGAGCATTTTGCGGTCGGAACAGGTTGGGGACTGACCGTGAGTAGATATAATGCAGAGAAGGGTACACTTACTTTGACCGGCCAGTTCAATGTGTGGGATGCTGTGCAGGATGGTGATTCCGATCATACTGGTCATGCATCTGCCAATGCCAGTGATCTTGTCCATTACGACAAAGTAATCATCGATGAGGAAACCGCGCTCACAGCTGATGGGAATGCAACCCTCAAGCAGCTTCAGGGGGACGGGGAGGATTCTGAACTCACCATTACCAATAACACTCCCGAGAGTCCAAAGGAGCTCACTCTGCACAACGAGGACACAGCTTCGGTGAATGGCTCCGGAGATACGCGCTTTGCCGGTGACATCACGGTCAATGAGGGAGTGGATCTGAAGAAAACGGGCGATGCGGAATTTGCGATAGAAGGCGACCTGAGCACCAGAGGTGGCGTCACCGTGGATGAAGGGACGCTCGCATTCGGGAAGAAGAGCAAGAGCTCTATCGATGGCGGGCTTTCCATTAGCGATGGCGCTGAGCTGCAGGTGGATGGAAGCCTCACGCTCAAGGGTGAAAGTGATCTTTCCGAAAGCGAAGGACAGCTCTCCGGGGAAGGCGATATCACCGTAGGCAATGGCGGCAGCCTGACGCTGGGAGGAAATACCCTTGCAGGTGATCATGACCTGAGCTTCGATGTCGAGAAAGGAGGCACGCTCAGTTTCAAGGGAGAAAACTCCAACTTCTCCGGCAACATCACGGGCGAGGGTACGGTCTCCACGGAGGGAACGATCAAACTCACGGAAGATGGTTCGCTCACAGGAGACGACAGCTCGGGCAAGTTCCTGGCAAGTGGTTCGGAACGCACCTTCGGGGGGGACAATGGAGAAGCTGACATCGGTGCGACGGATGGCGCTAAGGTCACTCTCCAAGCCGGTTCGACTTTCAAGTCTCTGGATGCCGAGGTGGGCGGTGACAAGGGCGGCAACACCTACACCTTTACCGGCAAAGATGCTGAGGGGAGCACGACCAGACATTTCTCCGGCGACATCGTGCTGCGCAGCGGCAACGAGTACGACATGGAGCTGGATCTGAGCAACCCGGCGCTTTGGGAGGGGAGTGGCCAGCATAAGGAAACTCTCATACTGGATACCCAGAGGAACATCATTATCGAAGATGGAGCCACCATCGTCTTGAACAGCATCGATAATTTGGTTGCGAAGCAAGGAGATCTTACGGGAGTTGTGCTGATGCAGGGCAAAGGCATTTTCCATGAGAGCTATTTACGGTACAAAGGCGAAGGGGATGAGCATGAGAAAACCTTGGGGCCCGTGAATGGAGTCAACGTCAAGTTGGGAGGCATCTTGGATCTGCTCTACGAAAGAGCCGAGTTGCAGATTGTAGAAGCAGACGGTGGAGCGAGTGCGGCGAACGAACTCATCGCACTCGCTGAAGTTGAGCCCAGGGATGGTGCGACCTACGATACCATCGTCAATTTCTATCACCGCACACAGAGCAAGTTTGCTCCATACGCAACAAGCGCCAACTCCATTGCCGGTTCCAACCTGCTGTGGTTTGAGGCCGACCAGAAGGGCGTCACTATGGACGAAAGTGTGCTAGCCGTGATGAGCAGTTTGCAGCAGATGGCGGATGCAGGCGACGCGGCAGGCGTGCGCAAGGCGCTCGCGGCCGTGGCGGGCAGCACGCTGACCTCGCTCTCCGCCGCTCAGAGCGCGGCCCTGCGCAACCAGGAGAGCCGTGTGCGCGACCACGCTCTGCAGGCCGCACGTTTGCGCTGCCAGGGCAACGACGAGACAACGCAGCAGCAGCGTCCCTGCAAGACCACCCACGTTTGGGTGGAAGGCACGAGCTTCTTCTCTGAGCAGCACAGCCGTGGCGACGAGAGCGGCTATCGCCTCAACAGCTGGGGAGGGGCCGTGGGTCTCGATGCGCAGGTGGACGCGCACTGGAGCGTTGGACTGAGCCTAGCCGCCAACTACGGCGATCTCGAAGCGCGCGCCGCCGACTACGCCAAGGGCGACCTGGACAGCTTCTACGTGAGCGCATGGAGTCAGGCGAAGAACGCTCGTTGGGGCAACACGCTGCTCTTCACCCTGGGCACGAATGAGGCCAATCTCAGGCGCACGGTAAACTATGGAAGCGGCAGCTACACGGCCACGAGCAGCACGAGCGGCAGCAGTCTGGGAGCGATGTGGGAACTCACCTACGACTTCTATCCGGTGAAGGAGAACAGGAGCAACGTCATCCAGCCGCTCTTCAACGTGATCGTGCAGCACACGAGCATGGACGGCTTCAGTGAGAAGAATGCGGGAGGCGTGGGTCTTACCACGGAGAAGCAGACGCGCGACACGATGACGCTGGCGCTGGGCTTGCGTTGGCTGGCGGCGATTGAGAGCGGCAAGGCAGCCAATCGCACGGTGACGACCGAGCTGCACGCGAATGTGGCGCAGGACATGGGCGACCGCCGGAGTGAGGCGAACGTGGCGCTGCTGGCCAACCCGAACTACACGCAGAGCGTGTACGGGGCGCGCGCAGGCAGCACGGCGTTCCAGTTCGGAGCGGGAGTGAACGTGCCGGTGACGGCGAACTCGCAGCTTTATGTGAACGCGGGCGGCGAACTGCGCAGCCACGCGAACGCATGGAACGCCGCACTGGGCGTTCGGATGGGCTTCTGAGGAGAATCAACGCGTTCTTCTCAAAAGGAACAAAACAACAGGTAAATGAAGTGCCGTCCATTGCCGTATTGGCAGTGGGCGGCAAATCAAGGGCGCATTTGAAATGCAATTGCTTTGCATTCGTTCACTCAGCGCTTGACAGCTCCACGCGTCTGTGGCAAAATGCGCCCGCTCCTCGGCCCCGTCGTTCAATGGATAGGACGAAGGTTTCCGGTACCTTAGATGAGGGTTCGATTCCCCCCGGGGCTAGTGCAAGCCCGACTGCATGAAAGCGGTCGGGTTTAATTTTTCTGGTCTTTGCACTATCTCGCTCTCGCAGACAGGAGCCAATGATTTACGAGAAATTTACGACGCGACTTTACGACCTACGAATACGAACGTGTCTCCGCGTACGAGGGAGTTGCCGAGCGATGCACCCACGAGAACATGAAGGAGCGGGTTTATGATTGCCTGCACTCTGCAAGGAGCTTTCGATCCTTGAATGGGAAGAGCGATGTCGAATAGAGCGCGACCCCGCAAAGCGGGCAGGGAAAGGCTCAGTGGGGTACGGAAAGAGTTTGGGAGCGATCGGGTCCGACACCGACGGAACCGATGGGGCAGCCGATGATTTCACCGAAGCGCTTGAGGTAGGCTTGACAGTTCGTCGGGAGTTGCTTCCAGGAGGTGCACTTGGTCGTGTCCTGCATCCAACCGGGCAGGATCTCGTAGATGGGCGTGCATTTTTCCCACTCGCTGATGAGAGCCGGTGGGAACTCCAGCGTGCGGTCACCGAGCTTGTAGGCCGTGCAGATTTTGATCTCCTCGCAGGCGTCCAGACCATCGAGATTGGTCATTGCCATTTCGTCAAAGCCGTTGAACATGGCGGAGAAACGCAGCACGACCCCATCCGCCCATCCGCAACGGCGCGGACGCCCCGTCGTGGCTCCGAACTCGCGTCCCAGTCCGTGCAGGTAGTCTGCAAGATCAGCATCTTCGGAGACGAAAGGACCCGCCCCAACTCGGGTTGTGTAAGCTTTGCACACGCCGATGATCTTGTCGATACCGGTGGGGGGAACGCCTGAGCCGGTGCAGCAGCCGCCGGCGCTGGTGTTCGATGAGGTGACGTAGGGGTAGGTGCCGAAGTCCACATCCAGCATGGCGCCTTGAGCTCCTTCGAAGAGGATGCTCTTGCCCGTCTTTGTCGCACGGTTCAGCACGGGGATCGTATCCGTGATATGCGGGCGCAGCTCTCCTGCCGCTTCCATGACGGCACGCAGCGTTTCCTGCGGGTCGGCGGCAGGATGTCCGAGACGCACAAGTTCTTCGTTGGCCGTGGCGATGCGTGCCTTGAGGACGATTTCCAGATGGGCAGGGTCGATGAAATCGGCCATGCGGATGCCGATGCGGCGCACTTTGTCGGCATAGGTGGGGCCGATGCCCTGCTTGGTTGTGCCGATCTTGTGGTCGCCGAGAGCTTCCTCCTGCGCGGCATCAATCTCCTTGTGGATGGGCAGCACCACGTGAGCACGGTCGGAGAGCAGCAGATTCTGCGGCGTGATGTCCACACCGAGGTTACGCAGGTAAGCCATCTCCTCCACAAGCGATGTAGGATTGATGACCACGCCGTTGCCGATGACATTCAGCTTGCCCGGCCAAAGGATGCCGGAGGGTACGAGGTGCAGCACGTATTTCTTGCCGTGGGCGATCACCGTGTGACCGGCGTTGCTGCCGCCCTGACTGCGCACCACGATGTCCGCGTCTTCGGTGAGAAAGTCGATGACCTTGCCCTTGCCCTCATCTCCCCACTGGGAGCCTATCACGAGTGTGTTCATAACGTATTAAGCTTGGTATTTGCCGGCTTTGAAAGCCTCGATGAGTTCGATGAACTCGCCGAAAAAGTAGGTGGCATCTTTCGGTCCCGGCGCTGCTTCCGGGTGGTACTGCACGCAGAAAATGGGCAGGGTCTTGTGGCGCAAGCCTTCCACCGTACCGTCGTTCAGGTTAATGTGAGTCACCTCCACGTCATTCGGCAGGGAATTGTCATCCACTGCAAATCCGTGGTTCTGAGAAGTGATCGCTACCTTGCCGGAGCGCAGGTCCTTGACAGGCTGATTGCCGCCGCGATGACCGAACTTCAGCTTGAAGGTTTTTCCGCCGAAGGCGAGCCCGAGCAGCTGATGCCCCAGACAAATGCCGAAGATGGGCAGTTTCCCGAGCAGCTTTTGCAATTCCGCGTAAATGTCCGGCAAGGCGGAAGGATCGCCCGGTCCGTTGGAGAGGAACACGCCGTCCGGTTGCAGCGCGAACACATCCTCAGCCTTCGTGTGCGCCGGTACGACTGTCACGTCGAATCCCTCGCGGCGCAGGCAACGCAGGATGTTACGCTTGACCCCGAAGTCAAATGCCACGATGCGGTAGCGCACCGGCGGGAGTTCTGTGTAATTGGAAAGGTCGCCCGTCGTTTTGTTCGGCAGCTTCCAGTCGCGCGATTCATCCGTCCAGTGGTAGGCGTTCTCCGTGGTCACTTCGGTCACAAAATCGCTGCCGGCCATAGGCGGGGCCGCCTTTGCCGCCTCCACGGCCTGCTGCGCTGAGAGCTCGGTCGTCAGGCAGGCCCGTTGAGCTCCCTTTGTGCGCAGGAGTTTGGTAAGCTTGCGCGTGTCGATCCCCTCAATGCCCGGGATGCCATGCCGGGATAACCAATGAGGGAGAGACTCGTTCGCGCGCCAGTTGGAATGCAGCCTCGCCACCTCCGCCACAACAAAACCACGCACTTGAGGCCCCTCACTCTCGACATCCTCTTCGCATACGCCGTAGTTGCCGATGAGCGGATAGGTCATGGCTACAATTTGTCCGCGGTAGGAAGGATCAGTGAGCACTTCCTGGTAACCCGTCATGGAGGTATTGAAACACGCCTCACCGGTCACGGTGCCAGTTGCTCCAAAGGAGGTACCCTCAAAAATTGTCCCATCTTCTAGCGCGAGTATTGCTTTCATCCTGATATGTGCAGCCGGGGGACTTTAGCAAATCGCTCATCAAAAAGCAAGACAAATCCGCTCGCGGGAATCAGCAGATTTTACTCGGGAGGAAAAAACTTCGTCATTTTGATTTAGTTAGCTTGCAAAAACTTGAGAATCGTGCTTATAATGGGCGCGTGGGCAAGTGGTTCTCCGCAGAGGGGAGGCTTGCCCGCATGACGGCAACTCGTATATCCGACATGAGCAACGAAGAAAATGATCAAAATGTCGTGCCGGCTCCCACTCCGGAGCCAGCCCCATCCAGTGACACGCAAAACCGCTTGAGCGCTGCGCGTGAGTTCGCTTCCGAGCAGTACGAAAAGCTGCGCCGGGTCACGGCGGATCAGCTGGAGAATGTGCGCCGCTACACGCAAGACGCTCGTCGTCAGCTGAACGAAGGCTGGGACGTCACGCGCACGAAAGCCAAGGATTTGCACCGTGCCGGTGAGGAATACGTGAAAGCAAATCCGACTACCAGCGTGCTGGGTGCACTGGGCGTGGGCCTGCTGCTGGGCCTGCTGCTGGGCAGTCGTCGCTAAGTTCCTCGCTTTCCTTTTGTCCTTCCGACTTCCAACGTTCGTCCCATGGCTGATAGTCACTTGCCCGAGAAGTCAGCTTCCTTGCGTGCGCAGGGGAGCGCTGTGCTTGGCGGTGTGCGCGGGACCGTGCTGCACGCGATGCGGCATGTGGAGGCAATAGCGGAGTTGCTGCAGGTTGAACTCAATGAATACGGACGGAGGCAAGCGAGACGGTTAGCGGCGGTTATGGTCGGGGTGGTGCTGCTGCTCTGTGCTTACCTGATGCTGTGCATATTCGGGGTGTTGATGCTGCAAGCATTTCTTATCAAACCCATGTGGGCGGCGGTGCTGGCTATGGCAATTTTCAACGCGCTTGCGGGTCTCGTAGCTCTTCTTGTGAGCAAACGTGCCAAGTCGGAGGGGGTTGCTCCCGAAACTGTCAAGGAACTTAAAAACGATCTCGAATGCGTCAAGCTTTATCTGAGAGGAAAAGAGAAATCCTGATGCGCTCTGCTGAATCGCGTGTGTCGGTTGTGGAAAACATAGATGCCGCAGTCGATGCCGCGCGGAATGTGTATGGGCGTTTCCGGACGCCGCGTCCCTGTGTTAAGGTGGCCTTGGCAGTCGGTGCCGGGCTGGCAGGCGTGTGGGTACTCAGACGGGCATTTGCTGCGGGTGGTCGTCGGGTTAATGAGGCGGTGAATGTCGGTGGCGGGCGGACAAGGAGCCTCGGGGGTGCAGCGTTGTGGCTTTTGGTTCAGGGTGCATCAGCCATGTTGTTGCCGGTGCTGCGTGACCATTTTCGAGGTATTGAGCTGGGGGAAGCTTTGAAGCGTATGCATCCGTCACACATATTCTTTCGTTGGTTGGGGTTGGAGAAATAGGGCATGATTCCCACATCTTACAAAGTCGGAGATAAAGACACCCGTCCGTGGGGGCGTTGGATCGTTCTGGACATGACCCCGCAGCTTGTCGTGAAAAAATTGATTGTGGAACCCGGTAAGCGCATTTCTCTGCAGTGCCATCGTCATCGCTCCGAGCGCTGGATTATGATGCAGGGGGAGGCTGTGGTGCAGAGGGGAGAAGAGCAAATGAGATTGAGAGCCGGGGACGGTGTACTCATCCCCGGCAATGTTCGTCACAGACTCGCCAATGAGAGTGCGCAGGAGATCATGTTGCTTGAAATCCAATTCGGAGAATTGCTCAGTGAGGATGATATTGAACGGTTTGATGATGATTACGGCCGAAAGGAGTGAGGCGTGGCTGAAGAAGCGAAAAAAGAGTCATGTTGGGATGCGGTGGATGCCGTGGTTTGCATCAATTTAGACCATCGCAAAGATCGCTGGGAATCTTTCGGTCGCGCCGTGTACGGCGTGATTCCAGAGGGAAAATTGCACAGGGAGAGAGCTGTGCTCGGTACGACTATCGCGGGCTACGGCCAACCGCCGTGGTTCACGGAGCGCACGGTTGATCGCAATGCTCACTGGGCAGGCACGGCGGGCTGCCTCCTTTCGCACCGCAATGTTATCAGGCGAGCTGTGCGAGAGGGATGGAGAAATGTCCTCATCTTTGAGGATGACGTTGTGTCGTATGCGACTGCCGAGGGCCTAGAGCTTTTAGGCGAGACAATACGCAAGATGGGGCAGGATGGAGCGTACTTGTTATACTTGGGCTATACCGGGCGTGCGGTATGCGGACGGCTTGTGGCGCAGCGGGGGGAGAGCAGTGTGCTGCAGGTCGATGGCGTGGGTTCAACTCATGCCTACCTTATCGGAGGAGGGATGTATGGGCGGTTGCTGACGGCGTTGCCACAGGAAGATGCCGATGCGTGGGAATGGCTGGCCAGTCATCGCGCCATAGACGCATTTTACTGCAATGAACTGGGGTGGCAGAGAGGGGTACGTTTTTACGCCATGCGGCCGCAGCTCTATCGACAGAGCGGTTCTCCGAGCGATATTTTGCTGGGTAAGAAATACACACTTGGTGAAACGGAGGTGCATGTACTCAACCGCAGTCTCTATAGTCTTTGTCGCATGATGCGTTACCCCTACGCGCGATTGAAAGCGACGCTTAACTCGTGCCGCACGTACAGGCGCGCATTGAGGGGAGGATTCCCCGGTTATCGGAAGAAGAAGTGAGCAAGTTGGAAAAGATGATTGATTTAGCTTGCCAACAAAACAATTTCACGTCATATTAACTGTACCGACAAAAGAGCATGTCCGAACAAAAAGAACGCAAAACGTTGGAGGAACGCAACCAAGCCACGGAGCTTGAGAGATTGCGCCACTCTTGCGCTCACGTGTGTGCCACGGCCATCTGCCGGATATGGCCGCAGGCACAACTTGCGGCCGGTCCCGCCGTGGAGAATGGTTTTTACTACGACATAGAACTTGATCATAACATATCGTCCGATGAGTTTCCCCTCATCGAGGAGGAGATGAAAAAAGTGGTGAAGGAAAATGTTCCTTTTGAGAAGACCATCGTGAGTCGCGAGGAAGCGCTGCGCATGGCAAAGACGGGGGAATTGGGAAGCGTGGGACCGCGCAGCGTACCTTCCAAGTTTAAGATGGATTTGCTCTCTCGGATTCCGGAGGATGAACCGATCTCTATCTATCGCAACGGTGATTTCACCGATCTGTGCGCCGGGCCGCACGTGCCGCGAACCGGCAATTGCAAAGCCTTCAAGATTATGAGCGTGGCATCGGCCTATTACCAGGGAGACGCCAGAGGCCCTCGTTTGCAGCGTGTGTACGGCACGTGCTTTCCGAATCGCACGCAGCTTGATGAACATTTGTCTCGCTTGGAGGAAGCCAAAAAGAGAGACCACCGTAAATTAGGGCGTGAGTTGGGGCTTTTTGCCATCGATGAGATGGTGGGGCAGGGACTGATTCTTTGGAAACCGAAGGGAGCCATTGTACGCCGGGAACTGCAAAAGTTTATCAGTGAAGAGCTGGATCGCATCGGTTATTCCCAAGTATTTACCCCGCACATAGGCAAGCTGGATTTGTACATGACCAGCGGGCACTGGGAACATTACAAGGACAGCCAATTTCCGCCCATTCCTGATCCGGACGACTTCAGGAAACTGCGCGATGAGCGCGCCTCTTGCGCTGATCTTTTCAATGTGCTGGATACGCGTACTGTGGCCGGTTTCATGCTTAAACCCATGAATTGTCCGCACCACATTCGCATTTACGCGAATGAGCCACATTCGTATCGTGACTTGCCCGTGCGCCTGGCCGAGTTCGGCACAGTGTATCGCTGGGAGCAGAGCGGCGAACTGGGTGGCATGACGCGAGTGAGGGGCTTTACCCAGGATGATGCGCACATTTTCTGCCGTCCCGACCAGATTAAGCAGGAGGTGCAGCAGTGTATCGGGATCGTTAAGCTGATACTCGGTACGCTGCAGATGACGGATTTTCGTGTGCGTCTTTCACTGCGTGACAAGGAATACAGGGATTCCAAGTACGTGGGGAGCGTAGAGAATTGGCGTTTGGCAGAGGATGCCTTGCGTGCGGTGTTGCAGGAGGAAGAATTCGATTTTACCGAGGCTGAGAATGAGGCGGCGTTTTACGGACCGAAGATTGACTTCATCGTACGCGACGTGATTGGGCGTGATTGGCAGCTCGGGACGGTGCAGGTGGATTACAATTTACCGGAGCGTTTTGAGCTGACCTACACAGGAGCTGACAACAAACCGCACCGCCCGGTCATGATTCATCGCGCGCCCTTTGGTTCCATGGAACGTTTCACCGGGTTGCTCATCGAGCATTTTGCTGGTAAGTTCCCCACGTGGCTTGCACCTGAGCAGGTACGCGTGCTGCCCATCTCCGAAAAAGTGCAAGACTTCGCAGAGCATGTGCGCGCCCGACTGGCGGATGACGGCATTCGCGTGCGCATCGATGACGCACCGGACAAGATAGGAGCCAAGATACGCAACGCTCGTATGGATCGCGTACCTTACATGCTTGTGGTTGGCCAACGCGAGGCTGAGCAGGGTCTCGTCTCCGTGCGTCACAGAGATATGGAGATCATTGGCACTATGCCTCTGAATGATTTTTGCGAGACGTTGCGCAGAGAGATTGAACAGCGTCTTGTAGCTCCCTCTTTCCATCCTTTTTCTCCCCAAGCTGAGTAAGACTCAATTTTCCATTAACCAATACCACGCTACACGTGCCACTCCCACCCAAAAAAACGACGACGCCCGCGCGTAATACCCGACGCGACCAATTCAATAAAACACCTCAAATACGCGTTAATGAACGCATCCGATCACCAAGAGTTCGAGTAGTGACCGCCGATGGGGGACAACTCGGCGTGGTTGCCACACGCGATGCTCTTGCCAAGGCCAAAGAGCTGGGGTTGGATTTGGTTGAAGTCGCACCCAATGCCGATCCTCCGGTATGCCGCCTGATCGACTACGGTAAGTTCAAATACATGCAGGCAAAACAGCAAAAAAACAGCAAGTCAAAAGTTACCCGCATGAAAGAGGTGAAGCTGCGCATCGGCACGGATGTAAACGATTACAATGTGAAAATGGGGCGTACGGAACAGTTCCTTGATCATGGCCATAAGGTGCGTTTCCAACTGCGCTTCAAAGGGCGTGAAAACGCGCACCAGCAGATGGGCCTGGATGTGATGGCCAAGGTGGCTGAGGACATGAAAACCATGGGACGCGTTGATCAGCCCGCCAAACTTGTGGGCAATTCGGTGAGCATGGTTCTCTCTCCCCTTCCAAACGGTCAGCGCATCAAAAAATTTAAGAAGTACGAGGACGAGAGCTTTGATACTGAATCTGAGGAGTTCGACGTTAAGGAAGAAAGTTGAGACTTCCGTTGACAATAGCTCACGCACAGTACCAAGTGTTTTCTCTTCGAGGAGAAGCTTGTTGGACCATGCGCACATTTTACTTGAAAAATGGGCAAGGGCATGGTAGAGAGATTCCGAACGCATGGATCCGATATACTACGTTATTTACGGGACGCTTCTGCTTTTGTCCGTATTCGGGTTAAAGGTAGGTGTGAGCAATGATGCGGCGAACTTTTTAAACTCATCGCTTGGATGTCGCGCCGGATCATTTTACGCTGTTGCAGCGGTGGCGGCGCTCGGTGTGTTGCTGGGCGCCAGCTTTTCCAGCGGGATGATGGAAGTTGCACGCAGTGGTGTGTTCAACCCGCGCATGTTCAATTTTCATGAGGTAATGCTCTTATTTTTGGCGGTGATGATTTCCAACGTCATCCTGCTTGATGTGTACAATACACTCGGCTTGCCCACATCGACTACGATATCGCTCGTGTTTGCGTTGCTGGGATCCTCTATCGGCATGGCAGTGTACAGCAAGGATATGGCCACGGATGATGCGCCATTGGCTGTTTATATTAACACGAGCAATGCATTCGCTATCGTTGTGGCTATCTTTGTTTCGGTGGTTATCGCCTTCACGCTCGGTTCCGCCATCATGTGGTTTGCGCGTTTGCTTTTCAGCTTCCACTACACTCGTGCCTACAGGTACATTGGTCCTCTGTGGAGTGGATCAGCGCTCACCGCCATTACCTATTTTGCCGTTTTCAAGGGTCTTAAAGACAGCTCCATGCTTTCTTCGGAGATGAAGGAAGCGTTGAATGCTGACGTAGGAGCAACGATGACATGGTGTTGGGTGGCATGGTTAGCGATCATGGCGTTTTTGCAATATGTGTGCCGCGTAAATACACTGAGAATAGCGGTGCTGAGCGGAACAGGCGCTTTGGCGCTGGCGTTTGCCGGCAATGATCTGGTGAACTTCATAGGCGTGTTTATGGCGGCGCAGACGAGCATGGATATTGCTGCCAATCACGTGGGTGATGTGTCGGGGATGATGATGAGCGAGTTGGCAGATACGGCTATTCAAGCCAATCCACTTTATTTACTTACAGCCGGGCTTATCATGGTAGCGTCGCTCTTTCTCTCCAAGAATGCGCGCAAGGTGACGGAAACGGAGCTCAAACTCTCCTCTGCCAACACAGGCAAGGAACGGTTCGGTTCCAGTTTGGCGGCTCGTGTGATGGTTCGCTATGCGCTCAATACTGCCCGCTTCATTGAACGCATTACGCCCGAACCCATCGCTCGCTTTGTAGGAAATCGCTTTGCGCCGCTCTCGCCGGAGGAGGAAACGGGCGCCAACTACGACTTGGTGCGTGGTTCGGTAAACTTGACGACAGCCGCGCTTCTCATTTCCATTGCCACGTCCATGAAGATGCCGCTCTCTACGACTTACGTCACCTTTATGGTGGCCATGGGGTCTTCGTTGGCGGATCGAGCATGGGGACGCGATAGCGCGGTGTACCGCATTACCGGTGTGCTCACGGTGACAGGAGGCTGGTTTTTGACTGCCATCGGTGCGTGCTTGGCGTCTTTTTTGGTGGCGTTGGCATTGTCGTACGGCGGTGTATGGACGCAGTATGGCATGATTGTTTTGGCGCTTGCCCTCTTGGCGCGCTCCACCTTCCTGGCGCACAGCGACAAGCAGGAGTACAAACTGCTGGATGTGCGTAAGGATTCCCAAGTGTACGAGTATGGCGCTGCCGCCGCGGGGCGTCTCGGGCGTATGGTCGGCATCTACAATGCCATGGTCAAGGCGTTGTTGGTGGAGGATCGAGATTCGCTGAAAAGGCTGCGCAAGAAGGCTCGCTCCATTAAGCAAGATCTCAAGCTTGTCAAGGAGAATGAGGTCTTGCCCACACTCGCTTCTATCCCGAAAGATCAGGCGGATCGAGGACAGCTCATTTTCCGCATTGTCGAGATATCCATTTCCACTTGTGATTGTTTGGTCACGCTTGTGAAGGCTGCTTACAACCACATTGACAATAATCACACCGGATTGAACGATGACCAGGCGAAAGATCTGCTGGCTCTCACCGGCAAAATCGGACGCTTCTACCCGAATATTTTGGATATGCTCAAGGCAGGTGATTACGTTGGCATTGATAAATTGCTCACCGGAAGTGAGGAGTTGGGACAAGAGTTTGCGGATTTCATTACGCGGCATCTTATGCAAAACGCCTCGGATGAAAGCGGCATGCGCACGGGTATTCTTTACCTAACGCTTCTCAATGAAACGCGTGCCATGGTGAGCCACGCTTTCGCCCTTATCCGCTGCATTGAGGAACTCTACAAGGGGTGATTGCCGACAGAAGAAAGGTCACCGGTAACGATGCGACGGAAGAAAGCATCGGCCTCTGCGCTATCCGGAGGGGAGGGGAAGGGAAGAGCCTCTATTTGTCGGCGCAGTGTGGCCATCTCGCGTTGAATGTAGGAGAGAGCTTCAGGGATGGGAGCGCCGTACGCTTTCTCCACATTCCCAGTGCGGAGGGTGAGCAATTCATTCACCGTACCTTGCATGTCGCGAGGAAGCATTGCTGCACATAGATCGGAAAAAAGCATGGGCGCAGGAGTATGCTCTTTTAATACCCAGCGAGCTGCCAGCAGCGGGCGAATAGCATAGAAATATTCTTTGTATATGGGCTTTGCAACAGTCAGGTAACGTTTGTAGGAGCTGTCGGCCATGCCCAGGTAGCGCGAGGCCAGTCGCACGGGCTGCATGAGGCGACGGGTTACTGCACGAAACTCCTCCAGCCACGGAGATGTGCGGTAAACGATGGGAGAGTCGGCCCATTCGAAGACGCTGATATTGGAGCGCAACGCGAGAAGGAGAGTCTTGCGTAAGTCCCAACCTTTGATGTCGTACACCTCGTTGAGTTCCCACTCGATCGTATCCCGAAGAGGAAGAATGCCCAGGTATTTCTCCCGCGGGTGCACGTAGATGCAGCGAACATCATAGTCACTTGTTTCGGAGGGAAAGCCCCAGGCACGACTGCCGGATTCAGCGGCGAAGATGATCTGACAGGCGTGTGTCGCTTCCAGCGAGGAGAGTTTGGCGAGTATTTGATCAGTGATGCTCAGATTCATTGTGACGAAGAATGCGAAGTTGGGCGAGATCACGCTTCCAATCACCAAGTTGAGGGGTATCCGGGAGCGTTGATTTTTCAAAGAGGGATTTCATGTCGGCAATTTCGCATTGTACAAGCTGCAATGCCTCAGAGAAGGGTATTCGCCCGGCGCGAATATCGCGCAGCAGTGCATTATCGTACGTGCGCTGCACATGGATACGACCTTCGGTGGCAATTTCACGAGCTGTGTGGAGAAGGCGCAGCACGTGCATCATGTGCTTGGTGTCGTAGTTCCCTTCATCGGCAGGAAGTTTTTTATCCGTTTGCAGACGTGTTTTATTACGTTTTTCCTGCCACTCGTGGTACTGAGCGATTGTGCGGCAGTGAGCGGCGTATGCCATAGTGTCCACCTGCATGCAGGCAAGGAAGGTCGATGCTGCATTGATGGCGGGGCATGCCACATTCGTGCCATCTCGTCCGAATAAACCGACAGGGTTGGTTTGGCGGTAGAGCGCCCACACATTCTGCTCCATCGGTCTGGCAGCAATATCTTTCCAGGTGAGTCCCGCCGTTCCCATCCACTTGATTAGCGGTTCCGTATTTTCGCGGTTGAGCACCCGAGCAAAATCTGCCAATGTTGCAGGGGCAGGGGGAGTCATGGTTGCCTTGTTATGCGTAGCGTGTATTCGCTTCAGCTGCGCAAGCGCATTGCCGACATAGGTCTTCGCACATACTTTTGAGAGGGGGTGACGACCGACAAAAAAGCGCGTGAGCCACTCGGCGCAATAGAGCTGTTGGCGTTGCCCCATGCAGGCCCAGAGCTCCAAAGCGCCGCTATTATTGAGCTCAAGTTGACGGAGAAACTCGCCGAGCTCGGTGTATTGCCTATCGTGCGTGGAATCCTGCACAACCTTAGGAGCACAACCGGAGAGGACATCCTCTAGGCGTGCCATGTAAACCCCTTTGAAATCGTCATCGCTTGTTGGTGTATCCAAGCCGTATGCCCTGCTGCCGGCTACGCAGGAGAGACATATCAGGGGACGAATGTTGTGGACGTCATACTGCACGCAGTTCCCGATTTCAATCGTCTTTCCAGTCCACTTCAATTTTTATTTCTCTCCCATTTTTATTCTCGTAGAGCACGTAGCCGTTCCGCACGCCAAATTGGTGCACAGCCATGGTTACTTTCACATCGTAGCAGCAGTATTTGGCTATATCGAGCAGGCATTGCACGTCTTTTGTCTTTTCGTATTGAGCCCACCACTTGAGAGCATCGGTGCCGTCTGCGGTTTTACTATGTCCGCCTAAGGTAGGGCGTGCTACAGAATCAAGTTTGAGACGGTGGCCGAGGCGATCGGAGAGGTAGAGGCAGAGGTCGAGGTTGTGAGTGATTTCAGAGATCGTCCAGAAAGTGAAAGGCTGCAGCACGCCGTAATCAAAGCCGAGATGGTTATAACCGACTACCAAGTCGGCAAGTTTCAACTGCTCTATGAGTTGTTCCGCTTGATCTTCCGTGTAGATAGAATAGGCACTGGCGGCGGTGGAAAAGGTGACTCCCACGGACATGCCCATTTGGGCGGTTTCATGCCAACCACCAACTTCAGAGGCAGAGCGGCGTGTTTCAAGATCAAAGTACACGATGTTTTTCATGATTGAGAAGAGATGTTGTGTAGCGCTTCGTAGATGACAATGCCAACGGCGGTAGATAAATTGAGCGAGCGTGCGTGCTCTCCCGGCATCGGAATGCGCAACGTTGTCTGCGCATGCTTTTGGAGCAGACTTTCCGGCAGGCCACGTGTTTCGGATCCGAAAACGAAATAATCGCCGTCACTCAATGGAATCAAGGGATTCCAAATGCTTCGCGTGGCCTTGGTGGAGAGCAGATGGAAATGTGCAGCGGGCGCTGCAGCAGCCCTCAGTTCATCCAGAGAATCCCAAAGTCGCAAATCGACGTGTTTCCAATAATCCAGTCCGGTGCGGCGCAGGTGTTTTTCATCCAAACTGAAGCCCAGCGGGCGGATGAGGTGGAGTCTCGAACCCGTAGCCACGGCTAGACGCCCTGCCGCGCCGGCGTTGTGCGGAATTTCCGGATGGTGGAGGACAATGTGAAGCATGGTTGTGTCTGAGAATTACAGAGGGGCGAAGTCAGTAATGCGCGCCGTTTCCAAGTCAGCTGGGGAGAGAACGAGACTCACGACCTGTCCGGGCTGGAGGGCTCCGAGACGTTCTGCTGTGCGTCGTTGCATGTATGCAATCGTTGTCTTCCCATTTGGCAGGGTGGCGCGGAAGGCGGTGGACGCGATACGCTCCGTCAACGTACCGGTTGCATGGATTGCTTGGGCAGGGTAGCAACCTGCTGCTTTTTTGCGTGAACTCATAGCCGGGGGAGAAGAGGAGAGCCGGATGACGGCTCTTTTCAGAGCAGTATGTCTAAGCCGGAGCCGATGATATCTTTGACTTTTTGCACAGGCGGCTGCACAGGAGCTGGCGAGGGTGGGGCGCTGCTTTTTGTCTTATCGTCATCCTCATGATGTGGCAATGAGGATGTGGCGTTAACAGGCAACCAATCGCCAAAGACATTGTTGAGAGATTGGACGGCCGTGTCAGAAAGAGAGGACATAAGTTGAGGCAGGATTGTGGCGAAACGCACGGAGAAGTCCTCATGGGGATCATCCAATGTGCCACTCAGATTGACATGCACCCAGATGTAGCCCGGAAGTTCTCCGGCTTTCTGAAACAGTTGGTTAGCAACGGGGATGTTTTCGAGACCAAGCTGCACCGCTAATTGCTGAGGCACGGCGATTTTGAGTGTGCCGGAAAGCGAGCCGTCCGTGCCGGTAATCACGCGCCCGCGCACGATGAATTTTCCGTCCTCAGAACGAGCATCAATACGATCCCACAGCCAAGCATTGTGTATATTATGCTGCTCGTCCGAGTAAGGAAAACTGATATTACATGCGGCTTTCTCGAATTTGATGGAGCGGTATGGAGTTGTGTCGTTGACTCGGATTTTCGAGAGTATGGGTAAATCTTCCAGCACCCCATCCTCCAAGCGTATTTTGCCACTCGCCTCCCAAGCGGCGCCAATTTGCCCTTTAAAATCCAGGTATCCTGCCAGAGAGCCCGACAGTTTTTTGCGCCAATCAGCCTTGAGCAAACGTGCTACGTTGGCGCGCTGTATATCGGCTCGAACTTTCCAGATTCCGGTACCGGGGGAGTACGTGGCTTTGGCTCGGATGCTTCCCGGAGACAAAAGAATGTGGCATGAAGTAAGCTTGATGTCGTCGCGCGTGATTTTAACGGTAGCTGATTTTACGCCGCTTTCTGCCAGCCATGCGTACGGAGACACAATGTGTCCGTTTTCAAGATTGAGCGTCCACGTGCTATCACCCTCCTCGGGGGAGGGGAGGGCAGTCATTCGGTAACCTTTCAGCCCGAATTCTCGGTTGTTGGCGAGCAACAAAGAGTCCGCGTAGTGCACCTCGAGGGTGCGTGCCTGTACGGCGCGGAAGAATCCGAAATTGCTATTTTTCGTCCTCTCCTCTCCTTGCGAGCGATCCATTACTGGTTTTTCTCGCTCTTTTTTTACTCCGTCTGTTGTTGATGTCCCGGCTTGAAAAACTAGGCGCAACTCCTCCGCCGAAAGTTGATTCATGCGCAAAATACGACTCAAAAGAGCTTTTCGATCAATGCTTACGTGGAGCCTGTGAATGCTCAGTTCCTTGAATGCTCCCGCCCGGAGCGCTGTGAACTGCGGTACGGTAATTTTATTCCCACTTACTTCCAAGTTCTCCGGGATGGACACTTGCTGCGCGTGCGTTGCTTGCTGCAGCAGGTCTTCAAGCTTGGCACGACAGCTTTCCCCTTGCAGCCACGATACAAAGAAAAAATACGCGATGATCATGAGAAGCCCCACCACGCTCATGATGGAGATAAAAATCAAGGGGAGGCGATGAGCGACGCCAGTGTCAGGTGCGTTGGATTGTTTGGTCAGGAAGTCTCCTCGTTTTCGGCGTGCCATGATGCGTCCTATTTACCATATATGTTGCGCTTTAATCAAGTCCAATCTCGCACTTTGTCGATTTCTTTTCCCAAGGCGCCTGGCTGCGATATTTTCCGGCTGCCTTGAACGATCCACGATAAAAAAATTAAAAAACGTGCATTTCCGGATTGACTCTTGGTCGGTAGTGTGGTTGAATACATCCGAAGAACATCTTGACACCATGAAAGCAGTTACTCTCATTACTATGCTTGTGGGTTCTGTGGCGCTGTCTTCGTGCTGCTGCCAGTCGCAGCCTGCGCCGCCGCTGCGCCCGATGCCCAAGGATTTGGTGAAGGATACGCCTCAGGCGCCCTATGTGGAGCCGGTGAAGGTGTTCACCCAAAAAGGCAAGTAATCGTCTGCCCCGCACGGGTCGAGCGATGTGGCAGCTTCGCTTGCCACCGCCTTTGTCGTCTTTCTTTCGGAACCGTTGCCCTTTCGGCGGCGGTTCTTTTTTTCATAAAAATGCGTCTGACTTGTAAATCTTTCTTGCATTCTCGCCATTTTTCGGTTAAATAGAGGCTTGTCAATTCTGCACAGAATGAGTTTCACTACTATGAAAACGATTATTACTCGCATTGGTCTCCGTGCCCTTTCCTTCGGGATGGCTGCCCTGTTCATGATGCCCTCTGTCTTCGCCCAAGAGGCCGAAGGAGGTGCCGTCACTCAGAAGTCCGCGTTGGACAAATGGGTGATTGACGGTGGATGGACGATGATTCCCCTCGTGGTGCTCCTTGCTGCCACGATTTTCCTGATTGTCTTCTGCATGATGGCCCTTACCAAGGAGAAGTTTTGCCCGGAGGAGTTGCGTTCGCAGATGCTTGCTCTCATGTCTGAGTGCCGTGTTCAGTCCGCTATCCAGCTTTCTACGACCAGCCCCACCTTCTTGGGACGTTTGGTTGCTTACGCCCTTCCCAACATTGATGCAAACCGTCCGGAGGATTTGGGCAAGGATGGCATTGAAGATGCCATTGCGGACTTCACGGCCAATGAGCGTCCACAGACGATGAAGTACGTGGACATGCTTGCGCTGATCGGCTCCTTGGCTCCGTCCATCGGACTGTTCGGTACGGTGCAAGGCATGGTGGGAGCATTCGCAATCTTGGCTGAATCTGGTCAGGCCGATCCGACTCAGCTGGCGAGTTCCATCTCTGTGGCTCTGCTCACCACGTTCTGGGGATTGATCGTATCCATTATCGCCATTCCCGCTTTCTTCTTCCTGAAGAAGCACGCCCAGGCTCTTGAGGCTGACTGCGTGAATACCATTGAAGAGATGGTCAACACCTCTATCAACGTCATCAACGCCGAGGCTCAGCTTGCTCGTATTCCGGAGGGGCTTGACACAGGCGATGAGGCGGTTGCTGAGGCATAACCGCCGTGTCGTTTTCCCACGCGAGGGGAGTCAAATCTCTTGGCAAGTCCTTTCTGCGTGGTGTGGTGAGCACCTATTATTCTTTCGCAAATTTCAGATACTATGGCAAAAAAGAATGCAAGAGGCAATGATGAGGTGAACGGCAACGTGAACCTCTCACCCATGATTGACTGCTGCTTCCTGCTGCTGATTTTCTTCGTGGTGAATGCCACGCAGATTACGGTGGCAAAGGATCCGAGTGTGAAGATGCCCAGTGCGGTTTCCTGCTCAGAACTCAAGGATGCCAACGGGTGCATCGTCGTGAACGTTTTTTCGGACGTGGACAAGATGGCACCCAAAGCTCTTGAGAAATACAACAAAGCCTACCCAGCCAATACCCTGTGGGGCGTTGCTGATGCTAATGGAAATACAATTGGTTATAACTCCGGGCAGACGCAAGAACTCACCGACTTCATCAAGAAGCAGAAAGAAAATCTCAAGGGAAAGGGGTTGGAGGATTCTAAAGTGCGCCTCTATCTGCGTGGTGACATGGCTGCTCCGTGGGAGCGCTCCTCTACCGCTATTCGCTGCGCTGCCGCAGCCGGTGTTACCAATATCGTGTTCGGAACGTTGCCTTCTAAATAAAACTTCACGCACTTTAAAACGTCATGGCCAGACATAAACAGATCAAGACAGAGGAGCAGGAGGATCCGGAGATGAATATCTCTTCGATGATCGACTGTTGCTTTCTCCTACTCATATACTTCCTGGTGGCAACCTCGTTGGTGAGTGAGAAGAAGCTCGACATCTCCATTCCTGCTTCTACACAATCATCCTCATCGCAGAAGCCCCCGGTTGATCCGGGGCGCATTGTCCTGCGAGCGGATGGCAGCGTCACGTGGAACGGTGACCTCACCGTGGGTGACGCCTACGATCCCGAGGCGCAACCCGGCACCAGCGAGTACCGCAGTCAGCGTGAATTGGATCAGCTCGTCGAGCAGCTTAAAAACTATAAGGATTTGGCAACATCTGTGCAGGCTGAACCCATAGTTATGCTCACCGGAGCCCCGTCTGCACCGCATCAGCGGATTGTCGATATCATGGCTGCCTTGGCGGAGGCCGGTATTAAGTCCGTCGGCATCAGTACAGCTGATCCGGATGCGCAGTGATTACGATGGCCACAGTAGAACGCAGTCTCGTATGAGTAGGAGGGAGTTGGGTATCGACCGCGTGCTGCAGCTCCCTCGCTTTTTCCCGCTACGGCTTCACTCCTTCATCTTCCAACTTTTAATTTGAAAAATCCTTTATGAAAATATCAACCCCATTCTCCATGATACTTGCCTTGGCAGTGCTTGGGTCTCCGCTTGTGAGCCAAGCTCAGGATCCGGCCGCCGAGTTCAAGGTTGTGCAGCAACTGCGCGCCGAGAAAAAGTCGGCGGAGGCACTTAAGCGCATTGATCAAGTACTGGCGGTGTATGGCAACCCGCAATCCCGCGTTGGCAAGCAATTTTCCTATTTTACTCCTTTCTTCTTGTGGCAGAAAGCAAGTGTACTTACCGATATGGGGGAGTATGACAAGGCGTGCGAGGTGTACAAGGATTTGAGTTCTAACGCAGCGTACAAGGATCGCGCACGCATTGACAATTCCAAAGTACTCCCCGGCTGGAATGATGAAGGCTATGCGCCACTGCTCACCATGGCTCTTTTCCAGGAAGGATTGGCGCGTTATCAACAGGCCGTTGGCGCCAGTGGCAAAGAAGCGGTGCCTGAGATGTTCGACAAGTGCATCCCCCAGCTGGAAAATTACCTGAAGCTCTACGACGGCAATAAAGTATCCAGACGGGAAAAGTCAATGAAGATTGATGGACAGGTTTGCGTGCTGCTCTTGCAGTCGTACCTGCTCAGGAAAGATCCGGACTTTTCGAAAGCGGGTCTGTACATGGAACGCGTGGGCAAGGCCAAGGCTGTTTTGCCGGACGAAATGGTGATGAGCGCTCTGAGTACGGTCATGCGTGTTGCTTCTGATAACCCGCAGTACATTGAATGGGGAGCCAAGATGGTAGAAGCTAATCCCGCCAGTTTCCATGTGGCACCGCATCGTCTTGCCCCTTACACGGCGAATTTATACAATTTTGGTGTGCGGTCCGTGCGTCTCATGGAAGAGGGGCTTGCTTCCGGTGATATGGAACAAGCGCTTGCTTCCCTCCGTACGGCTAATGTCCTGTTGGGCATCATGCCCGACACCGCCGAGGCACGTGATTCACTTATGGGTGTCGTGAAGCTTGTGGGAGCTTCACCCCGGGCTGTTATGGATAGAAATTTGGGAACCACTTACGTGGGCGAGCGCAGTAAGAGCTACGCAGAACGCTTGGATTCCATCATTAAGGATCATACGGAGCTGGAGGCGTACGCTACCCTTAGTTTGGCCAATGCAGCAGTGCGTCTTGGTTCCAGTCGTTTGGCCAAGGCCGGCGTTAAGTTGGTGCTGGATCGCTACCCACACCTGCGCCAGCAGGGCGGTGAGAAAAAGGAGCTGCGAGATCTCAACTACCTTCAGTATTCCCAGCTCTGTCGTGCTACCGGCGATGAAGAGACGGCGCTTAAGTACGAAGATAAGCTGAATCCTGAAAACGTCGGAGATGGCAATAAGAATGTGGTGGCGATTAACAAAATGATCCGCCTGACCAAGGAGAAGCAATGGGAGCGGGTTATACCCGCTGCAGATGAAGTCCTCTCCGGGCTCACAAAGGAGAGAGATCCGCTCAACTACGTGAGCGCATGTTTCACCAAAGTGGCAGCTAACTACAATTTGCATCGCATGGAGCAAGTCGTTAAGGACGGTACGGCACTGATGGAGTCCGGCTTCTTCACTCCGAAGGAAGGAGGGTTGACCCCGGAGCAAGTGCTCAATTATGAGCCGCAGACTATGTATTTCGTCATGGATGCGTATAAGGAGCTGGGCGCGAAGGATCCTAAGAATTACGACAAAGCCATGGCCATGGCTGACAGTTTCATGCAAAAGTATCCCTCGATTAACCTGGAGGAGAACAGCATGGCCCCCAACGTGTACTTTGATGCTATCACAGTGCTGCTCAAGCGTCGCGGACACGGGGATGAAACTGCCGACAAGGCAGATATGCAGAAAGCGTTGCGCTATTGCGATGTCATCGCTAAGAATTGGAAGGCGCACGAACTCTACCCAACATCGAGACTTCTTGCAGGCAGCATCCTCATCAATGGTGATGACGACGCCGTGAAACCCGAGGGCATTGCGGCTCTCGAGGAATGCGTACAGGCAGCCTTGCAGTTGGAGGAAGGGAAGGGTAAGCCCGTCGCTTCTAATGCTCTCTTCTGGCTGGTTTCTTTTGCTCCGGAATACCCGCGTGAGGGAGAGGACCAAGCTGCGTTGGCCGCGCGCGTAAGAGGATACTTCGATACTTACTGGAAAGATGTGGACAGCGAGGGCGACGCCTATGCGTTGCAGATGGCATCGCTGCAACTTTCCCGCTCGTTGGAGTCCAAAGATGTCGCCGCCTACGAGTCGGCTCTTGCAAACGCCCAGAAGATTATTGCCCGCGAAGCTTCCTACGCCTTTAGCAATAACATGCATAATCCCGAATTGGAACGCACCGTCAACTCCTATGTTGACTCGTACGTTGACGGGGAAAAGGATATTCATGGCAAGGTTCTCACTTTGGAAGAAAAGACGCAACACCTCACTGCTTTCCCGGGTATTGACCCGCAGGACAAGTACACCAACGCCATTTTCCGCATGGCGCTGTTGAATTCCATGAATGAGGCCCTGACCTCCGCCAAACGCGCAGGCAAGTCACAGGAAGCTGCCGAACTTGAGCGTGATATTGCTCGCTCTTTCCGCCAGATGCGCGATGCATTTAAACCGGAGGATCTCACCAACTTTATTTGTGTGCAGGTGGGCAACTTTGAAGTGGAATACGCTCGTCGCTTCCGTGCAGGCAGTCCGGAACGCAAGCAGGAGGTGCAGGTGGCTCTTTCCTACTTCGACCAGGTGCTTAACCGGGGAACGGATTATCAGAATGAGGCTATGCTCGGCAAGGCGCAGTCATTGGCGCTTTCGGATGATGACGCAGCTCGACAGGAAGCCTTTGGTTTGTACTCCAAGCTCAGCAGTGCGCAGGATCCGGCCGTGGTTGCCCCGGCACTCATCGGCTTGACCGACTTGAATATGAGTACCGGCAACTACCGTGGTGCGGTGGAAAGCGCCGGCAAGTTCATGAATATTCGAGGAGGCAGTACGCCACGCGCTCGTTTGGAGATGATGCTGAAATATGCTGAGGCTTTCTGTGCATCCGGGGAGGTTCAGAAGGGTATCCAAACCTACGTGAACCTCTACAGCCAGAATCGTGGCAACATTACTTTCTCCGCTCCGGCGGTAAAGGGTATTATGACTCAGCTCTGGAAGCGCAACACTCCCAGTAGCGGCGATCGGTTGCAAAATACCTTTAAGCAGTCTGACCACTGGCGTGCGTGGAATACCGGGCGCGACTACGTAACCCAGATTCGTCGCGCGGGTATTGACCAGAAGATGACGCCGGCTGAGCGAGACTTGTTCAATGAGGTGGTTCTTCTTGTCGAGGAGTATGGCAAGGATGCAGCCGTGCAGCGCGAAGAGAAGGAAAAGAACGATTTCCAATCCAAGCTCAGCAAGTGATCACCTAAGACAGACAACAAAAGCACATGATTTACCGATATGAAAACTAAGCACGTCCTCATTCTACTACTTTCCGGATTGCTTATGCTGCAGTCTCATCTGTCGGCTCAGCAGCAGGGTGCTGCTCCGCTCACACTCACGGTTCAACTGCAGCCCAATAAGAGCAATAAGGTGCGCCGCATCCCGATTATGGCCCCTCCGGGCGCTCCCAAGGGAACGTTTCTTTATCAAGCCTCCCGAGACGAGCCTCCTGTGAGTGATCAGGTGAAGAATTACAAGCTTTTCTTCATAGAGACCCCGGCGGATCTTGCTAACGCTATTCGCACGTACTCAGCGGATGATCTCAACGCCGCGAAGAGGCAGTTGGCACGTGTGCGCTCCATATATGCGCCCTTCAACGGGCTTCCCAATAATCCTTCCACGGCAGCCGCTCTGTTGGAACTGAGCTGCAATGCGCGGGCTATGGATTGGGCGGGCTTGGGCAAGGCTGTGGCGGAGTTTCCAGCGCCTCGCGGGCTGGAGCCGACAGATCGTATGAAGCTGGATGCTGCCCGTATTCTCAGCCTTGTGAGCGATGATCCGACCACAGCCGAAGATCGTCGCAAGAAGGCCGAGGAGGCCATTGCTGCCGCTCAGAAGTCTTCTTCTGTCACCTCTGAAACTTACACTTGGCTTAAATATGCTTTGGCGCGTGCATTGGCCAGCAATATCCCCGCAGCCGAGCTGCAGAAGGGTATCAGTGAGGAAAATGTCAAAGTAGCGAGCCAAGCTGTGGATGCGTACTGTGAGGCGGCAGCGTCTGCTCACGGTCGCTACATGGAACTCCCCGTAGATGCCATGCATCGAGCCTTTCGTATCCTGTGGGCTATGCCGGGAGTGAAGGCGTACATGCCTAAGTCCAGAAAGATGGATAAAAAGACGTGGGACGCTGCGCCGTGCAATTTTAAGGATGCTGTAGCTATGGCATACTTGCTGCGCAATGTATATGCGCCGAAGCTCAAGGACGAGGCGATTTCCACGGCTGTCGGCCTGTACTATAGTGAGCAGCTGAATACAAAAAAGACTCCCAAAAAGTAGAGCCTTTCAACATTCTGCGGCAGGTGAAGAAGTTTTGCTCCTTCATCTGCCTTTTTCCTCTCTCCCCTTGCGCTTCTTGACGATTATGCACGATATGCTTGTTCGCCTGTACGCCCTGCCGGAACTTGCTCCACTCGTGCGATGTGTGGCTGAGCAGGGGATCAATATTCGCCGCTGCAGACCCTTTGAGTTACACTTGCTGCAACATTGGGTGGCTGCGCATTTCAGCCCAAAATGGGTAAGCGAGGCAACCATCGCTATGAGTCGTCAACCGCCTGGTTGCTTCATTGCTACGCACGATGGGCAGATCTTGGGCTTTGTATGTGTGGATGTCACTATGCGTGGATTTATAGGTCCCATGGGGCTTGCGCCGACTTCACGCGGCAAGGGGATTGGTCGTGTTTTATTGCTCAGAGGTCTGCATGAGATGAGAGCACTTGGCTATGCCTATGCTGTCATCGGTGGCGTGGGTCCGGCAGAGTTCTATCGTCATGTGGTTGGAGCCATCGATATCCCGGATTCTACCCCTGGCATCTATGGAGATTTGTTGCCCGACACGCCGCAGACATGAGTTAGGCTTGCATTTTTTTCGTAGGTTTGCAGCATTTTTTTGCTGCGCGCAATTTTTTCTTCCCCTTTACCTTGACACGTCGCTCATTTCTTGCTAAAGTGCAGGGAAGGTACTACCTCACCCTATCCATGAAACGAACCATCTTCGCTGCTTCCTGTGCTGTCTTGGCTGCTCTCGTGCTCGGCTCCTGCCAAAAAGAGAACAAGAGCGTTGTTGAACTTGCTCGCGAACTCACCACCGAATTGCAGGCAATTACGGATGCTGCTTCGGCCGATTCTCATGCTGCACGCGTTGCCGTCCTCAACAAGCGCTTTGAAAATGCCAGAGTGCGTGTGCTTGCTTTGAACGATACTGCCCTTCAGCGCAGTGCCGAGAGCGATTTTGACAGCATTGGCACTGATTATGCTGCGGCCACCAAAGCGCTCGCTCGCGAGATCGGTCGTGTGCGCGCCTCGTTCCCGACCTCTGCCAGCGATGGCGATGTGGATCAAGACCGTTTACTTATCGCGATTGCCGAAGCTCAAGGCGCCAAAGGAACGCCTGATGAACTTAAAGAGGCGGGCAGGCGGTACATGCAGGACACTGATAACCCTCACGAAACTCCGGGAACTTTCCCCGAGTATTATGGCTCCGAAAAGCTCCGCGAGGCCCTTTCCTACCATGCTTCTGTGACTCAGGTAAACAACATGAAATTTGATGGCGCAGAGGACGTACCCGCCGTACCCGCCGTCAGCCGGGAACCACAGGATGCTCCCACTGGCACGACTTCCACTGATGAGGAAGGAGAGGGTTCTTCTTCTGGTGATGAGGACGGCGAGGAACTCTGAGAATTCCTCGCATCTCACTGCGCAGGTTTCGAAAGCTGACCACGCGTTCAAAAAAAGCAAGGTGGCTCCGCGGTCCGCGACGCCGCCTTTGTTTTGTCTCCTCAGATCATGTCGCGTTTCCTTTTTTCCTGTGCGTACGATGGTGCTCCGTGGCTTGGTTGGCAGAGCCAGGTCGGTGGAAATACCGTGCAAGATTGCATAGAGAGTTGCTTTGCGCGAATTCTTCATGAGCCTTTACGGATTCATGCCGCCGGTCGCACGGATGCCGGAGTACACGCATTGGCGCAGTATTTTCACGCTGACGTGCCGGAGTCAAGCCGCATGGATGCGGCGGCGTGGCAGGCTGCGCTGAATGCATATCTTCCTGCTTCCATTCGTATCATGAGTGTGCAATTGGCACCCCCGGATTTCCACGCTCGTTTTAGTGCTACGGGTAAGGAGTACGAATATCGTATCTTCTGCGGCTCAGTGTTGCCACCTCATTTGGCCGGGCGTGCTTGGCATTGTCGCCGCAAGCTGCATTTGCCCACACTTCGCCGTGTCCTGAAACTCTACGTTGGCGAACATGATTTCCGGCATTTTGCCGTACGTCGGGGCAATGAACCCAATCCTATACCGTTGAACTTTTTTTTCCGCATTATTTTTTCCGCAACCCTCACTTGTCGCGGGGAAATGCTCACTTTGCGATTTTGCGGCTCCGGCTTTCTCTACCGTATGGTGCGTATGCTTGTCGGAGCAGCCGTTCAAGCGGCGGCTGGGACTATATCGCCGAGTGATATCGACGTGGCGCTCAGGCAGTCGCACGGCGCTTCACCATGCTTTTGCGCCCCGCCGGACGGTCTTTACCTCCTGCGCGTTCTATATGAACCCATTGACTAAGCGATAGATCGAGGAAACACAAAAAGCGCGCGACCTCTCGGCCGCGCGCTTCGTTACAGCGATTTTTGGCTTTACATATCTTTGCTCTTTGAGTCATCAGTGTCGGATTGTTTCTTTTCACTATGCTCTTTGCACTTTTCCATAAACTCCTTTGCTTTTTCCATGTCTTTCTCCAACCCTCCTTTTCCATGTTCATACAAGTGGGCCAGAGCACGGCATGCCGTTGGGTTTCCATTTTTGGACGCATTCAGAAGACCGGGCAAGGCGTGTGCGTACAATGCTTTTGCTTTCTCCGGATCCTTCTTCGTGCCGTTCACGCCGTTTTCTGTGATGTAGGCTATTGCGTATTGGGCTATTGGATCTCCATTCGCTGCGGCCAGTGTCATGGTATCTACGTTGATCCAATAAGTCTCATCGCACGATGCTCCTGTGCCATCTGCGTTGCATACGATCGACGGTTTTGTCTCATCTTGCCCACTTGGTGTGCCAGTGGTGTCCGTGGCGCCCATAGCCAGGAAACTGCTCAGCGCCGTCATTGTCATGAATGCTGTTGTTTTCATAGAGCTTGAGCATGTATCTACCTTGCCGATTCTGCAATCTATTTTTACCAACCTTTAGCTCTTTCCATTTTCTCTTATTCAGAAAAAATTATGTCTTTTCGCGAAATTGTGATTGACGTGACGTGAAATGTCGTGTATATTCTCCCCGCTTTTCCGTCCCCCCCGTGGGATGGCTCTGGAGCGTGATCGCTTCTGTAGCTCAGTGGTAGAGCGCATCCTTGGTAAGGATGAGGTCGCGGGTTCAAGTCCCGCCAGAAGCTTTGATGCTCTGCAAGAATAAGCAGCTCAAACTAATTCAAAAACATTATGGCTAAAGAAGCATTCCAGAGAACCAAACCCCATGTGAACGTGGGGACGATCGGTCACGTTGACCATGGTAAGACTTCCCTCACGGCTGCAATTACTAAGGTTCTTGCAGACCAGGGCAAGGCTGAATACAAGGCGTATGATCAGATTGACGGCGCTCCTGAGGAGCGCGAGCGTGGCATCACTATTTCCACTGCTCACGTCGAGTATCAGACCGACAAGCGCCACTATGCTCACGTTGACTGCCCCGGGCACGCCGACTATGTGAAGAACATGATCACAGGCGCAGCTCAAATGGATGGCGCCATTCTCGTGGTGTCCGCCGCCGATGGCCCGATGCCGCAGACTCGTGAGCACATCCTGCTTGCTCGTCAGGTAGGTGTGCCTTACATCGTGGTGTACATGAACAAGATGGATCTTGCAGATCCTGAACTCGCCGAGCTCGTGGAGATGGAAATTCGTGAGCTCCTTTCCTCCTACGACTTCCCGGGAGATGAAATCCCCATCATCAAGGGGTCTGCCGTGAAGGCTCTGGAGGGCGATCCTGATGCTGTCAAATCCATTTTGGACCTCATGGAAGCGGTGGATACCTACATTCCGACTCCGGAGCGCCCGATTGATAAGCCCTTCCTGATGCCGGTGGAGGACGTGTTCTCTATCTCCGGTCGCGGTACGGTAGCAACCGGTCGTATCGAGCGTGGAGTTATCAACAAGATGGAGGAAGTGGAAATTGTGGGCATCAAGCCGACGGTGAAGACGGCAGTGACGGACATTGAGATGTTCCGCAAGCTGCTCGACAAGGGCGAGGCTGGCGACAATGTGGGCGTACTGCTGCGCGGCATCAAGAAGGAGGATATCGTGCGCGGTCAGGTGATCGCTAAGCCGGGGTCTGTGACTCCTCACACGGTATTTGAGGCGGCTGTGTACGTGCTCACCAAGGAGGAGGGCGGTCGTCACACTCCGTTCTTCGCCAACTATCGTCCGCAGTTCTACTTCCGCACTACGGATGTGACCGGTACTGTCACCTTGCCTGAGGGCACGGAAATGGTGATGCCTGGCGATAATGTGACCATCGGTGTGGAACTCATTACCCCCATCGCTATGGAAGAGGGTATGCGTTTCGCCATCCGCGAAGGCGGCCGTACTGTTGGTGCCGGCAAGGTGGCCAAGATCAAAGGCTGACTCCCCCGTATCGCTTTATTAACTTAACCCCTCGGCAACGCCTCAATCCCCCATTTGGGGAATAGGGCGTGCCGGTACGGATGGCGGGGGATGCCTCATCAATCGATGGCATCCCCTGACCGTTCGGGCAAAATCTCATCCAAAAGCATAGGGTACTAGCTCAATTGGTAGAGCGGCGGTCTCCAAAACCGCATGTTGGGAGTTCGAGTCTCTCGTACCCTGTACAAGGAAGACCAAGCAAGGTTTTCACGAATCATCACCTCACCATAGACGCACTCATGTTTCGAAAGATATCACAGTTCATCTCCGCTATCAAGAGTGAGCTTAAGAAATGCTCATGGCCGTGGGAGAGTGATCCGAAGATTAAAGGATTCAGGAAGTTTCGGGAGCTGTGGAGTTCCACTCTGGTGGTGCTTATCGCAATGGTGCTACTGGGAGCCTATGTGGCGTTCTTTGATTTCGTTATGGCTCGTGTGGTAACTTGGGCTGTGGAACAACTTTCCTGAGATAACCTGCTACTTTCCAAAACTTTTTCCATTCTTCATCACACTTCCTCTCTATGTCACGTCCCTACGAACGCAAATCCGGTACGCGCCACGCCATACCTGCTGCACAGGATCAGTGGTATGTGTTGCATGTGCTTTCCAATAAAGAGCGCCGCGCCGTGGAAAATCTCAAGCGACTTTTCAAGGAAGATGAGGAGCTTGGCGCACTTTTGCAGAGTGACCCCCTTGTCCCCACCGAGAGAGTGGAGGAGGTGCGTAACGGCAAGAAAGTCGTCCAGGAGCGCAAGCTTTATCCCGGTTATGTTTACCTTAATTTCGCCTTGCGTGATCCTGCCACCGGCACTCTTAACAACGATGCCTGGTATAAAATTCAAGCCGTTGATGGCGTCATCAGCTTTGCATGTGGACGCAACAAGGAACCTCTCCCGATGTCCGCCAAAGATGTAGCCGACTTTAAGCGTGAAGTTGAGCGGCGCAGCGAGGGCACGCGTCAGAAAATCGTCATCAATGTGCAGGACGAAGTGGTGGTGTTGGAGGGAGCTTTCCAAGGTGAACGAGGTATTGTGGAAGAAGTCGATGCTGAACATGGCCGCCTTCGTGTGGGGGTGACGATGTTCGGGCGTTCCAACCCGCTTGATTTGGACTTTACTCAGGTGCAGGTTGTGCCGGAGGATGAACGCAATATTCCACGGAACGAATAGACCCCTTAATTCTGCGCTGCTGCTCTACGTCGGCGGCGTGGATATTACAAACACATAAAACCATGGCAAAAGAAGTAGTTAAAACCATTAAACTGCAGATTCCTGCGGGAGCGGCCAATCCGTCGCCTCCGGTGGGTCCTGCTCTTGGTCAGGCGGGTGTCAATATCATGGCCTTTTGCAAAGAGTTCAATGCAAAAACTCAAAAGCAGGCTGGAGATGTTCTCCCCGTTGTGATCACTGTTTACAAGGATAAGTCTTTCGACTTCATCACGAAGATGCCTCCGGCTGCCAATCTTCTCAAGAAGGCTGCCGGTCTCTCCTCCGGTTCCGGTGAACCTAATAAAAACAAGGTTGCCAAAATCTCCAAGGAGAAACTCATGGAGGTGGTCAATACGAAGATGCCTGACCTGAATACCAAGAATCCCGAAGCTGCGGCCCGCATCATTGCCGGGCAGGCTCGTCAAATGGGTATTGAGGTGGAAGGTCTGTAAGGAGAATCCCTTTCTCACCGCGCAGGAGGGTCCTATCCGGTAACTCATAACCCCGCACGTACTGCAATTATCATTATGTCAACAAAGCATTCAAAACGTTATACTCAAGCTGCAGGTTTGGTGGACTCCACCAAGTCCTACACCGTCGAGGAGGCTGTGGAACTCATGAAGAGTTTTCCTGCCCCTAAGTTCGATCCTACCGTTACCATCTCTTTTCACCTTACCGTTGATCCGCGTAAGTCCGACCAAATGGTTCGCAGCTCTGTCGCTCTTCCGCACGGTACCGGGAAAAATGTCCGTGTCATTGTCTTTGCACAGGGAGAGGCCGCACAGGCTGCCATTGATGCCGGGGCTGAAAAGGTAGGCTTGGAGGACCTTATCAAAGAGGTACAATCGGGTTTCCTCGCATTTGATAGCGCAATCGCCACCCCGGACGCCATGGCCCAGGTGCGTAAGATTGCTCGAGTCCTTGGTCCCCGAGGTCTTATGCCTAATCCCAAGACGGGTACCGTCACTGACGACACGGCCAAGGCTGTGCGTGAAGTAAAGGCTGGACGCGTGGATTACAAAGTGGATAAAAACGCCAACATATCTGCGGCCGTCGGCAAGCTCTCTTTCAGCTCCGAGCAGCTTGCGGAGAACCTCCGCGCACTCATTGCCTCTGTTGTCAAGGCGCGGCCTGCCGGGGCCAAAGGCGCCTATATTGCCGCCGCTACAGTGTCCTGTTCCATGAGTCCGGGCATCACACTCAACGCCACTGAATACGCGAAGCTCTGAGAACCCTAACATCTGAAACGACTATGAGTACAGAAAAAAAAGTGAACGCAGACAAGGAGACTATTATCTCCCAGCTGCTTGAGAAGGTGAATGGCTCGCCGTTCCTGATTGTCATTGACTACGCCGGGGTGAGTGTGCCGGAGTTCACAGCTCTGCGCGCTTCGTTAGCGGCCAATGGAGCTTCCTGCACTGTTGCTAAAAACTCGTACATGGCCAAAGCTCTCGCCCAGGCGGGGCTTCCGGACATTTCTTCAGACCTCAAGGGACAGACTGCCTATGTCACCGGACAGAGCGATATCTGCGCTGCCGCCAAGGTGATTAATGCTTTCGCCAAGGTCTCCAAAAAGGCCGAATATAAGACTGGCATTCTCGACGGAGCTCAACTGACGCCCGACAAAATCCGGGCGCTGGGAGATCTGCCCAGTCGTGAGGTGCTTTTGGCGACCTTGCTTGGTACTATCAACGGTGCCGGCGCGGCTCTCGCTCGCGTTATTCAGGCACATGTCGATCAACAAAACGGCACGGCTGAATGATCTGTGTCATCACAAAAAAAAGACTTGAACAGATAGCGTCGTTGTGGTATCACCTCCCGACGCCTGAAAATTAGGTTCTCTGTCGGCTCTCCGGCCGGTGAGAACTGAAATGGATGGGGAGCCCTCATCCGCGACAAGAACCAATTAATTAACATACAAAACAATGGCTGATATTAATACAATCGCTGAGGAACTCGGCAAGCTCACTATTCTGGAAGCCGCCGAGCTGGTTAAACTACTCGAAGAAAAATGGGGTGTTTCTGCTGCTGCACCTGTTGCCGCCGCCGCCCCGGGTGCTGCTGCCGCCCCCGCTGAAGCGGCAGAGGAAAAGACCGACTTCAATGTCGAGCTTACTGATGCCGGTGCCAACAAGATTGCCGTCATTAAGGCGGTGCGTACCGTCAAGCCCGGTCTGGGTCTGGCTGACGCCAAGAAGCTTGTGGAAAGCGCTCCTGCCGTCATTCTTGAAGGCGCCTCGAAGGAGGATGCTGACAAGGCTAAGGCTGAGCTCGAGAAGGCCGGTGCCAAAGTTACCATCAAGTAACCCGTCGCCTTTTGCGAAGGCAGGGGAGGACCGTGTCCTCCCCTGCGTTTCGTGTCCTCGTTGTCGTGAGGCTTTGCCTCTTCCCTCCCTCTCACTTAATAATTTTTAACCCTCTGAAATCGACTCGGCGCGCACTCTCTGCGTACGCATTTCGCGCTCTGGGTCGGTTTTAGCCCATAAAATCGACCTGCATCCGGGATCCGAATGCAAAACTCAATCTCCCGCGCACTCCATGTCCAAGCCCAAGCAAGAGCGAATTAGTTTCGGCAAGATCACTGAGGTTATTCAGCCGCCTAACCTCATCGAGACACAGACCAAATCCTACGAAGAGTTTCTTCAACGCTTCACGGCTCCCTCAAAGCGCCTCAAAATGGGGTTGCAGGCTGTTTTGGCGGAACATTTCCCCATTGAGAGCTATGACTCTCAGATTCGTTTGGAGTTCATCTCTTATGAGGTTTCTCCGCCCAAAATTACAGATTTTGCCGCTATTCGCGCCGGGGAGACTTACAGCTCTTCTCTTTACATCCGTTTCCGTTTGAAGTGCAATGATTATAGTGCCGAGGAGGATGTTTACATGGGTGAAATTCCCATGATTACTGACCGCGGAACTTTTGTCATCAATGGAGCAGAACGTGTTATCGTTGCTCAGTTGCATCGCTCTCCGGGCATCTGCTATGAGAAGACACGCCATGCCAATGGTAAGGAACTCTTCTCTTTCCGCATCATTCCCGACCGGGGATCTTGGTTGGAAGTTCAGTTCGATACGAACGACCTGATGTACGTGTACTTGGATCGCCGCCGCCGCCGCCGCAAATTCTTGGCTACTACGTTTCTTCGCTACTTGGGATATGAGAGCGACCGATCCATCGTTGAGCAGTTCTACACGATTCAGAAGCTGTGCATTTCTGACGTGAGCGGCGATGAACTCGAATATCTCCTGCCGTTTGAGGACGTCAAGTACAGCGAGAAAAATTCCACTCGGCCGGCTTCTATTATCGCCAAAGCGTACGAGCCTCTCAGCTTTGCCACCATCCGAAGGATGCAAGAATTGGGCATTAAGACGGTCGAGGTTATTGACCAGCGTGAGGATGAGTTGCTCGTGAAAACTCTTAAGAAGGATCTCTCTTTTGATCGCGACAGCGCCCTCAAAGAGATATTCCGCAAGTTCCGCCCCGGAGATCCTACTTCGGTGCAGCAGGCAGCTGCCGCTCTGGATCGCCTTTTCCGCGAGGAGAGACGCTACGATCTCACCCGCGTGGGACGCTACAAGATTAACCAGAAGCTCGGCTTGGACGTGCCGGAGGATGTCCGGCTCATCCAGCCCATAGATTTCCTGACGGCTGTCAAATACTTGCTACGGTTGCGTCATGGCGAAGGTTCCGTGGACGACATTGATCACCTCGGTAACCGCCGGGTTCGAGCTGTGGGAGAACTCATTGCCAACCAGTGCCGCGTGGGTTTTGCTCGTACGGAGCGTTTGGTCAAAGAGCGCATGACTCTCTGCGATACCACTCGCAATGATCTCACGCCAAGCAAGCTCATTAACCCCAAGGCTCTCAGCGCCGTCATTCGCGATTTCTTCGGGCGCAGTCAGCTCTCCCAGTTCATGGATCAGATTAATCCGCTGGCGGAACTCACGCACAAGCGTCGTCTCTCTGCCCTCGGCCCGGGAGGTTTGAACCGTGACCGCGCCGGCTTTGAGGTGCGTGACGTGCATCCTTCACACTACGGACGCATCTGCCCGATTGAGACGCCGGAAGGACCCAACATCGGTCTTATCAACTCTCTTTGCACCTACGCTCGCATTGATGAGTACGGCTTCATCGAAACCCCTTTCCGCAAGGTTAAAACGATCCAGAAAAAGAACAAGAAAGGCGGAGTGGATACAGAGGTAATCATCACCAACGAGGTTGAGTACCTCTCGGCTGACAAGGAGGAGTACCACCTCATTGCTCAGGCCAACAATCCCATTGACAACGACAATGGGCACGGGCATTTTGTCAAGCCTCGCGTTACTGCGCGCGAACACGGTGAATTCATTGAGGTGGATCCCCGTCGCGTGGAGTACATGGATGTGTCTCCAAAGCAGATCATTTCTATCGCCGCTGGCCTTATTCCCTTTTTGGAACACGATGACGCCAACCGCGCTCTCATGGGAGCCAACATGCAGCGCCAGGGTGTACCGCTCATGGTTAATCAAGCTCCGCTTGTGGGTACTGGCATTGAAGCCAAATGCGCTCGCGACAGCGGCGCGGTGGTGGTTGCCGAAGGCCCGGGCATCGTTGCCTCGGCCACAGCCGAATACATTGTCACTACCAAAAATGGCGAATTGCCGGTAGCCCCTCAGCGTTGGCTGAGTGACCCTGACAGCATCAAAACAAATCCTGATGAGGGGATCTATGTATACCAGCTGCGCAAGTTCATGCGTTCCAATGCCTCCACCTGCATCAATCAACGTCCTATTGTGGCGCGTGGCGCAAAGGTGAAAGCCGGAGACGTGCTGGCCGATGGGCCCTGCACAGACGGTGGGGAGCTCGCTCTGGGGCGGAATGTGCTTGTGGCTTACATGTCTTGGTACGGCTACAACTTCGAGGACGCCATCATCATCTCGGAACGACTGGTGCAGGAGGATGCTTACACTTCCATCCACATTGAGGAGTTTGAGGAGAAAGCTCGTGATACCAAGCTCGGACCGGAAGAGATTACGCGCGATATTCCCAATGTGGGTGACGAAGCCCTTAAGAATTTGGGGAGCGATGGTGTTGTACGCATCGGAGCGGAGGTGAAACCCGGAGATATTTTGGTGGGTAAGATTAGTCCGAAGAGCGAGACTGACCTCGCCCCGGAAGAGCGTTTGCTGCGAGCCATTTTTGGCGAGAAAGCGGCGGATGTAAAAGATACGTCCCTGCGTGTGCCTCCCGGCACTACCGGTGTGGTTATGGATGTGCGCATCGTTCGTTCCGTTGCTCCCGGTGCTCCGGAGATGGATTCCGAGAAAGAAGCTCAAAAACAGCGCAAAAAGGTGGATGAGGAATATGTGCGCGATAAGAAAAATCTCATCGATTTGCTCACCAGTCGCCTCTCTGATCGTTTGCTTGGGGAGAAGATTCCCTTGGAGGTTACCCGCGCGGGAACCGGAGAGGTCCTTATTCCTGCCAACCGCAAGATTACCAAGACTCTTCTCCATAATCTGGCCGAACATCACGACCAGATTGATATGAACGAGAGTCCCGTACGCAATCAAATCTTTGAGATCGTTAACGCCTACGAGTCGCGTTTCCGCGATTTGGATGAGGAACGCGATCGCAAGCTCGATCAAATTGAGGCCGGCGCTGAGATGGAGCCTGGTGTTGTCACTGAAGTGAAGGTGTACATTGCTACCAAGCGTAAGCTCGGCGTGGGTGATAAGATGGCCGGTCGCCATGGCAACAAGGGCGTTTGCTCTCGCGTCCTTCCCGTCGAAGATATGCCTTATTTGGAGGATGGTACTCCGGTGGATATCATTCTCAATCCCCTCGGTGTGCCTTCGCGCATGAATGTGGGACAGGTGCTTGAAGCGCACTTGGGCGTGGCTGCCAAGGCTCTGGGATTCAAAGTGGCCACGCCTGTGTTCGATGGCATCGATGAGGCCAAGATTTGGGATTACATGAGCCAGGCCAAGAAGGTACCAGGCTTCACATGGGTTGGCGATGGCAAGGATGGCTCTGTGGCCGGCAAGAGTCGTCTTATTGATGGTCTCACCGGTGAATATTTCCATTACCCTGTAGTGGTAGGATATACCTACATGCTTAAGTTGAACCATCTTGTTGCCGACAAGGTGCATGCGCGCGCCGTAGGCACTTACTCGCTTGTCACTCAGCAACCATTGGGAGGCAAGGCTCAGCATGGTGGTCAGCGTTTTGGCGAAATGGAGGTGTGGGCTATGGAAGCTTATGGCGCAGCCTACACGCTGCAGGAGCTGCTCACCGTTAAGTCTGATGATGTACAGGGACGCACGCGCATCTATGAGAATATAGTGCGCGGTGACAACTCCTTGGAAGCCGGAACTCCGGAATCCTTCAATGTGCTTATCAAGGAGATGCAGGCTCTTTGTTTGAATGTACAACCCCTTGAGAAGCGCTACCAGGATGGAGCGAACTCTCAAGAAGTGGATGTCTTCCAAGTGTTGGCGGACGTGGCTGACGAGGAAGAGATTCAGAAAGATGTGCAGGATTACGAAGATATGATCGAAATCCGCTTGGATGGTTCAGAATCAGAACTCAATACTCCCATTGAACTCCATGCTGACGAGGAAGAGTCTGATCGTTAATTCCATGATACTGCAATCTTCAACCCTTTACCTATATGTCTCAAGCCGATATTAACACCGAGAAGCCAAAAAACTTCGATCAGGTTTGCATCACTGTTGCCAGCCCGGACGACATTCGCAAGTGGTCCAGCGGCGAGGTGAAAAACCCCGAGACGATTAATTATCGAACCTTCAAACCCGAGAGAGGAGGCCTTTTTTGCGAGCGCATATTTGGCCCCACTCGCGACATGGAGTGCTCCTGCGGACGGTACAAGCGTGCCAAAAACAAGGGTATGATCTGTGATCGCTGTGGTGTGGAGGTTACTTCATCCCGTGTGCGCCGTGAGCGCATGGGGCATATCAACTTGGCTGTCCCCGTCACTCACATTTGGTTCTACAAATGTATGCCCAGTCGCATCGGTCTTATCCTCGACCTTACCGCTAAGGATCTCGAACGTATCATCTATTACGAGGATTACATTGTCATTGATCCACGTGGCGTGAACGGCATTGAGCGTGGCATGATTCTCAGTGAGGAGCAGTATGAGGAAATTGTAGAGGATTACGGTGATGACGCTCCTGAGGCTGCCATGGGTGCAGTGGCTATTCAGCGTTTGTTGGAAACCATCGATTTGGACGCTCTTATTGATCAGCTGCGACATGAAATGGATAAGACCAATTCCAAACAAAGCAAGCGTAAGATCGCCAAGCGGCTTCAACTCGCTCAAGGCTTCCGCAATAGCGGTTGCCACCCGGAGTGGATGGTCCTCACGGTTCTTCCGGTTATCCCGCCGGATCTTCGTCCTCTCGTGCCCTTGCCCGGAGGTCGCTTTGCGACCAGTGATTTGAATGATTTGTACCGTCGTGTCATCAACCGCAACAATCGCCTCACGGAGCTTGCCTCCCTGCAAACTCCCGAGGTGATTCGCCGCAATGAGATGCGCATGCTCCAAGAAGCGGTGGACGCTCTCTTTGACAATGGTCGCCATGGTCGTCATGTCACCGGTGCCGGCAATCGTCCTCTTAAGTCGCTTTCCGATATGCTTAAAGGCAAGAGCGGACGTTTCCGCCAAAACCTGCTGGGCAAGCGTGTGGACTACTCGGGACGTTCGGTGATTGTGATTGGTCCGAACCTCAAGATGAATCAGTGCGGTCTTCCCAAAAAGATGGCGCTCACGCTCTTTGAGCCTTTCATCATTCACCGTCTTAAAGAGCTTGGCTACGTGCATACTGTGCGCTCGGCCAAGAAAATGATCGATCGTAAGGAGACCGTGGTGTGGGATATCTTGGAAGAGGTCACCAAGGGGCACCCTGTTTTCCTGAACCGTGCCCCGACGCTGCACCGCCTCTCAATTCAGGCCTTCGAGCCTGTGCTTATCGAGGGTTCTGCTATTCGTCTGCATCCTCTGGTGTGCACCGGGTACAACGCAGACTTCGATGGCGACCAGATGGCTGTCCATGTGCCGCTTTCCGTAGAGGCTCAGTTGGAGGCTCGCTTACTCATGCTTGCGCCCAACAACATCTTTTCTCCGGCCTCCGGCAAACCTATCTCTACTCCGACGCAAGATATCATTCTGGGCGCGTATTACCTCACTCACACTCGGGCGAAAATTGTAAAGGAGAATCAGGATAATCAGCATCTGTTGCCTCTCTTTGAGTCCATTTCTGAGGTGGAGTTTGCTATCGCTTCTCGCAAGATTGGATACCACGACTGGATCCGCCTCAAGAACCCCGACTACGGCAAGTCCGGTAAGGAATTTGACCGCCTCTCCTTCAACCAGGAGAATGTCGATAAGAAGACGATTGTTACGACTGCTGGTCGCGTCCGTTTCAACGAGATTTGGCCCAATGAGATTGGCTATATCAACCGCAACGTCGGTAAAAAGCAGCTTGGAGAAATCATCTGGCGTTGCTACCAAACTTGCGGTCAGAAACGCACGGTGGAGACGCTCGATGCCCTGAAGGCGCTCGGCTATAAGGAGGCTACGCGCTCCGGCTGCTCCATCGGTATCGTGGATATGGTGGAGCCGGAGAGCAAGGATGCTCTCATCGCTGAGGCATACAATGAGGTGACCAAAGTGACCGAGCAGTACGAGGAGGGTCTCATTACGAACGGTGAGCGCTACGAAAAGGTCGTGAACATCTGGTCTTCTACAACCGATGCCATTCAGAAGGAACTTTATACCAAGTTGGAGTACAACGATGGCTCCGCCGTGGCCAATCCGCTCTTCATGATGGTGGACTCCGGCGCGCGTGGTAACAAGGCTCAGATCAAGCAGCTCTCCGGTATGCGAGGCCTCATGGCTAAGCCCTCCGGCGAGATTATTGAGCGTCCCATTACCTCCAACTTCCGCGAGGGGCTCTCTGTGTTGGAGTACTTCATCTCTACCCACGGTGCTCGTAAGGGACTGGCTGATACCGCATTGAAGACGGCTGACTCCGGTTACATGACCCGCAAGCTTGTGGACGTGGCTCAGGATGTCATTGTGCGCGATGAGGATTGCGGTACAGACAACGGTATCGTCATGACTGCCATTTATGACGGTGAGGACGAGATTGCCACGCTTTCCTCCCGCATCTATGGTCGCGTTACGTGTGATGACATCGTGGATCCTACCACGAGGGAACTCATCGTGGCGAAGAATCAGATCATCACCGATGAAGCAGCCAAGCAGATTGAGAAGGTCGGTATTGAAAAGGTGCGCGTTCGTTCTGTGTTGACCTGCGAGTTGGGTAAGGGATGCTGTGCAAAGTGCTATGGTCTGAACTTGGCTACCGGGTTACCGGTGAAGGTCGGTGAGGCTGTGGGTATCATCGCCGCTCAGTCTATCGGTGAGCCCGGTACTCAGCTTACCATGCGTACTTTCCACGTGGGAGGAACGGCTACAGCCACAACCAACCGCCCGGAATACGTGTCCAAAACAGCCGGTCGCGTTATCTACGATGAAAACTTGCGTGACCGTTGCGTTGAGGATGAGAACGGCAATAACGTCGTTCTTTGTAAGAACGGCAGTGTTAAAATTTACGACGCCGAGGGCAAGGAGCAGGAAGCTTACCAGCTCGCTATGGGCGCTGTGCTTCATGTCAAGGATGGTCAACAAATCAAGGCTCAGAAGCTCATCGCAGAGTGGGATCCCTTCGCTATTCCCGTCATCGCCGAGGTGAGTGGTACGGTGGAGTTCGAGGACATGATTGAGGGTATCACCTGCCGCACGGAGGCGGGGCATACGGAGTCCGGCAAGGGCACGACGGTCATTATCGACCACCGCCAGGATCTCGCCCCGCGCATTATCGTGCATACGGGTAGGGGTGACAAGGATAAGCCGCGCGTTTATTCTATCCCCACCGGCGCCTATCTTGCTGTTTCCGACCGGCAGAAGATTTCTGCCGGTACTCAGATCGCCAAAACGCCCCGTAAGGTGCAAAAGACGAACGACATTACCGGTGGCCTTCCGCGTGTTGCCGAGCTCTTTGAGGCTCGTCGTCCGAAGGATACCTGCGTCCTTGCAGAGATTGACGGTATTGTGGCCATTGACGATGCCATGATTCGTGGTAAGAAGGTGGTTACGGTCTATCGTGATGCCGAGGCGCGCGATGCGGCTAAGTCTCGCAAACGCTCGACCAAGCTCTCTGAAAAGGATGAGAACGATGGCATGATTTCCTACAAGCACCTCGTCCCCATGGATTGCCATATCATCGTGCATGACGGAGACTTTGTACACGCCGGCGAGCCTCTCTCCGACGGTTCTGAAGCTTCGGACGAGATTCTGCGCATCTGCGGCAAGGAAGCCTTGCAGGAGCACCTCGTTAACAAGGTGCAGCAGGTATACCGTGTGCAGGGTGTGGAAATCAATGATAAGCATGTGGAGATCATCGTATCTCAGATGCTGCGCAAGGTTCGCGTCAAGGATCCCGGAGATACCGGGTTGCTCTGGGGTGACGAGGTGGATCGTTCCGCCTTTGTGCGCATCAACAAGGAGACCGTCGAAATGAATGGTCGCCCGGCTGAGTGTGAACCCGTGCTGCTCGGCATTACAAAGGCCTCTCTGAAGACGGATTCTTTCATCTCCGCAGCCTCCTTCCAAGACACCACGCGAGTCCTTACCGAAGCTGCGACGCTTGGCAAGACCGACCAGCTGGAGGGCTTCAAAGAGAACGTTATTCTGGGGCATCTTATCCCCGCTGGCACGGGCTTTGACAAGTATCGCAACATCGTTGTGGAACCCGTCCCGGGAGCCACCCCCATCCCTCGTGCTTCCTACGATGTCGATGAGGACGTGGCGCCGTCGGATGACACCATCTCTGTTGGCTCCGAGGACTAATTCTCGGCGCTTCAGTTGCTCTTCGCCCGCTTTCCTACCACGGAGAGCGGGCTTTTTCCTGTACGTCAGGCATGACATGTAGCTGGGGTGAAAGTCCCCAAGAACCGCTGACAGGGCGGAATCAAATAGCCAAAGG
>CANRET010000004.1 GCA_947629715.1 uncultured Akkermansia sp.
TCTGTGAGTCCGTGAGCGTCACACCCGACAGCGTCCAGTTCGCAGATTCCGCCAGGGAAACCGTCCCACTTGTCGCTCCTTCGCCCAAGCTCACGTTCTTCAACGACGCCGATGCTTCCGTGGCGCTCAGATTGACAGATCTCCCCTCTTTCAGTTCCACGCTCACGGTCGAAGCATCCGCGCTCAACGTCAGCTCGCCGCTGTCCTGAACTGTGATCGTGCCCGAGTACCCGCTCATGTCGGCGCCCACTTGCAGAGCGCCGTCACTCACCACGATGTTCCCCGAGCCGACCAGCGTGCCGCTCGCATCCAGCTTCAAGGTCCCCGCCCCCTTCTTCGTGAGGGTATATGTTCCCACGTCCAGCTCCTTCATCAACGTCCATTCGGCGCAGTTTTCATTTGTTGACGCCACCCACACGTCGATGCTTGTGTTCGTCTCAGCCTTAATATTCCAGTAAATCTTACTCCTCTCAGTCTCCGTCGCGTCTTGAGCCCCATTCGTCCCCAACACCAATGCGGCATCGGCACTCACTCCTCGATCCGAAGCGTTGGAGCCGTCCCCTTTCAAGTGCAAGGTATTGCTGTGGTTGCCGGTGGTTTTGCCAAGCACCCGACACTGTATCACCAACGAGCTGCCGTCCTCTACCCAAAAGTCCTCGACAACACCGATAGCATGGTCAGTCTCAATCCCCATCTCGCCATCGATAAACAATGTCGTTCCGGTCCCTTCATACGAGCGAAGTATCAGGTTTCCGATGGTCTGCCCCGGATGTGTGCCCTCACGGTTCCAGAAGAACGCCCACAGGATGCCCGCTTGTGACATGCCATTCCGTAAAATTCCCGTACCCTCCAACACGATGGAGCCGGCCCCACTCGCGTAGTTATTGTTGCCCGAATTGGTCAAATCCCAGTGGTTGTAATTCGCCGCATCTGATCCTCGCAGCACCAGTTCAGTTCCCGCCCCAAGCTCCATGTGCTTGAAGATGTATTTCTCACCACCACTCGGCGCAGAGGTAATGACGAGCTTCGTCCCCTCACCCACCAGCGACAGGTTCTCAGAGTGTACGTACCCCGTGCCGGAAAGCGTGAGTTCAGCCGAGCCTCCTTCGCCGCCCACGGTCATTCTGCCCGTGGCAGCCAAGTTGCCGGATCCGGAGAAAACCCAACCGGTTCCCTGGCCCACTGTCACATTTTCCGGCGCCAGTTCTCCAACGAGTTCCACTTCTGTACTCACACCATCTCCGGGCATGAAGATCACATCACCCGTCCCGGTGAAAGCGGCTTCTTGTTGCGCGTCGTCTTTCCAATCCTTGTTCCCGCTCTCTGTATTCCATACATGACTCTCCGCCGTACCTGCCCAGTGCAAGCCCTTCAAATCCTCAAGAATGATGCTTCTGCCGTCTTCCGAGGGTTTCAGACGGGAACCGTAGGCCTCATTGACAAATTCCACGTGATCGGTCCAATGAGTACCATCCTCAAACAGTTGATACCCCTCCGCCTTTCCGCGCACGTGGTTCATAATAAACTCGTCCGTCAGCTCGATAAGCAACTTATTCTCAAAAGCTCCTCCGACTTTCAGCTTCAGGCCAGTGAGATCGCCTTTGAGACTCAACACGGAATCATTCCCCGACGACACTTCGAGATTTCCAAGCTCGAGCGTGCCGGTGGTCGCATACGTCTCCAGTCTGGCTCCGGCTCCCAAAGTAAGAGCGCTTAAAGAGACTTCGGGTTGAGTCTTACTCAATATCACGGTTCCTCCCGCTTCCACCTCCAGCGAACTTGCTGAAGTGGTAAGCTGTTCAATAGTGCATACGCCGGTTCCACCGACCGTCAAGGATTTTCCACTTATGTCCACCGATTGCAGCGTCCACGATGCATTCTCCCCCATTTGCAGCTTGGCGCTTTCTGGAGTCCCTCCCAGGGTCACGCTCTTCAAGGCGCCCGTACCGTTCAGGGTCAGCACGTTCGCATCCTCTGTTGCATTCTCCAGACTCACGCTCACGTTCTCGGCATTCGCGCTCAGGGTCAGCCCGCTGCCGCCCTGAACTTTGATCGTGCCCGAGTACGCGCTCATGTCGGCGCCCACTTCCAAGGCGCCGGCGCTCACCGCGATGGCCCCCGATCCGGCAAGTGCGCCGCCCTCACCCAGCTTCAAGGTTCCATCCCCCGCCTTCGTGAGTTCATGTGTTCCCACGTCCAACTTCTTCGTCAGCGTCCAGCTCCCCTCTGCCTCCACGGTAACCGTCCTGCTCGTGTCGCCTTCGCCGTCCAGACTCAAATTCTCCAACGAACCCGTACCGCCCAGGGTCAGCCCGCTGTTGTCCCAGACCTTGATCGTGCCCGAGTAACCGCTTATGTCTGCCCCCCCATCCACTTGCAAGGCGCCGGCGCTCACCACAATATCTCCCGAGCCGACCAGCGAGCCGCCCTCACCCAGCTTCAACGTCCCCGTCCCCTTCTTCGTGAGAGTATATGTTCCCACGTTCAACTCCTTCATCAATGTCCATTCGGCGCAGTTTTCATTTGTTGACGCCACCCACACGTCGATGCTTGTGTCCGACTCAGCCTTAATATTCCAGTAAATCTTACTCCTCTCAGTCTCCGTCGCGTCTTGAGCCCCATTCGTCCCCAACACCAATGCGGCATCGGCACTCACTCCTCGATCCGAAGCGTTGGAGCCGTCCCCTTTCAAGTGCAAGGTATTGCTGTGGTTGCCGGTGGTTTTGCCAAGCACCCGACACTGTATCACCAACGAGCTGCCGTCCTCTACCCAAAAGTCCTCGACAACACCGATAGCATGGTCAGTCTCAATCCCCATCTCGCCATCGATAAACAATGTCGTTCCGGTCCCTTCATACGAGCGAAGTATCAGGTTTCCGATGGTCTGCCCCGGATGTGTGCCCTCACGGTTCCAGAAGAACGCCCACAGGATGCCCGCTTGTGACATGCCATTCCGTAAAATTCCCGTACCCTCCAACACGATGGAGCCGGCCCCACTCGCGTAGTTATTGTTGCCCGAATTGGTCAAATCCCAGTGGTTGTAATTCGCCGCATCTGATCCTCGCAGCACCAGTTCAGTTCCCGCCCCAAGCTCCATGTGCTTGAAGATGTATTTCTCACCACCACTCGGTGCAGAGTCAATGACGAGCTTCGTCCCCTCACCCACCAGCGACAAACCATCGGAGTGCACCGCTCCCGTGCCGGAAAGCGTGAGTTCAGCCGAGCCGCTTTCGCTACCCACTCGTATTTGACCGTTCACGGTGATGGCTCCGCTCCCGGTGAATTTTGCCGTGATCCCCTTCTTAATGTTGAGATCCGTGCCAACCGTCAGCGCATTCTCGCCCGTCGCAAAGGTGTAGCTTTGAGTACCGCTCACCCCTTCCCCTCTCTCCACGATCATGCCTGCCTCCAACGTAATCGCCTCCCCGAGAGTCACGGTGATCCCCCCCGTGTTCGTGCCGGCAAAGACTACATCTTTTTCCTGAGTAAATTGACTGTCGTGGTTGTCCCCCCAGACACTCTCCGTACTCGACCAAGTCATGCTCGGACCGTCGCCACTCCAGGTATTCGAGGAATCAACCTCAATCGTCAACACCCCACTGGTATCCAGAGAGCATTTGTACCTGCCTTCCTTAAATTCTGTGTAGTCAGTTATGGCCGAAACCAAGTCCGACACGCCATCACCCGTGAACAATGTCAGTGTCTCGCCTGCATGTTCGTCAAACCACTCCTCCAGTCCGGTCAGCTCAAGCGTTAATTTTTGATTATGAGCGTTGAATGTGTCAACCTGCAACGTGGCATAGTCGGAAGCGCTCAACGTCATGCAAAGCGTTGCTCCTCCGGCCTCATCCAACTCCAAGCTGCTGAGGCTATTCCCCGTCCCGCTCAGAATCAGTTTCGAGCCACTCTTCCTGGTCACGGTACTTCCCGCGTCCGATACCAGAGCGCCGCTCATGGTCAACGTTCCGCCCAGCTCCAACGTGCTGTTTCCTGTAACTTTGAGGTTCCTGCCAACGCCCCATTCCCCTTCGTCGGTCAACGTCAGCGTCCCTCCCCCGGTCACGCCGAAGCCGATGCCCTCGTCGATGCCCCCGGTCCAATTTTTCTCGAACCAAACCTTGAAGTCTGTGACGCTCTTGCTCTTACTATCGGTTATCTTGTTGAGCAGATACACGGTGCCAAGCGCTCCTTCCAATTTCTTGAGCGATTGACCATAGCTCTCGTTGTTATGCGTCAGATCGCCTCCCACCGCCAGATCGCCCCCTAAGATAAGCCCTCCCCCCCAACCGACAGTCAGATTCCCGTTCAGTTCACCTCCTTGTTTCAGCACAATCACGCCGTTTGTTTCGAAGTTCCCCTTCGTCCCTTGAAGTTTTCCCTCCACAATCAACGTCGTATTGTGATCAGCCGCCGCACCATCCGTATAAAACGCCGGGTCGTCAACAGCATTCGAATCGAGGATCAGATTGCCTTTCACGATGAGGCAGGATCCCCCCGCCGCATTGTCCCTGTTGGCATAAGTTCCTTTTATCGTGAGATCCCCATCCACCTGGATGCAGACGTGATTACCATTCTTGGGAATAGTCAGCGATCCGTTCTCAATCGTAAGATCATGGACATGAACACTCCCGTTGAGAGTCTGTTGCGCACCGGCGATGGTCAAATCCAGCTTGCTGTCGGTATCAGCCCACCCGGTTGTGACATTCTCAGCGTTGGCGTCTGTACCTATCATCCCATCGAACGTGTACGTTCCACTCCCGTTCAACTTCAATTCGGCGAAGCCTGCGCCCGTTCCTCCGGCAATAATTTTACCCCCGGCAGATGAATTCAAGCCATACACAGTGAGCGTCTTTGACGTTCCGAGAACCAAGGAGGGAGCTGCCCCGCCGTTACTGGCAAAGCCGAGCGTACCGGCGAGCTCACCGCCACCAAGCAACTCCACCGTGCCCTGCCCATACGCTTCGAAGAGAAGGTTGGCGCTCGAAGCGTCAAGAGCGGAACTCAACTTCCCCTCTACCTTGAGCGTGCCGACAACATCTTCTCCCGTACTTTGCTGCACACTTACGAGCGTGTCCTCCTCGACCACGAGGTCACCGGTCAACGTCATGGTGGCGCCCTTCACCCTCAACGTCCCCTCGAACGCACTGGGAGTGTCCTTCGCCTTGCCGCCCACGTGTACGTTGGCGTTGAGTGTCACGTCAGTGCCCTCAAAGAAAAGCATGGCATCTTTCACGTAGATGTCGTCGATCGTCGCCGTGGTCGTTCCGTCCCACCCCGAACCGTAGTGGAACATCCCGCCCGTGAACATCAGCGCCTTGATATGACCGCTCAGCGAAAGTTTACCGCCCTTCACTTCGTTGCCGGAGTTACTTTCCGTAATTTTGACGCTGATGCCCTCGCCATCTCCGCCCTGCAGGGTCACGGTGTCATTGTCTCCGAGGTTGCTGCTGTACGTGATCGTACCGCTTTCGGTGACGTTCAGGTCGCCGCTCGCTGGATAGTCTTGTCCCGTGATATCCGGCCAGGCAGCCTGAACCTGAGCATGGGACGCGAGGAAGACGGCCGCGATGCCTGAGGCGGAGGCGATGGTCGTGGGGATGGAAGCGGCGGGTAAGGCGGCCGCAGCAAGGCATGCCAGGAGAGCTCTGCGAAGGGAGGACGGAAGATGCAGTTTCATGACTGATTCTTTTAGGGGAGAATGAGACAACAAAGCCGAGCCGATCTCGGATCACCGAAACCTGCCCGCCTCCGTTGTTCTGACAGCTTATCTCTTTTCGAAAGAGATGCGCAGCTGATTCGGGTACAAAGCGTTCATAATCATCATATTTCACTGTTTCTGCTCATCTCTTTTTTCACGAGAAGGGAGGGCGTTTTTTTCGTGTCATACTTCATATTCAAGCCTTCGCAGAGACCGGCCGACTATCTCTTGGGGAAAGAAATTTCGGGTGTTTTTGACGTCTAACGGATTGATGATGAATGCCGGAGTTCCGGAAGGGGTGGCGGAGGCCTTGTCAAGGGGAAAAATTTTTTTTGAAAAAGATGCTGGACATCTCTTTCGAAAAGAGATGCGCAAGGTTGTAAGCGGCGCCGTTGTCCGCTTTGAGACAGCGACTTGGGGATTTTTTTGTCCGGGAGAGGAAAAGGGAGGCTTGTCGGGGCGCGGCATTGCGTGAACGGCTTTGAGGAATTCGCGGTGCGGCGAGCTTGACCGCTGACAGCTCGTATGATAAGATGCCGAGTGCGGCTGCGGGGAGCGCCGCCATGAGCCGTGTATCTGAATCGCGAACTATCCTGGCTGGAGTTTAATCAACGTGTCCTGAATGAGGCGCGGCGTGGGGATTTGCCGTTGTTGGAGAGGTTAAAGTTTTTGGCGATATCGGCGAGCAACTTGGACGAATTTTTTCAGGTTCGCGTGGGCGGACTGATGCTGGTGGAGAGGGACGGCAAGGGGAAGCCGGACCCGGCAGGGCTGAGCGTCGGCGAGCAGTTGGAGCGCATTCGAGCGCGAGCGGAGAAGATGGTGCAGGAGCAGTATGCGCTGCTCAATGGAGAGTTGCTGCCGTTGATGCGCGAGGCTGGGGTGGCTCCGCTGGAGGTGAGAGAGCTTGATGAAGCGCAGAGAAGTAAGTTGGAGACGTATTTTCTGCAGGACATAGCGCCGCTGTTGACGCCGCTTGCCCTGGAAGTGGAAAACCCTCCGACGCTCCCGAATCTGGATCTCATTGTCGGGGTGGAATTGGGGGAGGCGGGCAAGCAGGGGAGTCGCGTGGCGGCGGTTGTGCTGCCGAATTGTCTGCCCCGGCGCGTTCATGCCACGTGCTTGGGGCGGGACGGGTATGTGCTGCTGGAGGATTTGGCGGCGCAGTTCATCGGACGTCTTTTTGAAGGGGAGAGCATTCTGCACTGCGCGGCGTTGCGCGTGACGAGGAACGGGGATATTGCGGTGCAGGAAGAGGAGGGAGGCGACTTTGCCTGGGAGATGAGCCAGGCGCTCGTGGCGCGCAAGTTTTCGGACTGCGTGCGCGTTGAGATTGCGCAGGACGCGCCGGAGGCTTTTGCGGAGAGGCTGGCGCAACTGTTGCACGCGGAGGAAGCGAGCGTTTACCGCGTGCCGGGCTATCTTCGGATCGTGGACTTCGGGCGTATGGCGTTGGAACCGGGGCATGAGCTGCTCAAGGTGGAGGCGTGGTCGCCGTGTTACCCGGCCAGCGTGGACCCGGATGTGTCGATGTTCGAAAACATAGCCCGAGGAGACATCCTCATCAATACCCCGTACGAGAGCTACGAGCCGGTGGTGAAGCTCGTGGAGGAAGCGGCCAAGGACGCCGATGTGCTTGCCATCAAGCAGGCGCTCTACCGCACGGCGCAAAATTCGCGATTCGTGGCTGCGCTGTGTCGCGCGGCCGAACTCGGCAAGCAGGTGACCGTGCTCGTGGAGCTCAAAGCGCGCTTTGATGAGGGGCGCAACCTTGCCCAGGCCGAGCAGTTGCAGCGCGCCGGGGTGCAGGTGGTGTATGGGGTGAAGGGGTACAAAACGCACGCCAAAGCGCTGCTGATCGTGCGGCGGGAGAATGGGGTTCTGCGGCGCTATTGCCACATCGGCACCGGAAATTACAACGAGGATACGGCGCGGCTTTACTCAGACGTTTCTCTTCTCACGGCGGATGACGACATCGGGGCCGACGTCTCCCAATTCTTCAACAGCGTGACCGGACTCACGGCGATGCGACGCTTCCGAAAGCTTCAGCCATCGCCGGCGCTGATGAAGCCGCGACTGCTGGAGCTGATAGAAGAGGAAACCAGGCGGGCGGAGCGCGGCGAATCGGCGAGCATTTTGGCCAAGATGAACTCGCTGAACGATGTGGAGATGATGGATGCGCTGGAGAAGGCGGCGGACGCCGGGGTGGAGATACGGCTGAATGTGCGGGGGATCTGCTGTTGGTATCCCGGCACGGAGAGAGGGCGCTCCCACACGCGCATTGTGAGCATCGTGGACCGTTACCTGGAGCACGCGCGCATCTTCTGCTTTCACAACGGCGGCGAGCCGTTGGTGTATATCGCCAGTGCGGATTGGATGAGCCGCAATCTGGACCGCCGCGTGGAGCTGCTCACACCCATTGAGGACAAAAAACTCGCCCAACGTGCCATGAAGATTCTCGACGCCTGCTTCCGCGACAATACGCAGGCATCCGTCATGCAGGCGGACGGCGCCTACAAGCGAGTCGAGGAGACGCCCTCTTTCCGCATGCAGGCCTTTCTGCAACGGCAAGCGCGGCGGCACGCCCGCACCCGCGAGCGCAACAGCCGCACTCTGCTGGAGCCTCATCTTCCCAAAAAATCGGATTTGACACCATGAATGCACTCTTTCACGGCTTTCGGCACTACGTCGATTTTCGCGGACGTGACACACGATCGCAATTTTGGGGATTCGTGATTGCCACGCATCTCATCGGGATGATCTTATTGTTGCCGATGATGATGTCCATGGTGGATTGCTACAAGGCCATGCTGCAGGATCCGGCGATGATGGACGTGTTGGGGCGGGCGCTGGAGAGCGTAGCGGACCACGACGCGTTCACCCGCATCCTGGAGGAAGAATACATGCCGCAGGCGGAACAATTTGCGGAGAATTACTACGCCGGTTCTGCGACCGCTTTTTCTCCGGCTTTTTTTGGGGCGATCCTGGGTGCGGCGTGGGGTGCGGCGATCCTCCTGCCCACGGCGGCTACGACAGTGCGGCGGTTGAGGGATGCCGGACAGAGTCCGTGGTGGGCGCTCGGACCGGTGGCTGCGCTTTTGCCCGTGGCGGCGGTGAGTTACGCGGGCATGTTGGTGAGCCTCGTTACGCTTGTGTTTTGCTGCTTGAGCAGCGCGAAGCGGGAGCCAGAGCAAAAACCTGCATGAAGCGCGGGAAGAGACGCCGCAGGGCGGTGTAGAGCAGGAGGGAAACAGCGAGGATGCACCAGGGAGCCATTGCCGCCTGGAGCGGAGTGAGCGTCCCGCCGTATTTTCCCGTGAGGATGACGCGCAGCCAGCGCAGCAGGATGAAGTGCGTGACGTACACGAAAAAGGCAGCCGATCCCCATTGCGCCGCGAAGTGGCAGAATCTCGGCAGGCAGCGTTCCGCCAGGCAGCCGATGCCGATGGTGGTCGCCACGCCCAGCAACACCAGGGCGCTGCTTTGCACCGGCGGGTAAAAGCCGGTGAAATACACCACGGGCAGCAGAAGAAGAGACCCCAGAACCGGCGCCCAGGCGTAGCTTCGTGCAAAGGCGGTGAGCCTCTCTCCGTCCGCGTGCCTTCGGATGAGCAGGCCTCCCATGTAGAAGCCCAGGGCAAGCACGCTCTCGTAAAGCCGGAAGGGGAGCCAGGCAATGCCGTGCCGCGCGTCGTGGTGGGAGGCGGCTGTTTCGCCATCCACTTGGCAGAGCACATCGCTTGCCGCGAAGGCGATGAGGATGACGCACAGCATGACTTTGGAGGGCATGCGCTGCAGGATGGGACTCACGAAGGCGAAAATGAGCAGTGTGCGCAGGAACCACAGAGGTACGTTGCTGAAATCCCAGTAGCACCAGGAGACAAGCCCCGTCTCACTGAACAGCAGACGCGGTGAAAGCCAGGTCCAATCGCCGTTTGCAAGTTGCGGCAGGTGCATGAGGGGCTGCAAGGCGACGATGGAAATCAGCGTCCAGAAAAGATAGGGAAAGAGCAGCTGCCTGGTGCGCTGCCAATCCACCCATTGCCCGACGGCGGCGCGATGGGTGAAGTAGCCCGCCATCAGGAAGAAGAAAAAGATGAGGCTGCGATAATTGAAAAGATCCGCAATGTAGGCGGGGAAGCCGTAATGACGGTCGCAGTGGCGGACGATCACGCAAAACGCCGTGTAGATGCGGCAGAAGTCAATCCACTCGATGCGTTTGGCGCTCATGGGCGGGAGACTCGAAAGGGCTTAATTGTTCGCGTCTCGCTCTTCCTCATCATCGTCCTCCTCGTTGTGCACTTCGAGGGCGCGGCGCATTTTGCGGGTGAGGAAGGGACGCACGATGAGACCGTAGAGCAGGTAGCACAGGAAGAAGATGGCGGGGGCAATCCACGGAAAGCAGATGAGCGTTCCCACGGCGATGACAGCCAGCAGGATGGCGGTGATGGTGCCGCGCTTGCGGAAGGTGATGTGCTTGAAGCTCGGGTAGATCACGCGGCTCATCATGAGCAGGGAGACGAGAGTCATGGCGATGGCCATGAGGATTTGCCAGGGTTGGGCGATGACGAGGTTGCGGTTGGTGGTGATGTCAATCACCAGGTACATGGCGCTCACCACCACGCCGGCGGCCATGGGAACGGGAAGCCCTACGAAGTCGGAGCTTTGATTGGGCTTGCGCGGGGCGGACGCCATGCAGTTGAAGCGCGCCAGTCGCAATGCCGCGCAGAGCAGATAGAGCACCGCTATCCCATCCCCCAGGAAAGGCACGGGCAGCTGGAAAAGCACGGCCCGTGCCAGCAGCATGGCCGGGGCGATGCCGAAGGAGACGACATCCGCTATCGAGTCGAATTCGCGCCCGAAAGGTCCGTCCGCCCGGCAAAGCCGCGCCACACGACCGTCCAGCAGGTCAAACAAACACGCCGCGAATATCAGGTACGTGGCTTGCCTGTAGTACTCGAAAGCCTCCGGTGTGCCGGAGTCGAACTGCATGCCCTTGAAGATGGTCAGGATGGAAAAAAATCCGCAGAGCAAATTGCCCGCCGTGAGCATGTTCGGGAGGACGGGTATTTTCGGTTCGTCCGGGTACTGCGGCGGAAAGGAGGGGGAGGTCATGGTTATTCTATCTAATTGACGAGAGATGCGATCCATTTAATCCACGCCATTACCGTGCTTGCTCGGCGTTTTATCGTTTCCTCACCGAGATTGGGAGTATGTTGAGCCATCACAGGAATAACGTCCTTACGCGAAATGTGACACCCATTATCTATGTACTTCTTGAACACATGAAAGAAAACGGGATCTTGGAGAATACTTCTCGCAAGTTCTAATTTATTTTCTCTGAACGATAATGAGGCGATCCGCCTCCCTTTTTTTGTTAATTCAACGCACTTGCTTCCATTCTCTTTCTTGATATTAACTAATCCAAGATAGGCAGCAGCGTTTGCGTAATAATCGGCTTGCCTCATTGTAAAATCATAATTTTTTGCTATGATTTCATCCATGGTGAGCTCTTCTCCTTTCTCGTATAAGGCTTGAAGCATATCCTCAATACGAACAAATGAATCTGCTTGCGGAAATGTTATTTTTGAACAATTTGTCTGTGGCTGAATGCTTAACAGTGAATCTATATCCGAAGTTGTTACGTCTAAAGGATATATCGTGTACGCTGTCGACTTTTCGCAATATACTGAATTGAGGTTGTCTTGTTCGGGAAAGTTAAAACGATATAGAAAGAAGTTTCCGTTTATATATTTGAGAAATATGGGTATAATGGCTTTCTTAACACTGTTCTTTTGAGATATATAGCGGTAGGGAAAATACAATTGCCTGGTGTTAAAATCCCGGCACTCATGATTTTTAGCCTCAATAATATAAATTGCACTCGGAGATTCATAAACAGCATCAATTTCTATTTGTGCTTTGTTAATACGAAGAGCGTATGATCTCTGCTGTCCGAGACCTCTTATATTGAAATCGAAGACACCGGTACCAAATCGGCCTGATATTGTAGGCAAGAACAGATCAGAAGGTTCTTCTTCGACGAAATCATGAATGATACCAGAAGCGAAAGCACAGGCGATGGCCGTTTGTTCGGACGTTATTTCGGCGGGCGATGACGGCAACGTAACGTAATTGTTCGGTATTTCATGATAATTAGGTTTTTCTGTACAATCAGGCAACTTCGTGTACAGATCAAACTTGCCGAGCAAAAATGAATGTCGAGAAACAGGTAAAACACTTAATTTGTTTTCACAAAAAATTGCGGGAAGATTAGAAGAATGATCAAATTTGGTCATTAAGCGACATTCTTTATACTCATTAATTTTTGATGAAGAAAGAGGAATTGGTTCATCTTCAGATAATCTACTCTGGAGGCTTTCGTGCTCGATAAGTTCGCTCCACTTCCTTTCGATGAGAGACTGGTGATATCGGTTACCCATGATAATTAAAAATTGGTTACAACAAGCTCCGTCATGGTACCGCGCGAATTGGGGGAAGCCGCAATTGCTCGGGGGGCGCGAACTTTGTGAATTTTATACTCGTGATAAAGTTCACGAATTAACGAGCAATCGGAGTTTGAGAGCATAAAAAACGCTTCTTGTTCCGCAATTGTGTCACAAAATTTCTTCAGTTTGGTTTGCTCCTCATACGAAAAGCCTCCAGGATTATAACCTGTAAAGTTTGATGTTTGAGATACTGGAGCATAGGGTGGATCCAAGTAGACCAGAGTTCCTTTTCTAATATACGGAAGTGTATCACAATAATTTCCGTTTAGAATCGTAACGTCGCTTTGATTCAAATACTCTGATATAGCACAAACCTTTGAGTACTCGCGGTAATTGGGACTCTTGTAATAACCGTATGGCACATTAAAAAAACCTTGAGAATTAACACGATACAAGCCGTTAAAACACGTTTTATTCAAATAAATGATACGAGCAGCTCTTTCTATGACTGAAAGCTTCGCAAATGACGGAGACCGATCAATATCACGAATCTTGTAGAAATGTTCGACTGAGTTGATATGTTTATCCAATTCCAAGAGTAGCTCCTTTGGGTTGTTGCGTACCACCTTATACACATTGATAAGCTCCGCATTCAAATCATTAATAACAGCTTTTTTTGGTTGGATCGAGAGCAACATGCCACCCGCTCCAACAAATGGTTCAACATAATTATTAATTTGATCGAGCGGGGGCATTAAATTACATAAAATTGGGGCAAGAGCACGCTTCCCACCAACCCACTTGAGCAGGGGTGAAATGAACTTTTTCGGAGAGTTAGGGAAAATGGGTTGCATCATAGCTTTCTCTCTGCTTTATTCTACCATGCTATCCGTATTATGCAAGCAGTTGCTTTGCTCGTAATAGCAACTCATCTTTTGCCGAGTGGTCACTGCCGGAGCCGCGTGCCATGTCGGCCTTGCCGCCGCCTTTACCGGAGACGATGGGAGCGAGCGAGCGGATCAAATCGCCGGCGGCGAGTCCGACGGCTTGCGCCTCTTCTCCGCAGTAGGCGCCGAGGGAGAGAGACGCGCCGTCATCGGTCACCAAAAAGGCGGCTCCTGTGTAGTGACGCTTGCGCAGACCGTTGAAAAGCTCGGTGAGCAGGTCGGCGCCGCCGTCCGCGCAGAGCACGAGGCGTGAGCCGGTGAGTTGCTCGCTGAGCAAGGAATCCGCCAGGCTTGCCGCAGCGGCGGAGCGCGCTTTCCTGAGTCGTTTGTCCGCCTCTGACGCGGCCTCCTTCAAGGTGGTCACGTAGGCGAAGAATTGGTCGAGCAGACGGTTGATCGTGCGGATGTCGCGCGCAGCGAGAGCCTTCACGGCGGGCTGCTCGTCATTGGACGGAACAGGGACGGCGGGTTGCCCGAGATCGGTGAGTTTACCGTTGGCGGAGATCAGTTTTTCCAGCGCATCCTTGCATTCCGGCAAGCGGCTCTCGATCATCTCGCGTACGGCGGCATAGCCCGCATCGCCGCAAGAAGCCTCAATGCGCCGTACGCCACTGGCAATGGCTCCCTCGCTGCGAATCTTAAAGAAGCCGATTTGGCGGGTGGAGTGCACGTGCGTGCCGCCGCAGAGTTCCATGGATACGCCGTCGAACGCGCCGTCCGTCCCTCCCATTTGGACGAGACGAACGGTGTCGCCGTACTTATCGCCGAAAAATTGGCAGACTTCTTTGTGTTGGCGGATTTCGCTCATGGGGTGCTCGGCGGCGGAAACCGGCAAATCCTGAGCGATCCAATCATTGACGAGTTCCTCCACGCGGCGCAACTGTTCTTTGGAAATGGGCGAGCTGTTGACGTCGAAGCGCAGGCGGGAGGACTCCACGAGGGAACCTTGTTGCGCCACGTCCTCGCTCACCACCGTGCGCAGGGCGCGGTGCATCAGGTGCGTGGCGCTGTGGTGCGCCTCGACGGCACGGCGAACATCCGAATCAACGGAGAGCATGACTTCATCTCCGACTTTCGGCTGTAAGCCGTCCTGCAGGGAGATGAGATGCGCGCGGGCATTGCCGATTTGCTGCACGCCGAGCACGGGGCAGGAATCCCCGCCGAGCGTCAGAGTGCCGAGGTCGCTCACCTGTCCGCCCATTTCGGCGTAGAAAGGCGTGACATCCGTGATGACGAAGAGCAAGCCGTCCTGTTCATGAAGTTCGGTGACCTTGGCGGCGGCGGAGTCCTGCTCATAGCCCACGAAGCGGGTTGTCTGCGCAGTTTTGATGTCAAGGGCGCGCACTACCTGCTTCTTGCGGGCCGCCTTGGCGCGTTGCCGTTGCTCTTCCATAAGTTCTTCGAAGCGAGCGGCGTCCACGCTGAGCCCTCGCTCGCGTGCCATGAGCTGGGTGAGATCGATGGGAAAGCCGTACGTGTCGTACAGCTTGAAGGCGAATTCGCCGGAGACCGAACCCGCAGCGGCAATTTCTTTGTCGAAGAGTTCCAGCCCGCGATCCAGGGTCTCATTGAAGCTTGTTTCCTCGCGCAGCAAGGTTTCTTTGATGGTGGCACTGCGTTCGCGAAGCTCCGGGAAGACGTCGCCCATCTCCGCCGCCAGCGTGTCCACCAGTTCGGAGAGGAAGGGACGGGTGAGACCGAGGGCTCGCCCGTAGCGCACGGCGCGGCGCAGGATGCGGCGCAGCACGTAGTTGCGTCCGTTATTGCCGGGGAGAATGCCGTCCGCAATGGAGAAGGAGAGCGTACGGATATGGTCGGCTATCACGCGGAACGCGACGCTCTGCTTGAGGGTTTCCTGTTGCTCGGGGGAGGCATCCTGCGGGTAGAGGTCGGCGTAAGTCTGTCCGGAAATCTCCTCGAGCTTGGCGAAGATGGGACGGAACACGTCCGTGCTGTAATTGGAAACCCGGCGGGAGAAGTCGGTGAAGTTTTTGGTGCACTGCATCATGGCGCAGGCGCGCTCGAAGCCCATGCCCGTGTCCACGTGGCAGGCGGGAAGGTTGCGGAAAGAGCCGTCTTTTTCCGCGTTGTACTGGATGAACACGAGATTCCATATCTCGATGCATTGGTCACTGCCGGCATTCACGAGCGAACCTTGCGTGTCGCCCGACGGGGTGAGATCCACGTGCAGCTCCGAGCAGGGGCCGCAGGGACCCGTCTCGCCCATCATCCAAAAGTTGTCGTGCGCATTGCCGTTCACCACATGCACTTTCGGATCCAGTCCCTTCGCGGCAAAGAGCGCCGCCCAGGCATCATACGCCTCCTGGTCAAATTCCCCGGGGTCGCCTTCGCTCGGGGCGTACACTGTGGCGTACAGACGTTCCACGGGGAAGCCCCAGCGTTCCACGATGAGTTCCCACGCCCAGGCGATGGCCTCTTTCTTGAAATAGTCGCCGAAGGACCAGTTGCCCAGCATTTCAAAGAAGGTGTGGTGGTAGGAGTCCTGACCGACGTCTTCGAGGTCGTTGTGCTTGCCCCCGGCGCGGATGCATTTCTGCGTATCCGCTGCACGTGCGGGACTCCACGGCGGGGTCCATACCCCCAGGAAGTATGGGACAAATTGATTCATCCCCGCATTGGTGAAGAGCAGACCCGGACTCTGCGGCATAAGCGATGCCGAAGGTACGATGGCGTGCTGCTTTTCCTTGAAAAAATCAAAAAAACTCTGCCGGATCTGAGCGGATGTCATCATAGTCTGTTTTCTTTCGACCTTCCCGAGGTTTCTCGCATGCGCTAAGCTTACATGCTTCCCCCCGTTTTGTCAATGCGTTTGCCTTGCCTTTTCCTGCATCCATGGTATGATGAGAGCATGTACCGCATCTGCAAGATCATCGAGTTGGAAAGCGGGCATCTGCTTTCCAAGCACCCGGGCAATTGTCAGTTTCCGCACGGGCACACTCGCAGCGTTGAATTGACTTTTACCGCCGAGACTTTGGATGATCATGACATGGTGATGGATTTCAAGGCGATTCGCGAGATGCTCGGCGACTTTTTAGAGCAGTTCGACCACGCACTGTGCATGAACACGGACGATCCGCACTACGACGACTTTCGTCGCGCGTACGGGGAACGCATCATCCCTTTTGACCACAGCGATCCCACGAGTGAGGCCATGGCTCGCGCCGTCTTTTGCCACGCAAAACAAGCTCTCAGTCGGGCGCAAGCTGACGGCGGCGTCTATCCCGTGCGAAGTTGCGTGAAACTGGGGCGCGTGCGCGTGTGGGAAACAAGCTCAACGTGGGCGGAATACTGCGAATAACGAGCTTCTTTCACTTCATGGACCTCATCTGGCTCACGCGGGATCGGAACCGTGACCTCATCATCTACATGCTCGGTTGGGCGGCCACGCCGAACGCCGTGCATCACATCGCCACTCCCCGCTACGATGTGCTCGCCTGCTGCCACTACATGTCTCTTCAACCCTTGCGCGCAGCAGATTTTGCGCACTACCGCCGCATTTATCTTTTTGCCTGGTCCTTCGGCGTGTGGGTGGCGGAACAGTGCTGCCGGGAGCTGCCTCTCTTCCGTGCCGTTGCGCTGAACGGAACACCTTTCCCCGTATCGGAGAAATACGGGATGAGGTTGCGCGTCGTGCTGCGCGCCATGCAAATGCAAGCCCGCTCCGGAGGAGGTTCGCAAACGATTTCCGCAGATGCGGCGCGTTCCATGCCGCCCGGTCCTTACCCGGATCGCAGTGCGGGGGAAAAGGCGGATGAATTGATGTATCTCGCGCAGTGCAGCAGAGAATCGTCATCCGCCTGTCTCAGGTGGGATGCCGCGTACATTGCGGAACATGACGAGATCTTTCCGCCGGAGAGGATGGAGGCGTACTGGAGCAGCGTGGGACTCGGCGTTCGCATTCCCGGTTTTCACTACCCGTTTGCCGACCCGAGGATCGTTACCTCCCACCTTGAACCGAGGTCATGACTCGTTTTGATCTCGCCGCAGCGCGCTTTTATGCACACCGCACCCACGATGCTGCAAAAAAAAGGTTGCCAAACATGTCATTTCGGAGTACCCTAAGGGCTCGAAGGTTGATATGGACGAGAGTACACAAGAAGGAGCTGTTGCCTTTGACCTTTCGGAGTTGACGGATTTTCAATTCGGACCGGATTGGGCACGCTCGCAGGGAAGTTCTTTGCTGACAGGTTTTACGACGACGTCTGCGGAGCGTTCTTCTCGCCGCACGGGAGGCAGAGGAGACAGGGGAGATGCGCGCCGCAAGGGCGGCAGGGACGAGCGAGTTTCACGGGGAGGACAGCGGGGGCGTTCCGAGCGACGAATGCAGTCCCGTGGGCCGCGGAAGGATGAGCCGCAGCGGCAGCTTCCGCAACCGGCGGAGGGGCTGCGGGTGGAAGTGCGTCCCAGTGACCCGATTCTCACCATATTTGCCACGGAGATCCAGCGTCAGAAGCGCGCGCACTCGCTGCTGGATCTGGCGCGCGTGGTGATGGCCAAAAACGACCGCTACGATCTCGTCTTCATGAAGCAGGAGGGCGGTCCGATGCTCATTCACTCCAAACGCGAGGACGGCTCATGCTGGCTCACGCAGGCGGAGGCTTTGGCGTACTTGCACCAGGCTCCGTGGTTCGGCGAGCTGTACACTGCTGAACAGGTGCAGGAGGAGCAGCCGAAAGGCGCTTTTACGGGCATTGCTGTCTGCTCGCTCGGCAAAGAAGTCATCGGTCCCGTCAACTGGCACGGTTACCAGCCGGCGCTGACTCATTTGTACAAGACCAAATATTCGTCGATGCCTTTGGCTGCTTTCCGCGCCGCCATCACTGTCAACAAGGATGAAGAGGCCGTGCAAAAGTGGCTTGCCGAGGCTTCGGTGCGTACCGTGTGGCATCCCGCTCGGGAAGGGGAACAGGACAAACGGCTCGGTACCGCGAAGGAGGTGGAGGAGGACTTTTTGGAGCATCATTTCAACGATATTTACGAGACGGTGGAAAAGGTCTTTATCAACGGCTCCGTGCCCTTGAAAAATCTCTCTCCCGGCCTGGCGGCTCACATGTCCATTCTCTCCGGCAGGCACCGTCGCTTCCCGCAAATTCTGATACCGAACTTGTGCCACGGGCTGGCGCGTCATCGCATGCCGATTTACAAGTGGAACGGACATCACTACACCGGGCCGAGCCGCATCCGCTCCGTGCCGGAGGGGACTGTGCTGGCCGACCGCATGTCGAGCATACTCAACTGGAGCAAGGAAAACTCCGGCAAAAAGGTGGACGCCATGTTTGCGGAGCTTTCCGGCGTACCGGTCGGCACAGATGAAGAGAGCAAGCAAGCTGCGGCAGACGCCTACGCTCCTTACACGGCCGATATGATCTGGCTGATGGAGCAGGGCTTCATCCTTGTGACCAATGACAATTCCGTATGGTTCCCGAAGGGGAAGGTTGCTCCTGCGACGTGAGACCGCAGCGCATTAGTCGGCCCAGTTCCACTCGATGATTTTGGGAATGTCCGGGTGGATTGAATTCCCGACGGGGCAGGATGCCACGGCTGCCTCAACCATGGTGCGTTGCTGGGGCGAGAGGGGGCAGGGCACCGTGATGGAAAAACGGAGGCTGCCGACGCCCTGCTTGCCTTCGGCGCACGCGGCGCAAATGCTGATCCCCTGCGTCGGGAATCCTTTTCTGCGACCGGTGAAGGAAATCATGCTCAACATGCAGGACGCCACGGTGGCTGCCAGCAGCTCGCCGGGGGAAGGGTACTCTCCCATGCCGCCCAGATCGGTCGAAACGTCCGTGTTCATCTCCGGATGCGTCGGTTTGTCAAACTCCGTGCGGCAGCGCATGTTGTTGTCCACTACGGTTCGTGAAGTGTAATTGCTCATGTCGGCATTGTAAAACGCGATTGCGGTAAAGTCAACCTGAGTTTCCACCTGTCAGGACAAATGCCTTTTGCAAGGGTTTGCTCTGTGAGTCACACTAACTTTGCTTGAAGTGCGGGGCAAAGTATGTCAGGCTTGGAGGCGCCATGTCTCACCTGTTTACGATCACCTTTCGTTGCGGTGCGAAACTGTTTGAACGACTGGAGAAATTTGTCCTGGAGCGCAACATCGACCGCACTTCTGCCATCAAGCTGGCTCTGCACTATTATCTGAATCGGGCGAGCTGTTCTGAGGAAATCCCCGAGCAACCCTGCATTCTCGATGAATCTGCTGAGGATATCGGACGCCGAGCGTTTGAGTGACGGCTTTCAATCGGATCGCCGGATGCGGCGCCGGGTGCGCAGGCTGACCCTCATTCCGCCTTGCCGTCTTCTCGAGAAGACAGCATCGCTTCGACGTATTTGGCAAGCATGTCCCATTCTACGTTGACGAGCGTTCCCGGGGCGTAAGCAGGCATGATGGTGCATCGCCATGTGTGCGGAGTGATCCAGAATTCCAGCTCGGATTTCTCACGGTCGATGGCAGCAATGGTAAGAGACACGCCATCGATGGAGACGCTCCCCTTGTCGATCACGTAGCGCAGGTCGGGGACGCGCACGCGGAGCATGTGATCCTGCCCAACGGGGGTGATGCTGACGAGTTCACCGGTGGTGTCAATATGCCCGGAAACGAAGTGGCCGCCGAGCCGTGAGGAGGGGAGCATGGCCCTCTCCAGATTGCAGAGCGAGCCGACGCGAAGTTGTCCGAGCGAGGTGACGCGCAGCGTCTGACTGAGCAGATCAAAGCTCGCCACGCCCTGCTGCACGGCATCCACGGTGAGGCAACATCCGTTCACCGCAACGGAATCCCCCAGGGCGATTTCATCGGCGAAAGGCAGTTCGATGTCGTAGCGCGCGCCGCCCTGGAGGGGAGTGCAGCCGATCACTCGTCCCGTGCCTTCTACTAATCCCGTAAACATGGTCAGAATAAAGTGAACATGAGGAACATAATCACCGTGGGCAGGAGAGCCCACACGAAGAGGAGTCCGGCACTGATGCCCGACTTGAAGTATTTGCTCAGAATCGCTTGTCCTGCGGGGTTGGGGGCATTGGCGATGACGGTGAGTCCGCCGCCTGTCACCGCGCCGGCCACCACGGCGTATTTGATGGCCTCCGGCAGATTCGGCACCGTGCTGGAAAGGAAGGTGACCGAGGCGTTGTCGTTGAAAGCGGTGAGCACGCTCGCCACGCCCATGGTTGCTTCAGCTCCGAACTCTGCAAGAGCCTGCAGCACCGGCTGCATCCACCAGCCCTGCACCCCGCCCAGAATAAGCAGGCCTGCCAGGAAGAAGGCTACCAGCAAGGGCACCTTGATGGAAAAAGTGTTCTGATATTGCGGCGTTGCCATGGTGAATCCCAGGAAGAACATGAAGCCTCCCAGGAAGATTGCCGGATGGTGCGCGAAGGTGACGGTCCACGCCAGGAAAAGGAGGGAGATCGCGTACACCCATAACGGGATGACGTCCTGCCGGTCCTCCCACGAAGTAGGTACCGAACCGTCCACGGTGGCATTCTGCCGCTGCACTTCGGCGAGACGCTTGAATTCTTTGGTAAAGAGCAGGAAGTAGATGAGATTGGCCAATACGATGCCTGTCATCGCCTTCCACCCGAAGTGCGTGAACATGTGCGCCATGTTCCAATCCCACTTGCCCGCAACCATCACGATGGGAGGCGCAGCAAAGTGCGTGAGCGTGCCGCCCACGGATACGTTCACGAAAAGCAGGGCTATCGTAGCATAGCACAGCATGACGCTGGGACGCAATTGGTAGAACTTCTTTCCCAGCAGAATGGCGGAGAGCGTCATGGCCGCCGGCTCAGTGATGAAGGAACCCAACAGCGGGGCAATGCACAGCACCGATATCCACCATGCTGCCGGCGACCCATTGCCCAGCGAGGCTCCGAGTTTGAGCGTATTTTCCGCCAGACGGTAAATGGGGCGCGACGAGGCGATGACCATGATCACTGCCACGAAGAGCGGCTCGGTAAAGCTGGTGTCCCGGTCGATGTAGCGCAAAAAATCCTCCAGCGAGTAGTAATGCTGGCATACGAAGGCGAAAGGCACGATCCACAGCCCGAACACCACTTCGACTTCGCCGAAAAAGTGGCACAGGGTGGACGCAAAAGAAACCGGCACGCGTTGCTCCGGATGTAAAATGCGGAAGTTCTCCTCGCGCAGCTTTTGTTTGTAGCGTTTTTCCAGTTTGTGCGCCCATCTTTGAAACACGGGCACCATGAAGGTGTGGATGATGGCGAGCAGGAACACGAGCGTGGCCGCCAGATTGAACTGATCGACCTGCACGCGGTGCGTGAGCTTCTGCCACAAGCCCATTCCCTCTTCTTCTGCGGCATATACGGAAAGAGGCACCGGGAAGCGGCTGTATTGGTTGCCGCCTCCCGTGTAGTGATGCGTCCACGCCGGCGCCGAGCTCCCGCTGTTCGAGCTTTCTACGATTTTGCCGCAATCCGGACACATTCTGCCTTCGATCGGCGGCACAAAGCGAACTTTCATGCGCGCGTGGTCCGGCACACTGTGTCCGTCGTACGCATGGTGCGGGTACGCAAGGTATTTGCGAAGGGATTCCGCGCTCATGGCGGAGGCGGCGTCACGCAACGCCGGACGCACCTTCTCCGGCGTCGAAAACTCAGCCAGGATCTGCTCTTTAAGCTGTTCCTCCGTTGCGGGAGGGGCAACTGCATCAGTCCCCTTTTCGGCCGCTGCGGAAGCAGACGTCGGCTGATCCTTCTCAGACTGCGCCGCTTGCTCAATTTGTGCAGCGGGAGCGTCTGCTTCTTTCCCTCGCGCCGGCCAAGCCAAATCCATCAACATCACCAGCGCAAATAATGAGAGCATCTTTTTCATGGCGGCTTCAGGATGGAGCATGAATGCTATCGGAACATTACCATATATGTTCCGGGATGAAAAGCCCAAATTTTGTCCCTGGCGGAGCAAATCATTTACGATGGGCGATATGGGAAATTCGGCAGCCTTGCCGGAAGGCGAATGAGCGCGTGAAAAAAGCGCAAAGTTATGTGATTTCTGCTTGCATATCCGGAGGAAGGTGCGAAAATGAGGCAAATGAGCGATGACGAGGAGAAAGCGGGACTTCATGGGCAAAAGGTCCCCAATGTCTTTCGTTGGGAGATGGTGCGCAAGGCGTTACGCGCGGCAGAGGAGGGCGTGTATTGCTGGGATATTCAGGAAGGGCAAATTTACTACACGGAGCAGTGTCTGCGCATGATGGGCTGCCCGGCGGATGTCCTGGCTCCCAACATCTTCACGGATACGGAAGCTGTGATCCATGAGGAAGACTGCGGCTTCTTTCGGACAGCCGTTCAAAAGTATATGGGCAACCCGGGCACAGCTCCGCTGAGGGTGGAAGCGCGGTTGATGCGGTTGGGGACGCGCGGATGGAAGTGGATACGCGTCAATGGCTTATTGGAACGCGACAAGGACAAGAATCCGCTTCGCCTGGTGGGCGTGTGGGTGGACATCACGCGCCGCAAGATGGCGGATATGCACGCCATGGAGGATCGCGATCTCTTTCGCACGCTCATCAATTACCTGCCTGACAACATCTATTTCAAGAACAAAGAATCCCGCTTCATTTTGGCGAATGAGGCAACAGCACGCAAAATGGGAGTGGCCACTCCTTCCGACTTGATCGGTTGTCGCGACACCAACTTTTTTTCCGATGAGACCACGGAGATCGCCCGGCGTGAGGAGCTTGAAATCATGCGCACAGGCGTACCCATTACCAACCGCGTGCATCGCGAAAAATGGAAAGGAGGCAAAGATTCCTGGTGCAAGCTTTCCAAATTCCCCTGGTACGCCGCAGATGGCAGCATCAAGGGGATTGTCGGCATTTCATCGGATGTCACGGAGCTTGTGAGAACGCAGCACCGTTTCCGCAGTCTAGCGGAGCAGCTCGATGAGCGCAACAAAGCTCTCGAAAAAGAAATCAGCCTTGCACGCGGCATTCAGCAGGCTCTTCAGCCGGAACGCATCCCGCCGCGCGAGTGGGCGCAGGGAGATGTGAAGCGGCGAGCCAGGTTTTACCACGTGTACCGTCCCAGCGTGGGGGTGGCAGGGGATTGTTTCCATGTGTTCCCCGTGGGAGAATCCGCCGTCGGTATGCTCATCTGCGATGTGATGGGGCACGGCGTGCGCGCTGCTCTCATCACTACCATGCTGCGCGGGCTCATGGAACAGGTTGCCGGGCTGGCGGATACGCCGGCCCTCTTGCTCTCCTCGCTCAATCGTCAACTCTGCGCCATTTTCACCAAGGCGAACATCACCATGTTTGCCTCGGCTTGCTATTTGTACCTGGATTTGCAAAAACGGCGTCTTACTCTCTCCGGAGCGGGTCATCCGGCGCCCATCGTGGTAACGCGTGAGGGAGAGCCCGTGCTGCCGCCGCTTCCGCGCTCTCCGGCGCTCGGGCTTGTCGAAACCGCCATGTATCGCGAGTGCGAGCTGCATTTGGAGGACGGCATGAAAGTGATTCTCTACACCGATGGGCTGACGGAGGCGCGCAATGCCGCCGGAGACGAGTACGGCGTGCATCGCGTGATGGAACGCATGGCCGCTCGCAAGCCCGCCCATGTGGCGGATGTGATTATTGACACCCTCGTCGGCATGAGGGACTTCACGAAGTCGGAGGAGCAGGACGACGATATTTGCCTGCTCGGCGTGGAGTTTTCCGAGACGCGAGGGCAGGCTGATCCGCCAGAAGTTTGAGTACGAGTTTACGATCCGGGGAGGCCATGGGCACGGAGCTCAGCCGGTCGGCGGGGACGAAACGTTCGGTTGGTTCAAGGGGTAGTTCATTCACGGCGCGGTGCAGATGGCGCGTGACTTTGTAGCGAGTTATGGCGTAAGTTTGATCGCAGATGCGGGGCAGTTTTTGCGCGACGTCCCGCGGACGTTGGGGCAGTCTGTACATGCCGGCATGGCGTGCATCGGCGGGCTGTTGTTGCATGAGCAGACCGCGCGTCGTGAAGAGCCAGATATCCCAATGCTCAATTTGGGTGATTTGTTGTTTTGCCGCCTTGACCGGGAGATTTTCCGGATGTTCTGCACGGCACAGTGTGCGCACGGGGCAGAGTTCGCACCGCGGCTTTCCGGGGGTGCAAATAGTTTGACCGAGTTCCATGAGAGCGGAGTTGTACGCTCGCGGGTTGGTGCGGTGCAGCAGCTGTGTCGCTCGCGCCTCCGCCGCGCGCTGACCTGCCGCAGTGTCGATGGGCGTGCGGTCATCATAGAGGCGGGCAAGGACGCGTGCCACGTTGGCATCGACCAATGCAGCGGGTTTGTTGTAGGCAAAGCTGAGCACCGCTGCTGAGGTGTATTTTCCGATACCCGGCAGGGCCAGGAGTTCCTCTGCCTCGCGCGGGAAGACGCCGTCGTGCTTTTCGCAGATGGCTCGGGCGGTTGCTTGCAGCGCGCGTACACGCCGGTAGTACCCCAGCCCTTCCCAGGAGAGGAGGGCTTCTTGTTCGTCTGCCCGGGCCAGGTGCGCCGGGGTGGGGTAACGTTGCATCCACGTCTCATAGCGAGCCAGCACGGTGGGGATGGTCGTTTGCTGCAGCATGACCTCGCTCACCAAAATGGCCCAGGGATCGGTCGTGCGCCGCCAGGGGTAATCGCGCCCGCACTGCATAAACCAGTCCACGAGCGCTTGCGCAAACTCCCCCGTGGCATCAGCTTTCCTCATGAGTCGTGTCGGTCGTGTAGATGGATATGTCAGCATCCTTGCAGCCCAGCAGTTGTCGGGCCCGCATCAAAGCGCGGCGCGTGGACATGTTCGGGTTCTTCGGCTCAAGCAGGAAGAAGTTGCTTTCCCCCTTTCGTGCGCCTTGTTGCAGCAGTTCAAGCAGACCGCTTTTGCGGAGGATGCGGTACACTTCCCTGCTGGCCCCGGAGAGGATGAGGTGGCGGCCCTTTTCCCGCGTAAAGCGCAACAGCTCTTCCAGCGCGCACACGGAGGTGGCGTCCAGGTTGTGAGCGTTGCGCATGCGCAGAATGATGACGGCAAGGGACGGATCCTCTGCAATGCGCGCCACTTGTTTGCGGAACAGGTCCGCCGCGCCGAAGAAGAGATTGCCTTCCACATGCACGATGGAGATCTGCGGGAGCCTCTGCGCGGTATCGCTCACCTGCAGCAGGGCGCCTCGGTCATCCAAAGTGTATTCCACAAGTTCCGGTTTTGCGGCCTTGCGAAGGAAGAGGGAGACGGAGATGACAACGCCGATGAAGATGGCTAGATGCAGCGGCAGCATGAGGGCGGCAATGAAGGTGACGACCAGCGCTACCGCATCCCCCGGGGTGGAACGGAAGCAGATGCGCAGCAGTTTTCGATCGAACAGAGAAATCGCATTCGCCAGAACAAGGGCGGCCAGAACGCTGTGCGGAATGCAGGATATGAGCGGCGCATTCGCCAGGATAAAGGTGATGCCAAGACAGATCAACCCGCAGTAAATTCCTGAAAAGCGTGTGGCTGCCCCGGATTTGTAATTGAGCATCGAGCGCGTGAGCGAGGCCGAGCAGGGAAGGGACGTGGTGAAAGCGGAGCCGATGTTGGCCATGCCTACGGCAAAGGTGTCCTGATTCAAATTGAGCGGTTCGCCGGTTTTGGCGGAGATGGTTTTGCTCATCACGGTCTGCTCCAGCGTGGAGAGAAAGGCCACACCGATGGCAATGGGCAGTAGTTCGGCAAGATTTTGCGCCGCTGCGCTCATGGACGGGGGGGTGCACACGAGATCGCTCATGGTGAAGTCGCGCAGCATGCGTACGTGTTCGAAGGCCCCTCCGAACATCGGCGAACTCAGCGCCATGTTCACCAAACTCATCAGCACGAGAATGGCGGCAAAGGTCGGCAGACACTTCATGTAGCGTTTCAGAGGAATAAAGAGCAGAAGGGACGCTGCGCCCAGGGCCATGGGTTGCCACTGCGCCTTGTCCAGATTCTCCCAAATGGCGCAGATCATAGAGAAAAACGAGCTTCCGGCGTCCACATCGTGAATGCCCATCACGTAGCGCAGTTGGGAGGCGATGATGAGCGTTGCCGCACCCGTAATGTACCCTACCAGCACGCTTCGGCTCACAAATTGCAGCATCTCCGTGGCCTTCACAAAGGCGCCCAGCACGCACAAAGCCCCTGCCATGAAGACAATGAGAGGAACAAAAATTTGCGGATTGCTCCGGATGGTCGGCGAGGCTGCCATCATGAAGCTTGCCAACATGAAAGCTGTGGCGTTGCTGGGGCCGCTTACCGTGAGGGAACAACGGGTGAACAGCGGCGCCAGGAAGGTGCCCACCGTTGCCGCCATGATGCCGTAGATGCTGTCAAGCCCTGCCATGGCGGCAAAAGCCATTCCCTGCGGCAGACCCACGAGAGCCACATCCGTGGCAGCTTTCAGATCGTGTCCGGCCTTGTTCCAAGTGTAGTCAACAAACCCGTGACGCAGGACAAGGGGATCGATTCTGCCTTGCTGCAGAAATCGGCGCAAGCCTCGCCATCCCAAACGCGCACTGTGTAGCAAGGTTCCCATGCTGACGAAATTCTACCACATGGACTGCCCTTGTCAAGCGGGGCTTTGGAGCGAACGCCGGGAGTTGTGCGGTCGCCTGTTTACGGTTTGAGATTTGGAAAATCGGCGCGTTTGAGCGAGGAGATTAAAACTCTCGTTCCTCCTGTTCGGAAGTCTTCCCTGATGTCCGAGAGGCTGAGTTCTCCATTGGGACAGGCGTCCGGATGAGAGCGCTGAAATGAGAGCTTGTCAATTGTGGCGTTATGCAGCAGAATAGGGGGAGAGGAAAAAGGATCATGGAGCAGATCATTATCCATGTGGATATGGATGCGTTTTTCGCCTCTGTGGAAGTGCGGGACAACCCTGTACTGCGCGGAAAGCCTCTGATTATTGGTTCCCTGCCCCGGGAGCGCGGGGTGGTGGCGACGTGCAGTTACGAGGCGCGCAAGTATGGCGTGCATTCCGCCATGAACATTAAGGAAGCGTACAGACTGTGTCCGCACGGCATCTACATGCACCCGAACATTGACAAGTACCGGGCGGTATCTGCGCAGCTTCGTGAGATATGGGGAGCCTATTGCAGCGTTGCAGAGACCATAGCGTTGGATGAGGCTTATCTGGACGTGACAGCTCAAGCCGGAAATCTTGAGGGGGCGCGTAAAATCGCGAAGGTTATCAAACAACGCACCAAAGAGGAGTTGGGATTGACATGTTCCGTCGGCGTGGCTTATTCCAAGACAGCCGCAAAGACGGCGAGCGAAGAAAAAAAGCCCGATGGATATTTCGAGATACCTACGGCGCAGGACTTTGTGAACCTGATTATTGATCGCGACGTGCGCGTCATCTACACGGTGGGGGAACGAACGGCGCGGAAGCTGAACGCGGAGGGCATACGAACGGTACGCGATGTTCGGGAGAACAGCGAAATGGTCATTCGCCTGCTCGGCAAGCAAGGACAGTGGATTACGAGGCTCGCCCTCGGCATTGATGAACGCAAGGTCACGCCCGGCCGTCCTCAGGATGCCAAGTCCATCAGCCGCGAGGTCACTTTCCAGGAGGATGTCCGCAGCTTTGAGTTGCTCAAGGATGTCCTGGTCTTGCTCGCTCTGTGCGTAGAGCGGCGAATCCGGAGACACGAGTTGCACGGCGACGGCGTGACCCTGAAACTCACTTATGCGGATATGAAAGGGATCTCACGCTCTCGGAGTCCGGCGGAATGCGATTCTGCCGCCTCAATTTACCGGGAGGCGGTTCGGCTGTTGGGGAAAGTGGAGAAACGTCCTGTACGACTGATTGGCGTGGGCGTGTATCATTTATCCGCCGGAGAGAAACGTCAACTTGTCATGGAGAATCTCCTGTCAGAGGCCGTGGATGGGCGGGGTTCGGAAATGAAGAAATTGCTCGATGCGCTGCAAAAGCGCTATGGGTTGGACTTTGCGGGGCATCTTGAGCAGATTTTTCACATGGACGTACTCCATAAAACGGTGGAGTATATGAGGAAGCGCTCCTGATTGCGGCGCAAAAAAGGCTTGCCTGTGGCAAGCCCCAAGTCAGAATTGCTACGCACGAGAGGACTCGAACCTCCACGGAGTTACCCACTAGAACCTGAAACTAGCGCGTCTACCAATTCCGCCACGTGCGCGTGGCGCAATGCTGCAGGGCGTATTGAAGCATACCTCGCCCGCAGATGCAAGACTAAAGTGAGAGCGGATCGGATTTTTTCACGCGTGCGATTCCGCCGCCATGCCCTGCTTATTCAGCCACGGGGCGAGAAAGGCGGCAGGGCTGCCCCCGTTGCGGATATGTTGAAGGAGAGCTGTGCCGATAACGGCGGCGTCCGGACGGGCATCGGAGGGCAGGGCGTCAAGCTGTTCCGGCACGCGCAGGCCGAAGCCGAGCGCGAGGGGGACGTCAAAGACAGAGCGTGCACGGCGGATGGTGTCGGCTACGGCTTCCACATGCTCATTCACGCCGCCGGTGGTGCCGAGTACGGAGACGATATATACGTATTCCTGCGAGTAGGGGGCGTATTGCTTCATCCGCTCGGTGGTGGTGTTGGGACCGACGAGAGTGATGAGAGTGAGTCTGTGCGGGGCAATTGCTTCGCGAAATTCCGGAGTTTCCTCCAAGGGGAGATCAGGCACGATGAAGCCACTCACGCCGACGGCGGCGCAATCGGCAGCCAGACGTTCCAGGCCGTACTGCACAAAGGGGTTCATGTATCCCATCAACACCAGTTTGGATCGGAAGGATCCCTTGCGCGCACGCAAGCCCTCAATCACCCAGTCGAGCGTCATGTTCTGTGCAAGCGCCCGGCGACTGATATCCTCGATGACCGGTCCGTCTGCCACGGGGTCGGAAAAAGGGATGCCGATTTCAATGATGTCTGCGCCGGAGGCACCTACTTGCGCCAATGTTTCCCAGAAAGCGTTCTGAGAAGGAAAACCGGCGGTGATGAAGGGGATGATGGCGCAACGTCCGCTCTTTTTGGCTGCTAGAATGGTCTCTTTCATTTCAGGCAAATCAGTCGAGTTTGATGTAATGCATAGCGTGGGCAAGATCTTTGTCGCCACGACCGGAGAGGTTCACGAGCAGCTTGCTGCCGGGGGCGAAGTCTCCGGCGTGTGCGAATACCCAGGCCAGAGCATGAGAGCTTTCCAACGCCGGGATGATGCCCTCGGTCTCGGAGAGCTTACGGAAGGCTGCGAGCGCCTCGTGATCGTACGCCACGGCGTAATGCACGCGTCCGATTTCGTGCAGGTACACGTGTTCAGGTCCCACACCGGGGTAGTCCAGTCCGGCGGAAATGGAGGACGATTCGCAGATCTGTCCGTGAGCATCCTGCAGCAGGTTCATGCGTGCGCCGTGCAACACGCCGGGCGTGCCGAGGTTGATGGCAGCGGAGTTTTCGCAGCCCGGTTCACCCGTGCCTCCGGCTTCTACGCCGATGAGTTTCACCGTTTCATCCTGCACGAAGGGGTGCAGGATGCCGATGGCGTTTGATCCGCCGCCCACGCAGGCCACTACGGCATCCGGCAGTCCGCCCGTGCGGGTTATCATCTGAGCGCGAGCTTCGATGCCAATCACCTTCTGCAGCTCGCGTACCAGCGTAGGGAAGGGGTGCGGACCCGCCGCCGTGCCGAAGACGTACATGGTGTCAGCCTGGTGTGAAATCCAGTAGCGCAAGGCTTCGTTAATGGCGTCCTTGAGCGTGCACGAGCCGCTTTGCACCGCTGTTACTTGCGCGCCGAGCAGTTTCATACGCTGTACATTCGGAGCCTGGCGCTCCACGTCTTTCGCTCCCATGAACACCGTGCATTGAAGTCCGAACTTCGCGGCAGCCGTTGCCGTGGCCACACCGTGCTGCCCCGCCCCTGTTTCAGCAATCACGTGCGTCTTGCCCATCATCTTTGCGAGCAGAGCCTGTCCCAGAGCGTTGTTAATCTTGTGCGCACCCGTATGCAGCAGATCTTCCCGTTTCAGGAAGAGCTCAACGCCGAGTTCCCTGGAGAGGCGATCGCAGCGGGTGATGGGCGTGGGACGTCCGCAGTATTCCGCCAACAGATCTTTGAGGCGTGATTGATACTCCGTACCCGGCAAAATTTCCGCAAGGGCTTTCTCCACTTCCAGAAGCGGCGGCATCAGCGTCTCCGGCACATAACGTCCACCGTATTCTCCAAAGTACCCCGGTCGATTCAGATGCGGCAGTTTTTTCATGGCGTGTGAAGTCGCGCGCATTATAGCACAGCCCGTTCTGCGCCGCAAGTGCGGCTTGCAGAAACTCATCGGTCGTGGTACAATGCCGCCATGCCGACCGTGGATATGTTGATGACGTGGATGGGGGTGGAGAATTTGCCTGCTTTCCTGAGTGCGAGCGGGAAGGTCATTGTGGGCTTGATTCTGATTGAAGGGTTGTTGTCGGTGGATAATGCATTAGGCATTGCGGCTATGGCATCGCATTTGCCCAAGAATCAGCAGAAAGCCGCGCTGAGGTGGGGACTGCTGGGGGCGTATCTTTTTCGTGGCATTGCGCTGGCGTTGGTGGCATGGCTTATGCACAACGAGTGGGTGAAGTGGTTCGGCGCACTCTACCTCATCTACCTGGCTGCCGCCCACCTGCAGCTGCACCCCTCTCAGAAAAAGAGAAGCGATCTCTCCGCGCGCACAATCGGCAAGGGTTTCCTCACGACCGTGTGCAGTATTGAACTGATGGACCTTTCGCTCTCCCTGGATAACGTGGTGGCGGCGGTCGGCATGGTGAACGGCGTGCGCGAAATCCCGGAGCGCTTGCACATCTGGGTGGTTTGCATCGGCGTGTTCATCGGCATTGCGGCGTTGCGAGTGGTGGCCGGCTGGTGCATCGGACTCATCGAACGCTTTCCGGTGCTCAAGTACACCGCCTTTTTGCTGGTGGGGTTTGTGGGGACGGCGTTGTGTGCGGAGATGGGGCTGGAACTCGCCGACATGGAATGGCACATGGGAATTGATGTGAAGTTTTACAGCATCGCAAGCATTGTCCTGCTCAGCTTGCTCTACGACCGCTGGGGCGCCCTTCATCGCTTGCTGCACCCGCCGGTGCGTGTGTTCCGCGCTTGCTGCACCGGCTTTGTCTTTTGCGTGGAGAGCATCTTGATGCCTTGGAAACGTTTTTCGCACCGCCCGTAAAAATATGACTGCCCCCAACGAATCCCCGCAGCTTACTGTCGCCCTTGTACGCGCCGCACTCACCACGGTGAAGTACCCCGGATTTTCTCGCGATATCGTCTCTTTCGGGTTAGTGAAGGATGTGCGGGTGACGCCCACCGGGGAAGTCACCATCGACTTGGTGGTGGAAAGCGCCAACTCCGACGTCCCGCGCTACATCTACGAAAGCGTGATGGGGACGGTGAAGGAGCTGCCCGGCCTCAGCAAGTTGGACGTCAATATCGAGCACCACGCTCCGCAACCCAAGAAAAATCCCGCGGCCAACGATGACCCCGCTGCTTGGAAGTCCTCGGTGCCGGGCGTCAAACACGTCATTGCCGTGGCTTCCGGCAAGGGGGGCGTAGGCAAGAGCACCGTGTCTGCCAATTTGGCCGTGGCTCTTGCTCGCCTCGGCTACCGCACGGGGCTGTTGGACCTCGATATATACGGCCCCTCCATGGCGCTGATGTTCGGCACCAAAGAGCGTCCCGGCTGCTCGGACAAGGAACAGTTTCTGCCGGTGGAAGTAGCGGGCATCAAACTGCTCTCCATGGGGTTGTTGGTTGATGAAGATGCGCCGGTAGCTGTACGCGGGCCACTTGCCACGCGCTACGTGCAGCAGTTTTTGCGCGATGTGGAGTGGGGCGGACTGGACTTCCTCATTCTCGACCTGCCCCCCGGCACCGGCGATATTCAACTCACCATCGTGCAGACGGTCGATCTGGCAGGCGCCGTCATCGTCACCACGCCACAAGAGGTTGCACTGATCGATGCACGCAAAGCCGTTGGACTCTTCAACCGGGTGAACACGCCCATCCTCGGCATTATCGAGAACATGAGCTACTTCGTCTGCCCCAGCGATGAACTGGTGTACCACATCTTCGGTGAAGGAGGCGGGGAGGCGGAAGCGCAAAAGCTCGGCGTGCCGCTGCTTGGCAAGATACCGTTGGACATTGACACGCGCGCTGCCGGAGATGCAGGGAAGCCCATCGCCCTGCAAGACCCGGGAAAATCACAGGTGGCCGCCGCTTTCAGCGCCGTGGCATCTGCCCTGGCATCGGTGTTGGGGGAATGACGTTGCTCAGCGCTCCTCTGCGTCATCCTCTTCATCGTCATCGGCAGATTGGAGTGAGGGGTGGACGTAGAGGATGCCGTTCCTCTCATCAAAATCAAGGAGGTACTTTGAGTCGGTCTCGGGCGCGGTGTAGGTATAGGATTCTCCCTGCTTTTTCCAACCGGCGTCCAACAAGTCACGTTCAAATCGCTCGGTTGGCTTCTTTGTCAAACAGAGCAGCAAGATGTCTTTTTGCGGACACTCGCAAGAGCTCGAAACGTCCAGTGAGGACGCGGGGACGTTGTACCTCTCCTCCACCTGCTCCCCGTTGATTTCGTGGAGTCTGCCCACGACGTACAGCTCAGTGTTCTGTTTGTCGCCTAAAAGCACAGCCATCTTATTCCCTGAGCCATATACAAACAACGCGTCCTTTCCGAGACGCCGCCATCCTGCCGCCTCCAGAGCGCAATAAAAATCCTCCGTGGGCGCCGTCTTCAGCCGCAGGATAAGATTTTCGGTATCATCGCCCCCACCATGGCGCAAGCATAGCTCCACCTGCAATTTTTCGAAGGGGATATGCAGATCTTTTTCCACGTCCTGAGCACTTACCACACGGCCGATGGGTACGATGACAATCTCATGATCCAAGTCAGTGTAACACAGCATCAGGAGCTTGCTTCCTTCGACCCGTTCGTAAATGTGTCCTCCCTTTTGTTGCCACCCGGCGGCTTGCAGAGCTTCAAAAAAATCCTTTCCCGGCGCAGTGTTCAGCTGTATATGGAAGAATTCATAATTCTTATCCCTACTACTGCGACTTTCAATGCACAGCGCGCCAGGCAGCATCCGGAGCGGCACATGCAATTTTTCCATGCGATCCGGTCCCACGACTCGCCCACTCAAATACACCGAGAGCATATGATCTTTCTCGTAATAAAAAAGTTTCCACTCTTGGCGATTCTTTACAAGGTTGAACATAGTATCGATACCGTGGAATTGTTGCCATCCGGCAGCTTTCAAGTCGCTGTAGAATTGCCCTGAGGGCGTTTCCTTCAGCCAAATATGCGCATCGTTGTCGCCAGCCACGCACCGGTCAATTTGCAGCGATCCGCACGGCACATGCCGATGCTGCTCTATCCATTCCGCACTCACCGCTTCCTGTCGTTCTTGCTTTACCTCAGGCGCCACGAGCAAGCTTGTTATTGCTGACAGTACGCAAAACGCGGCAGTCAATGCGCCGAGCGTGTAAATTGCCATGACCCACGTCGATGGTTTTTGCGCCTCCCTTTTTTGCATATTTCCAGTGTATCATGTCACTGTAACTGATGCAAGCGATTAGCATTACTGCTCAGGGCAAACGCATTTGAACAGGAGGCAAACGGGAATTGGTAAACCTCGCACGTCGATTACTTCGTGCTTAATCGCGGCATTGAGAGATTAATCCCAGAGGGTGGGAGAAGGAGAAAAGCGGCGCGGGGCAAGGGCGCAGAGAGCTGCGAAGAGTTCCAACCAGCAGAGGAACCATGTGCAGATGCTCATCCATAAATCCAAACGGTACGAGAGCCAGGCGAGCAGCCAGATGCCTGCCAGTCCGGCGATCATGAGCGTGAGCCGCGCCAAACCGGTCATGGCGGGTAAAAATTGCAACGCGAGAAGAGCGAGGATTCCCAGAATAACGCGTCCTGCCGTCGTGGCTTGCAGCGGAGTGAGACGCAAAAAATGCGCTTGCTCAGGGGTCGTACAGGGAAGGTATGTCGTGTGTTCTTGAGCCAGGAGACAAGAAATTGTGGCGGCAATCAGCTCGCCGCGTTCGGTTGGCGGATTGGAGGGCGAGGGGCGGAACACCACAGCTGCGTCCGCTTTTTTGTCAGTGGTCGGGGGATTGTCGGGGGAGCGCAGGGCTTCGTTCAATGGGAGCATAGTGGCGTTTGCAGCGCCCAGCGGGGTGCGACCGTGGGAATCAAGAGGTATGATGCGTTCGCCGAGGCGCAGAGAATGCCCGAAGTGGACTTGCAGATCCGACGGTCTGAGCCCCAGACATCGCAGCGCCACGCGCAACGGCAGCGTGGGCAGTACTGCCCCGTTCCAGCTGGTAAGCAGGGGGAGTGACAGTCTGCGTTGCTGAGCGTCTTCGCGACTCAGCAATTCATCTTCTACGAAGTCAGGCGTGAGTGTGACCACGTGATCCGTGGGGTGGGGCAAGTGGTAGGGGTACACCATATTGGCCGTGGGGATGCCGGATGGATCTCCGCGCAGACATTCGGAGGGGATGATGGAATCGCGGAGAACTTGAGGGATCGCCTGGGCCTGGGCTGCGTTACGGGCTTGCAAACCGATGCAGAAGAACTGAACTGACGAGAGCGAGTATTCCAGCATGCGGTGTACGGTTTCGTTCTCCTCATCATCCCATACAAGCGGCGTGGAAAGGGCGACATGACGGACGCCATGGCAGGTGGCCAGGCAGTTGAGAATCGTGGCCAGCTCCTGCAATTTGGGATTCGGCACGGGAGAGGTGTCCAAATCCGAATCCCACACCGTGCAATAGACCTTGGCGTATTCCGGCATGCGGCGTGGGGTGAGCGTTTTGGAAGTGCGTGGATCCTGTCCGGGGAACAGGAGGCGCAGAGGTCTGCCGGGCTGTTCGGCGCAGGCGCGGTACAGAGCGGTATCCGCCCGGTGTAGTCCGGGTATGGTGAGGCAGGCTGTGCCGACCAGCACGACGAGCCAGAAAAGAAGAACTACGAGATGACGGATGCGATGCATGCTGCGAGGGGGTGAGCCGGTGAACGAGCGGGCACGCTTGCGCAGAGGTCGCGCAAGATGCGCAGACCGGAGGGAATGAGCTGCAGGTACCACGAGCGGTGGAGGTTGTAGCCGATATTGGCAAAGGCCCCCAATGCTTGCATGAGTCGTTGTAGCGCGCAGGCCTGCAACAGGAGCGGATGGGTGGGAGGTCCGGGAAGTTCGGAGAGGGCGTGGAGCAACTTCTCGCGCTCGTCTTGCGCCAGGTCAACGTAGGGGTCGTACAGCAGGGAAGCGACGTCATACTCCGGCAAGCCGAGACGCATTCCTTGAAAATCAATGCAAAAAGCCTCTCCGTTGTGGATGATGACATTCTGACTTTGAAAGTCCCGGTGGATAGGGAAGCGAGGCTGTTCGGAGAGAAAATCGGCGATTTGTCGGCATGCCGGGAGAGTGTGAAAAGAGGTTGCGGCAGAGTGATGCAGGTGATGTCCCAGCAAATGTTCAGCGAAGTACCTTTGCTCCCATGAGTAAAGTTCTGTATCAAAAGGAGGTTGAAGTTCCCAAGTGGGGGATACGTTGTGGAAACTTTGCATGGTGCGCAGAGCTGATCGGTAAGCATCCATGCGTTCTTCTCGTGAGGCGTTGCGCAGACTGAGCAGACTCCGCTCCCCGAGATCCTCCGCCAGGCACGCGCCGCTGCCGTCGTCGTACTCACGTGATGCGTATATCTCCGGGACCCGTACTCCGGCGGCGCGCAGTCCGAGAGCCGCCGGAAGAAAGGAAGCGTTGTCCGGACGTTCGCGGGTCCAGTAGATGCCGATGATTCCCGAACAGGCGGGCAGCGCGCAACGCATGATACAGCGACCGGAGGCTCCCTCCGCCACAAGCTGCAAAGTGTGCGGCGGCACATCTGTCAGCGTATGCTCGGCCATCAGCTTAGCAAGGGCAAGCCGCCCGGTGGATGAGAGGTCGTGCATGGTGAAGACAGAGATGTCCCTCAGAGTTTGAAGAAGTTAAGCCCCTCTGCTTGCTCTTGTTTTTCAGGGGATGGTTCCGGAGATTTCGGCTGATGATCGGACTCGGCGGAACTCTGTGACTGCGGAACGGTCTTTTGGAAGGGCGGGGGTGTGGCGAAGGGGGAAGAAGTTTCGCTTTTTTGTTCTTCTGGTTGCGGATCGGACCGGAAAGGACGCGACGGCGGTAAATCCTGTCCGTCAAGGCGGAAGTAGGAAGCCTTTTGTTCTTTATGGGCGTCTGCCGACTGAGGAGCTGTTCCACGTTCAAGCGGGGCTTCGAGGATGTCTTCTTCCGCAGGCGTTGCAACATGACGGCGGTCCAAACGGATGTCTATCAATACGAGGAGCACAGCTGCCACAGCCAGCGGCCAGGCACAGACAAGGAGTCCATCCAAGTAGGACGGCAGTTCGAGCGCAGGAGTTTGGGCAATGAAGATGCCGCACTTGATGCATCCGGACAGAAAGAAAAAGAGAGCGATGGCGATAACAACAAACAATGACATGCAAGCATTCTACAGCATGGGTGCGTCCAGGTCAAGCCACAGTAAACGCCTTTGAAAAATGCCGCAGCCTGTTTTCGATTTACGGGAGGTCCGACAGTTGCAAGAGAGCTTGAACAAAAGCGGCCTTGCCCGGGGGTGAGTGGGCAATGAGGTTCACGCAAATCAACAGACGATCCATGAAGTTCGTGCGCCTTGACTCTCACTTGCCGGTTTTTTATTGCCGATGAGCAAAAAAAATCCCCGCAGAGAAAACCTGCGGGGAATGAGCAACAGAGCTGGGAAGCTCCCGATCAATCAATGCTGCGGCGAGAGTAGTGGTACTTGCTCTGGAAGCCGAGCTCCTCCGGGAACTCAGAAAAACCGGACCAAGTGTTGTATTCCTTAAGTCCGCTGCGACCGCAGCTCCCCTGATAAGGAGGACGGTAAGTGCACTTGTAGGTGGGGGCCCAGAAGGTCACAAGCTCGTAGAAACCGTAGCCTATGCGCGTGAATGTGCGAGAGAAGCCCTCCACGACACCTGCGGAGTAGCCTGCGTAGTCGCCCTCGCGATCCTGCCAACGCAGCACGGTGACGGGTATCTCTTCAATGCCCCAGACGATATTGCCAACGGCGCGACCGAGCTTACGGGTTGCTGTGTACTCAGAGGCAGGGGGCGCCTGAATATCGCCATAGACGGCGCCGCCCATCGCCAAAAGCAGAACTGAGAGAAGAATGCGCTTCATGGTAACAGGACATTTAGCATATTCGTGTGGAGGTTGCAAGCAAAAAAAGTCATTTTTTTCGCATTTTCCGGAGAAATAAAAGAAATCGTGCGCGAAGAACAGGGAAGCCGCCCGGATGCAATGAGTTGCCAAAGCGCCGTCCGAATCGGCTCGGGGAGCTTCTTTTGCGTTGCTAACGGAGGCGTGACGTGGTAATGTAGGCGCATGCGAATTGCGATATTGGGAGCGGGGGCGATTGGAAGCTACTACGGTGCGCGTCTGGCTGAAGCCGGTCACGAGGTGTGTTTTATCATGCGCTCTGCGTGCGAGACGGTCAAGGAGCGCGGGTTGAGCATCACATCGGTGGATGGGGATGTGCGGCTGCCACGGGTGCATGCTGTGCGTAAACCGGCGGAATGCGGACCTGCAGATTTGGTGGTGGTAGCATGGAAGACCTGCTGCAATGACCTGTTTCCCGCTGCTCTGCCGCCGCTGTTGCACGAGGGTACTCGGGTTCTGACTCTCCAGAACGGCATGGGCAATGTGGAACTCATCGGTCGCGTGGCTCCCGAGAATTGTGTGTACATGGGGCTTTGCTTTGTGTGCTGCATGGTGAAGGAGCCGGGATGCATTACGCACTTGGAGGGGGGAGACATTCAATTTGCGCCGCTGACGCCCACGGAGGAAGGACTGCGCGGGGCGCAGGAGTTAGCGGAGCTCTTCTCTCGCGCGAAGATACGCACATCGGCCTTCAAGTTCACGGAGCAAGTGCTCTGGAGCAAACTTACATGGAATATCCCCTTCAATGGTCTCTGCCTGGCGCACGGCGGCATAAACGTGGTGGAGCTTTTTGCGATGCCCGGTCAACAAGAGCGCGCGAGGGGCATCATTGATGAGGTGTGCCTGACGGCGAAGATGCGGGGTTATCCGACACCGGAGGGGATTGCAGACAAGCAGATGTATCGCACGGCGCACATGGGTCCATTTGTGCCGAGCAGCGCGGTAGATTACAATTTGGGACGTCCGGTGGAGTATGAAGCGATATGGGGAGAGCCCCTCAGGCGAGCAAAGGAAGTGAATGCGCCGGTTCCTTTGTGGGAAGAGCTTTGTCGCGATATTCGAGAGCGTTTGGGGATGGATTGATAGCACAGGACGATGCGCATGCTATTACCAGGAAAGGCGATGCTGCGGTTCATCATGTGCCTGTTTATCCTGGCTGCCGGTGGGGCGTTGTGGCAGCCGCTTGACAGGAGCTTGACGGAGGCGGAAAAGAAAGCTCACCTGCAACCGGAGCATCGCCCTGTATTATTGGGGCGGGATGCGCTCGGTGAGCAGCTTTCCTTCTTCTTGCTCGGCGGGCTGCGCAGTTTGGCAGCCGAGGTGATGGTGCTGGATGCCACAACGGCGTGGGCCAAGCGAGATTGGCCGTTGGCGGAGAGGCGCTGGCAGATGGTGACTACTCTCAATCCGAGTCGTCCGAATTATTGGATCAATGCTGCACGCGATATGGCCATCAATGCGGCAGCGTACGCCATCAACAATGAGCAGCTCGATGATCGCGAGCGGGTTGTGCTCTCCAAATCGTACTTTGATCGTGGCCTTAAGTTTTTGGAGGACGGCCTAGCGCATCATCCGGACTCCGCCTTGCTCTACATCAGCTTGGGAGATACGTATGCTGATCTCAATCGATTTCCCTCGTTTGCGCAAGCGGCAGCAGCATATCACCGAGCTGTGCAGCTTGGGGCCTCCGGTCTCTACCGGCGCCAGGAGTTTTACAACCTGTGCCGCATTCGCGGACGCGAGCGGGAAGCGTGGGAATTGGGACGCAAGTTGTATGAAAGCCCGTCGCAGCGCGTGCCTTCACTGCTCTGTTTGCTTTTTGTGCTGCAGCAGAAGCTGGACGTGCCGTTGAACCAGAGACTGAGTCCTGAACAGCTCTTCGGCAGTGCGGAAAAGGCACGCCGTGATTTAGCGCGCTTCCGGAATAATTCTCTGCGTTTCCCTGTTCAGGGAATCAGGGAGTATCTGCACGGCGCGGACGCCTCTGCGCGTTGGCACGAGCGCGCGGGTGGGCCTCGGTGTACACCTCTTTCATGCGCGTTTTCGTGACATGCGTGTAGATTTGTGTGGTGGAGAGAGAAGCATGCCCGAGAAGTTCCTGCACGGCGCGGAGGTCGGCGCCGGCATCCAGCATGTGGGTGGCAAAGGTGTGGCGAAGTTTGTGCGGGGAGATATGAAAGGGGATGTTTGAGAGACGCAGGTACTTATCGAGCATGAGCTGAATGCTGCGTCCCGTGAGTCGCTTTCCGAGGCGACTGATAAAGAGGGGCATGACCCCGCTGATGCCGGCCATTTCCCGGTATTTGCGCAGAGCCTCGCGAGCGTAGTCGCCCACGGGGATGATCCGCACTTTGCGGCCTTTGCCGACTACGCGCAGGCAGTCCTCGCCGTCCGGCAGAGCGTTTGCATTCAGGCTCACAAGCTCGCTGAGGCGCATGCCGCAGGAGTAGAAAAGTTCGAGAATGGCAGCATCGCGATAGGGCAGCCAGGGCGGACTCTTTTTGTCCAAAGGGGCGAGGAAAGGCATGCCGAGCAGCTCTTCCATTTGCTTGAGATTGAGGTGGACGGGCAGAGGGTGGCGCGCCCGGGGCAGGGCGACTTCGTCGAGAGGATTGACCGATGTTTCGCCATAGCGCACCAGGTAATTGTAGAATGAGCGCAACGCGGCGAAACGCAGACGGATTGTGGAGGATTGGAGCTGCTGCTCCATGGCGAGGTAGAGCCAGCTCCGAAAGCTCTGCGGCGTGCAGGTTTGCCAAGAGGAGAATCGCTCTCCCATCCATTCCCGAAATTGGGAGAGGGAGCGGCGGTAGGAGTCCATGGTGAGGGGCGAAGCGTTGCGCTCCGCCCTCATATAGCGGATGAAACGTTCTACGCATTCATCCGTGGGTTTGTCGGACCGGGTCTCCATGAACGGGATTGAAGAAAATCAGCCGTGCAGCAGTTTGCGTCCACGCACCAGATAATGCAATCCGCTCCATGCTGTGAGCAGCACGCTGCCCCACAGAAAAAAAGCGCGGCACCACACGCCCCCATCTCCGATGGAGAGAAAACGCAGCGGTTGCGGGGCGTTGCCTCCGTACGCCAAGTGAAAGAGGCAAGCGATGCAGAAGCCGAGTTGCAACCCGGTTTTCCACTTGCCGGTGAGGTCCGCCGCCATAGCCTCGCCCTTCAGCGCGGCGAGTTGGCGCAGGCCCGTTACTAAAAACTCTCGGAACAGGATGAGAATCGTCACCCAAAATGGGCACATGTCCACAGAACTCAAGTACACGAAAGCGGCGCACACAAGAATTTTATCCGCCAGCGGATCGAGCAGCTTGCCCAGATTGGTGACAAGACCGTATTTGCGGGCAAGATGCCCGTCGAGAAAATCGCTAATGGCTCCTGTGATGAAAACCCAAAGGGCAATGCAGGCGGGCAGCGACAGAGGCGCAAACCATGTGGTGAGCGGAGCGGATTCGGCAGCGGCAGAGGACGCCGTATCTCCCACAGCAAGAGTTACGGTGAAGATGAGAACCATGACCAAGCGCGTCAAGGTGATGCTGTTGGGTAAATTCATCGCCTTTCCTTATAGCTTGAGGAGGGAATTTCCGCAAGTCCAAAACATGTCAGAGCAATCACATCGGACCATGCGATTGTCTAATTTTCGCCGGGTCAAAAATTAGACTTGAGCCACAGAGAGCAATTCGCTACAATACCGCCGTGCTTTTGCGCCGAGTGATGGATGGGTGGCAGAGCGGTTGAATGCAGCGGTCTTGAAAACCGCCGAAGGGGAACCTTCCGTGGGTTCGAATCCCACCCCATCCGCTTTTGTTGGGGGGGGTAAATGGGCTTGCGACCGGGGCTTTACGCGAAGAAGTTTTTGGCGTGTTGCAGGATGATGTCCGCGACTTGGGAGGCTTTCAGCTCGGAAGAATTGATGCGGACGTGGGCTGTTTGCTCATAAAGAGGATTGCGGGTGGCAATGAGTTCACGGAGTTTAGCTTCGCGATCGGTGTTGCACAGGAGAGGACGATTTTGAGCGCGGACAGTGCGGGCGAGGAGGTTGGGCAAGTCAACGTCCAGCCAGACGACGAGGCCGAGGAGACGCAAGATGGAGCGATTCTTCGGGTGCAGAACAATGCCTCCGCCGGTAGCAATGATGCCGGAAGAGCGGGGAGAAGGATGATCGCGCAGATAGGAGAGCAGAGTCGTTTCAAGCGCTCGGAAATGGGATTCGCCTCGTTCGGCGAAAATGCGTGGAATTTCCATGCCCACTTGCTCTTCAATGAGCAAATCGGTATCCAGAAAGGGCAGTCCGGTGGCACGGCTCAGCTCACGACCAACGGTGGACTTACCGCAGCCCATCAGACCGATGAGTACAATGGAACGACCGCAAGGAACCGGTGATTTCATTGCTTAATCCGGCAGGGAGATTACACCCTCGAACACTACCACCGCCGGGCCGGTAAGCGTGATGTGGCGGTAGGAGCCGTCTGCCATTTTTTCAAATTCCACGGAGAGAGTGCAACCACCCGCGACATCCAACTGAATGGGGGAGGAGACTCCGGTAAGCTCGGCATGCAACAGGGCAGTGGCGGTCATGCCGGTGCCGCAGGCGAGGGTCTCGGCCTCCACACCGCGCTCGTAGGTGCGCAATTTGAGGTGCTGAGGTGCAAGTACGCGGGCAAAGTTGGCATTAGCTCCGGCGGGAGCGAAGGCTTCGTGGTAGCGCAGGTGTGCGCCGAGCTTCATGATGTCGATGTCCTCCACGTTGTCTAAGAAAGCCACAGCATGGGGCACGCCGGTGTTCACGAAATGGACGGGAGTCGGCAGGATTTCCGAGGACGGGATGGCATGCAGCTTCATGTCTTTGGGATCGGTGAGCTGAATGGTGATGGAGCCATCGGCATGCACGTGACCGTGGATGATGCCGGCGAGGGTTTCAAAGCGCAAGTCGGGAGAGGATGAGTCGGTAAGTTGGTGCACAAAAGCGGTGAAGCAGCGTGCGCCGTTGCCGCACATTTCGGCCTCGCCGCCATCGGAGTTGTAGTAGCGCATGCGCACTTCGCCTCCGGCGGCAGCCGGTTCTACGGCAATGAGACCATCCCCTCCGATGCCGAAGCGGCGATCGCAAAGATGGGCAATTGCCTCCTTGGTAAGCAGGGGAGAAAGAGAGAGATCGCGGTTATCGACCATCACAAAGTCGTTACCCGCGCCGGTCATCTTGGTGAAATGCAATTTCATAAGCAGTGTGGTTAAGGGATAAGAGACGCGCAGTTTACGTTGGTCAGTGACATCGGACTGTAAAAGTGCGCGCGGCGACGTCGGGAGGGGCGTCAGAAAGTGAAGGTTGCACCCATGCGCACTTCGTGCCAGCGCATGGTGCCGGTCTTAAACTTCATGTCATAGGGGTAGCCATATTTAGCATCAGGCCTAGCGGTGGAGCCTCGGTACTGGTACCCCACGAAGAGCATGGCGTTGCGGGAGATGGGGAAGCAGAGATTTACGTAACCGGCGTAGATCATGCCGACAGCGGTGTCTCTTTTGCCGCAGTCCCACGGGTTATCATAATAGGGATCGCTCCAGCCATAGCCGAATTCCGTCTCGATGCTTTGCACATCCAGACCGCATTTAGCGCCCAGCTGCAACTCGCAAAAGCGGCTCAAACGCTGTGAAAATCGGTAGCCCAGAGCCAGCGTGACAGAAGAACGGTCATAGCTGTCCGTCCATGGATACGGACCTCCTTCGCCCGGCGGAGGGGTTACCCAGAAGTTTTCGTCATCGCCGCCCCCGGCAAAGCCGATGGAGAGTGTGACAGCCTGGCGGTCGGTGAGATAGTAGGCGCCTTCCAACTCGAAGCCGAGCATGTCGCATGCGTAAGAATTGTCCGGACAGGCTTTGAAGCCGTAGTTCACGGACAGATTGAATTCGTAGTTGGCAGAATCCATGTAGCGAGGGTAGCGTTGCACGGAGGGTTGATGCTTCGGACCTGCATAAGCAGGGGACTCGGCAGCGGAAGGGGCCGTGCGTTTCGGCGCGGCATAGGCCGGGTTTTGTACCGGACCGCCCACGGCGGAGTCGTACACAATGGGATAATCCGGCAAGGGCGCGGCAGCGGCAACGCTTGCCAGCAGACAGCTTATCAGAGCTTTTTTCATGGCGCGAATCACAAGTTGCAGGGAAGGTGAAAATTATTCGCGACGCCTCGCGTTATCCTCCATCTTGTAGCGTTGGATGTAGTTGGCGGGTACAAAGTGATTGCACATGCCCGAACCGTTGAATTGGGAGGTATAGGCGACCACATGGTCTTTCTCGAACGTAAGGCGCAGGACGGCGACCTGGGGTATGGCGCTCACGTGTTCGTAGGGCGGCACAAAGGTGGAGTGGACGCCGCCGCGCGAATCAACCCAGGAATCGGCACGGCCGGGCACAACATAATTCGTCATGTAGGTGCCATTGTACGCCCATTCCATCACTTTCGTGGAGCCTTGTTCGTAGATGTGAGTCGGTGCGCCGAGTATGGAGACCACTTGAGCGCTGCCCAATCCCACGAGTTCCTGGCAAAAGCGCTCGTTGTAGCAGGTCGTGCACGCAGAGAAAGCCCACGGAAGGATAACCGCAGCGAGAAAGAGAAGTTTCTTACGCATGGGATCATTCTACGCCATGCCGCGTGCCACTGCAAGAAAAAAGGCTTGCCAAGAGAAGCCGATATGCTAGTCTTATGGGCAGATATGGACCAATGAGGCGATTGCTGAACATGATAGGGATTGCGATGATTGGGAGCGCATGGGGGCAATATTTTGAGCCTCCTCCCATGAATCCGGATCCTGTGGCAGATAGCGTATCTGCGGAGCTGTCGGCAACCGGCGCCGCCGTTCAGGACTTACCGGAGAACGACAATACACAACCGGTTCCTCGTGAAAAGACAAGAGTGGCGGTTCTGGGGTACCACAACTTCAGTGATACAAAGCCTGTAACGGAGATGCTCATGCGCACTTCGGAGTTTCGCCGCCAGATGGAGCATATTCGCAAAACGGGGTTAAGGGTGATCAGCATGAAAGAGTTTTTGGACTGGCGGCTGGGCAATTTGCGACTGCCGGCGAAATGCGTGCTCATTACATTGGATGACGGTTGGCGCAGCGTGTACACGGATGCCTACCCTATCCTGAAAGAATACGGCTATCCCTTCACGCTGTTTCTCTACACCAAGTATTTGACCGGGCGGGGAGACAGCATGACCCCGGCGATGATCCGCGAAATGCAGCAGAACGGCGCGACTGTCGGGAGCCATTCCACAAGCCACTACTACCCGAGCAGATGGAAAACGGAGCGTGAGCTCGGAGAGCAAGCCTTTTCAGCGTTGATGGACGTAGAAATGGGAGATTCCTTCAGGAAGTTGGGAGAACTGTTCGGTCCAATCAATGTGTACTGTTACCCGGGCGGGTACGTGACACCGGAGATGGTGAATCAACTGCCGCGTTATGGCTATGTAGCCGCCTTTACCGTGGTAGCGGGGAAGGTAGGGGTTCATGAGGACGTGTTGCAAGTGCACCGCTACATGATCTTCGGAACGGATGACTCCATTTTCCAACGTGCGGTGGATTTTTCTCTGCACAAGGGAGACTTGCAGCGGACGGTCAAGGCGCGGCGCAATTCTCCCCCTCCGCCTTTTCCGGTGTACCCGGCGCCGAATGCCGAGGCGAGCGAAGATCTGTCTGTTATTTCCGCGCAGATGGGAGCGGTGCCGAACATCGACCTGTCGAGCGTGCAGATGGTGGTGAGCGGGTACGGTCGCGTGCCGTCCAAGATTGAGTCATCCTCCGGCACGGTGCAGTGGAGTCCGCCATTGCGCTTTTACCAACAGCCGGTCACTGTCATTGTGAGCTGGAAGAGTACGGACGGTTCAACACACAAGGCATCCTGGTCCTTCCAGTTACGGCGCAGTATAGATACACACTATGAATCGCAAAACGAATAAGACACCCCGACCGGAGGTGCAGGGATCCCCGGCGCCGAAGAGTAAGAACGGCGCAAACGCTCCGCAACAGACTCCGGCGAAACAATCCCCAAAAACACGCACCGGCAAAGTCAAGGCAGCGGTGGATGCTCTTCCCGCTTACCCCGCACCTGAAACCGTGGGCGGACACGAACCGCCGGGCAAGACGCGCAGACGCTCCCACAACCGCCGCCGTAAGGATGATGCTGCATCCTCCGAGCAGCTTGCTCCATTGCACCCGATGGTGGATGCGGAGAAATTGGCCGCACACGCGTGGAAAATTTTTAAGGGAGAGGTGACAGAAGAGGGGCTGGCGCTTATGGACGATTCCACTGCTGCAGAAACTGCTCGGCGCGCTTTTCGCGTAGCAGAACTCTTCCTCATTGAGGCCGCTGCTCATCGTCCCGAGGACGAGCGTCCCTGACTTGCCGCATTTTAGTGAACCCCGACTGACAGGCGTATGCGTTCGATTGTGCGTTGGTGGTTGATTGCTTCAGTTGTAAGCGCGCTGACAGTCGGCGTGTGTGTGTTGCTTTGGCCGAAAGAGGATCCGAGGGAATTGGTTCTCGGGGAGTGGCGCGAGCAGAGTATGCGCGTGCGGGTCGAGGTCTTGCCGGTCGCGGCAAAGTGGCGCGGTATGGGGCACGGCACACTGCGCTACGAGTGGCTGCAGACCGAGAACTCTCCGTACCGAGCGCTTTTGAAACGCCGTGACCGGAGCGTGCAGGTCAATGTGCGCTTTGTGGATAGGGATAGCATGATTGTGGAGCCGGACATTTGGGAAATGCTTCCCGAAAACGCACGAGAAATGCTCAGTGACATCAACCTCCGGCATGGTCGCCCGGAGAAGGAATTTCGATTACTGCTGCGTCGTGAAGAAGAGAGTAAATAATCTTGAACCGCAGCCCGTGGAAATCATGGCGCCGGCAGGTTCTTTCGAGAGTTTGGCGGCGGCCCTGCGTGCGGGGGCTGACAGCGTGTACTTCGGCGTGGGCGAGCTCAATATGCGCGCTCGCGCTGCTTCGAATTTTACGGTACATGACCTTCGAAAGGTAGCGCGCTTGTGCCATAGCTGTGGTGCACGAGCTTATCTTACTTGCAACGTGGTGGTGTATGATGAGGAACTGAACGGGATGCAGGAGCTGTTGCGAGCGGCGAAAGCGGCAGGCGTGGATGCGGTCATAGCGGCGGACATGTCAGTCATTCGATTTGCACGCAGCATCGGCATGGAGGTGCATATTTCCGTGCAGGCGAATGTGAGCAACATTGAGGCGTTGAGAGCTTATGCAGAGTACGCCGATGTGGTGGTGCCGGCACGAGAGTTGTCGTTGAGTCGCATACGCAGAATGGTGCAAGCTGTGCAAAGCGAGCCGATTTGCGGTCCGAGCGGGAAGCCTCTGCGCATTGAGCTTTTTGCGCACGGGGCTCTTTGCATCGCCATCTCCGGCAAGTGCGGCATGAGTCTTGCAGCGCATAACCACAGCGCTAACCGTGGAGATTGCTACCAGCTATGCCGCCGTCGTTACCGCGCCGTGGATATCGAGACCGGTTTTGAGTTGGATGTGGACAATCAGTACATCATGTCTCCTGCGGATCTCTGTACAATTCGCGTACTCGATCAGCTTCTGGAGGCCGGGGCCTCCGTGTTGAAACTGGAAGGGCGAGGGCGCTCTGCAGCGTACGTGAGCGTTGTCACCTCCGTGTACCGCGAGGCTGCGCAGGCATGGGCACGGGGGGCGTGGAATGAGCGACAGGTTCAGGTGTGGGAAGAGCGGCTTCGCGGTGTGTTTAATCGCTCCTTCTGGCACGGAGGCTATTATTTGGCGGAGGATTGGGCGGTATGGAGCGGCGCGCCCGGGAGTCAGGCGACCGAACAGCGCCGTTTCTTGGGTACAGTGCGCAAGTTTTATCCCCGTGCAGGGGTGGCGGAGATTTTCCTGAATGCCGATGATTTGCAAATCGGCAGCGCTATTGAAATTACCGGACCCACCACCGGATTTGTTCGCCACACCGTCACCGACATGCGCTGCGACGATGCGTCGGGACACGCCCAATCGGTTACCCTCGCTCTCAAGGGGACAAACGTGCTCATCCGCCTTTCGGACAAGGTGCGTCATGGCGACAAAGTGTACCACGTAGAGCCAAGGCGGCTCGGGTAATCGTCATGCGGGAGCAGTCGTGCGGCAAAGTGAGATTTTGCGTGCGATCATTTGGCGCTTCATTTCTCGTTCTGCCTACGATGCCAGCGGGAAGCCAAATACGAACACACCATGAGCTGCACTTGGTGAAATACCATGAGCGGCAGTAGCAAATTGTTGTCCAGTTTCCCAAAAATAGCCAACATCATGGGCGCACCCACCGCCAGGCTTTTTTTGGATCCGCAGAAGAGGATGGCAATGCTGTCCGCATGATCAAAGTGCAGCATACGACACACGGTCCAAATGATGAGTTGGATGATGCTCAGCAGGATCAGGGAAGCAATGATAAGTCCCCCCAACTGCGTCCATGAAAGTCGCTCCCAATAGCCTTGTGCTGTCGCAGCGGAGAAGGAAGTGTACACCACCAGCCAGATGGTGAGACGGTCGTTGGCGGCGATGAGCGAGCGGTGTTGATCGGCCCAGGACTTCAAGGGGCGTTGCAGCCACTGCCCCAAGGCAAAGGGCAGGAGTATCTGACAGCTGATAGTGAGGACAGCGTCCATTCCCGCTTGAGCGCCTTGAATGTGGTCCATTGAGAAGAGCAATCCCACCAACAGGGGCGTGAGCGCCACACCGAAGAGACTGGATAGCGAAGCTGAGCACACTGCCGCAGGCACATTGCCGCCCGCTATTGATGTGAACGCGATGCTGCTCTGTACTGTGGAAGGAAGGCATGCTACGTACAGCAACCCGGAAAAAAGCGAGGCGCCTGCCAGAGGTTCCAATGCCCCACGCCCCAGCCACACGACGATCGGAAACAGCACAAAGGTAGAGAGCAGTGTCAAACTCTGCAATCGCCAATGCAGTATGCCTTCCATCACCGAACGCCGCGATAACTTTACCCCGTACAGGAAGAATAGCAGTACGATTGCCGCCTGAGTGAGCCATTCAAACCCCGCGGCTATTCCTCCACGGCAGGGGATGAACAAGCCCAGCAGGATACTCAGGATGATGCCGATGGTGAAGGCGTCCGGCATCAAGTTGAGCCTGTGCGCAGCGTGAGCCATGGGCTATTTTCGCGGCGGAAATTCGTAGGTGACGCGTCCTGAAGAAAAACTGAACACGAGGTAGGCTTCAAATTTCCTTCCGCTCTTATGGCTCACAAAGTCTTTGATCAGCGCTGTTTTGCCCTTGCTGAGCAGATCATTCACCAGTTTGGCATCCAGCGCCACTCCGCACATTTCTTTGGCAATAAGAAGAGGTTTGCGATTTTTGCCGATCGTGACACCTTCTACGCACCAAGCCTCCTGAGTTTCCAGCAGACGGTGTTCTCCTTTTCCCTTGACAACAACGGGACCATGATTCACGGCTTTCGACAAATCCATGGCAGCTTCCGCTTTGGGCGTTCGTCCCTTTTTTCGATCCTTGTCCGGAGCTTTTTCGCGAGGCGGGAACTCGAATCCTATGCCCCCGCGGTCTTCATCCAGCTTCAGGAAGGCATCGAAAGCCTTGTGAGTTCGTTGCGAGACAAATCCCGAGATCAATTCGCTCTTGCCGCACTCGAGTACGCGTTTGAGAGTTTCCTGTTCAATCTGCTTACCTAAAATCACGCGCGACGCGCTGAAGCCTTTTTTCTTATCGGCGGTGCGAGTAAACTCCGGGATACTCCACTGCTTTTCATTCTCGAAAAGCTCCAACTCACCGCGATTCAACACCTTGACTTTGCCGAGAGATTGCAGATCTGCAGCGGTCGGAGGCGTGACATTTTCCTCTTCGTTGTCAAAATAAAATTCGACCTTCCAAGTGCCCTTCGATGTCTCAGGACGTACAAGCCGCAAGCCGGCGCGGAACTTTTTCCCAAAGCGAGAACGGAATCCGTCTGTTACAGGCAACTCGCCCTTGCTGATGAGTTGCGCAAACTGCTCATCATTCAAACTCAGTCCGGCGTGAATGCGGCGCATGTGAAAATCGCAATGTTTGCAGACCACAGAATCCACTCGACTTTCCAATCCCTTTTTCTTGCACGCGGGACACGTCACGTCGAGATCTTCATGCTTTCCTCCTTTCATATAATCGCGTACGGCTCCGACGATCTCGGCGGTGTACGCGCGTATATCGCGCATAAAATCCTTGCGCTTCAGCTTCCCGTTTTCCATCTGCTTGAGGCGGTACTCCCACTCGCCGGTGAGTTCCGGACTGGAGAGCGTGCTCAATCCGATCTTGCTGAGCAAATCGATGAGATCCATGCCACGGCGCGTGGCCACCAGATCCTTGCCATCGCGTGCGATATATTCCTGGGCCAGCAAACCCTCAATAATCGCCGCGCGCGTGGCAGGGGTCCCCAGCCCTCGCTCCTTCATGGCAGAAGCCAGTTCATCGTCTTCCACAAGCTTGCCGGCATTTTCCATTGCCGTGAGCAAGGTGGCTTCCGTGTAAGGCGCCGGCGGTTTTGTGGCGTCTTCCACCGTTTCCACTGCGGTCGCTCTTACTTCTTCCCCCGGATCGAGACAACACAGGTCATCTTTTTTCTTGCGTTCAGTATGATACAGCGCACGCCATCCCGCGCTGAGCAGCACCCGCCCATGCGCGTAAAAATAATCTTTCCCGGCCGGAGTGGCAATGACGGTCATGCGCTCCGTATCTTCAAACTCTGCGTTCGGCATAAAAACTCCGAGAAAACGCTGTACCACCAGATGAAAGATGCGCGCCGCATCTCCGCTCAGGTTCACCAACTTGCCGGTTGGAATGATAGCAAAGTGATCGCTCACTTTAGAGCTGTCGAATACGCGTTTGCTCGGGCGAATGCCATGCGCATCCAATATCCCTTTCGCATGCTCTGCGTACTCCGGCAGGTGATTTGCTATCTCCTGCACCGTGCGCGTCGCAACTTTCATGTAATCATTCGGGAGAAACTTCGAATCGGTGCGCGGGTACGTCAAAACTTTGTGCTTTTCATAGCACTCCTGCGCCAGTTGAAGCGTTCGACTCGCCGAAAATCCGAAGCGATTGCTTGCCTCTTTCTGCAGAGAGGTGAGGTCAAAAAGCAGCGGCGCCGGCATGCTCACCGGCTTCTTCTTCTCCTCCACTTTTCCCTTCTTTCCCTTGCACCGAGCCGCTATGGCAGCAGCCTCTTCGGCGTTCCATATGCGTTCCCGTGTGCGCTGAGGCGCCTTGTCATCTTTCTTCAGTGAGGGATTGATCCATTTGGCTGTGTAGCTGCCCTTTCGTGCTGCAAACTCTGCGTGCACTTCATAATAGGTTTCCGGAACAAACGCCAGAGCTTCTTTCTGGCGCACGGCCAAAATTGCCAGCGTCGGCGTCTGGACACGTCCGGTCGGCGTCACATGGAATCCTCCGGCGGCTGATTGCAGCACGGTGAGCGCCCGTGTGCTGTTGAGCCCCACCAACCAGTCGGACTCCGAGCGGCATACTGCGGCATCCGCCAAATGGAGCATCTCCTCATTCTGCTTGAGATGCTGCCATGCCTCTAAAATTGCGTCGTCTGTCATGCTCTGCATCCACAGACGATACAGCGGCTTCTTGATGCCTCCGAAACGGATGATGTTGCGGAAAATCAGCTCTCCTTCGCGCCCGGCATCGCATGCATTCACCAGAGATTCGACCTCTTTGCTGCGGGCCGCCTTGAGTATTTTTTTTAACTTATCCGCTGACCTGCCGATGGGTTCCAATTCCATCACATCCGGCATCACCGGCAGGTATTCCATCTTCCACGGCAGGCTTTTTCCATCTTCGGTCTGCGGCTTTTTCTGCTCCACCAAGTGACCAACGGCTGAGGTGATGATGAGCTTCTCGTTCGAAAAACCGCCGACGGATTCGTCTTTCTTGAATTTGCCATACTTCTTCCCGAGCACCCGCGCCAAATCTGACGCCACACTCGGCTTCTCCGCGATGATGAGTTGTCTTGCCATAGAAACGTCCGAAAAACTTCCTTACAGGAAACCCCATTCATCCTGACTCGTCAAGCTTCAAGTGTGGCATACGGAGTGGACGCATTTTGGCGGGCAAAGCCGCATTGCCTCAAAAATAAAGTCACCGAAGGGACGCACCGAACGGAAAATGAGCAAGCACGCAAGAATAGAACCGCTTTCCGCGGATTGTCATTCGACTGTTGAGCAGCATGAAAACGCTGAGCAGCTACGTGGGAACGAAAGGCTGACTCCTCCTCACTCCTTCGCGCCGTGCTCCTTGAGGAGTTGGATGATGTCAGCCCTCAGCTTCTTTTCTTTTGCAAGCTGCAAGATGGATTTGCCGGTGTTGTTTTTGTGTGACACGTCCGCTCCGGCATCGAGGAAGGAGGCGACGTCCTCTGCAGTAGCAGTAGCTCCGCGATCGGCGATAAAGAGCATGAGTGCGCTGTTGCCCTGTTCATCGGTTGCGTTGGGGTCTGCTCCACTCTCGAGAAGCACCTTGGGAGCGTAGCGCCCCTGATAGCTCATTTTTTCACATTTCTGGATTTGGATGAGGGCGTGTTGAAGGTCGGCGCCGGCATCCGCAAAGACGCGAACGAGTTTTTTCAGTTCTTCCACGTCGGGGGCGTTGTGGCGGCCCGTCCCATCGGTCCACCCTACCATCTTGGTGAAAATATCCTTCGGTACACGGGCTCCGGCTTGAATGAATACCTCAGCTGCTTCAGCAGTCATGGGCAGTGAGTTGAGCGGGAAGTCTTTTCCTTCCACCTTGAGTCCTGCGTCCAGAAGGCGCCGGGCAATGCGTTTGCCCAGTCCTCCGCAGCGAACCAGCGTGCGCTCATCATTCGCGGTCGCACCGTGGTCGATCAGGAGGAGGGCCAACTCTTCGGCGACGCCAACCGGGTAATGCACACAGTCAAGAGCCGTCAGAGCGTCTTCGCTCGCTTTTGCCCCTGCTTTCAAAAGCATCTGCACGACGGTGAGCGCCTCTTTGCCTGCTTCCGGGATGAGCTTGTCAGGGTCGGCCATTTGTACGTCTCTCAGCCCCAGGATGTAGTTCAGCGGTGGTTCGGGGTTCACTCGCTTGTCGTTTGTATAAGGCGCGTTCACGTCGATACCGGCGTCGATGCAGCGTTTCACGAGCTTCGCGTACAGCTCGATGTCTCTTTTGTCTTTCGCGCGAAATTGAGAGAGGGCTATGGCATGCAAGAGGCTGCGTCCTTTTTCGTCCGTCAACCGCGCCCCCTTATCGAGGAGTTGCTCACAGGCGACCATCAGATTCTCACGTGCAGCGAGGAAGAGGACGGGTTCGCCGTTGCTTGTCATGTTTGGGTCAGCCCCGGCATCCAGAAGAGCCGGAATGACTCCGGAGCAGTCACGATCATCTATTGCCTCCTGGAGCATTTTGTTTTTGTCAATCTTCAGCCCTGCTTTGAGCAAAATGCGTAGTTTCTCCGCGTCCCCGGCATACAGGGTTTGATGGGTCACTTTCTCCACAGTCGTTTGATTCGTGAGGTCGAGCTTGCCCATCTTGAGCAGCATGGATGCTGTCTTTGCCGAAAAGGGGAAGTCGAGCAATTGCTCATCATTTGCCAGCTCCGGATTCTTTTCGATGCACTGCTTGAGTAGTTCGTTATTATTCATCAGCAATGCGTAGCGCATGAGACTCTTCGGTTCCATTTTCTGCGGTTCGGGGTCGAGTCCTAGGCTGATGGCGAGCCGCAGCGTGTCTCTTCCATCGGCGTCGACTTTCCCATCCAAGAGAGGGCTGTTGGCTGCCACGTCCGTTTTCAGGTTCACTCCTTTTCGCACCATCAACGCTATCATGCATGAAACCGCTCCTGTGTCCCCGGTGATGTTCAATGGCACATTCTTCAGTGAGTCGACGCTTTGCAGCATTTGAATCGCTTTGGGGAAGCTCTTGCCATCGGGGGAACCTGAGCCGTGGAATGCGGCGACAATAGCTGCCGCGTCCGGACTTCCGATTCGCTGCTTTTCCTCCGAGGTCAGCGGCTTCGCTTCACACGCGTGGAGCAGGGCGCCGCTCCAATTTGATTCGAATTCTTCTCCTTGCCTCTCGCGGTATTGGTTCAGCAAATCCCCCGCCACCTTTCCCTTCTTGCTCTTGATAGAGGCATCCGCGCCTTTTGCTACAAGCCAGCAGACGGCGAGACGGTTGTTTTGCGCCGCGGCGTGCATGAGGGCAGTCTGCCCGAGCTTGTCCACGGCATTCACGTCGCCGCCTTCTTCGATCGCCTTGAGCTTTTGGAGCAGGGAGGCGACCTTCTTCTGCTCCTTGCTGAGCTTGGCGCCCTTTGCCTGCTTCCCCGTGCCTGCCGGGAAGAGGAGCTCCACTCCCTGCTGCGGAACAGCCGCCGGTTCCTTTTCCTGCCCGCTCGCCATGCCCAGACTCATCAGCACGCCGACGAGTAAGCATGTTGTAAACAGCTTACAATAAGATAATAACAAATACGGGGGGGGTAACGACGGATTTCATAGGGATGTGGACTACGGGAAGTAATGTTAATCTACCATACCACGCCAAGCGAGGCAAGAGAAATAACAGGTGAATAATAAAAAATCGCCGGGAAGAGAACATAAAATGTCCAAAAACGACAATAAATCTTGTCCAAAATCAACAATAAATTTTATCGAAAACGCATAATAAAAATTGTCCAAAATAGATAAAAATGGATTGACATAGCAGGTAAGATTCGTAAAATGAATGATAAAGGGAAGCAAATGAGAAGAAGAGAATACAGAGCGAGAGTAGCGGATGAAATGTTGAAGCGAAAGCTGGAGTCGAGTGGAGCGGTGTTGGTGGAGGGCGCAAAGTGGTGCGGGAAGACGACGACAGCGGCGCAAGTAGCGCGGAGCGAGCTGTACTTCAACAACCCGGACATGAGGGGGAATATCAGCGACCTGCTGCATACAGCGCCGCGCAGGCTACTGCGGGGGGAAGTCCCCATGTTGCTGGATGAATGGCAGCAGGAGCCTAGCGTATGGGATGCGGTGAGGTTTGAGGTGGATCAACGGGGGGAGCCCGGTCAATTCATTCTCACGGGGTCTGCGGTGCCGGCGGATATGTCGCAGGTGCAGCATTCGGGAACGGGGCGCGTTGCGCGCGTGAAGATGCGTCCGATGTCGCTCTTTGAATCGGGTGAATCGTCGGGCGAGGTGTCGTTGACAGCACTGTTTGACGGGGCACGGGAAGTGGAGGGTAAGCGAGAGATGGGGCTGGAGGAACTGGCTTACCTGATATCGCGTGGCGGATGGCCGGGAGCTCTTGGCTTATCCTCCTCCGCTGCATTGGATACGGCCTTGAATTATTACGAGGGGGTGGTGAACACAGATATGTCGCGTGTGGATGGGGTGCGGCGTAGCCCGGATCGGGTGAGGGCTTTGCTGCGGGCGTACGCGCGATCGATAGGGACACAGACCGCTCTCGCCCGGATGGCGGCAACCCTCGGCGCGGGAGAGCCCCATCCACCGGCCGTGGCGACCGTGGCAGATTACGTGGAGGCTCTGCGGAAAATCTTTGTGATTGAAGAAGCGGAAAATTGGACGCCGCTGCTGAGGTCCCGCATCCCCATGCGGAAATCGCCCACGCGCTATTTTACGGACCCCTCTATCGCGCTGGCAGCCCTCGGTGCGGGGCCGGAGCAGTTGATGCAGGATCCGGCATCCATGGGACTCTTTTTCGAGAACATGGCGATACGCGATCTACGCGTGTATGCGGAGGCTCTCCGGGGCGAGGTGCATCATTTTCTGGACAAGAATGGTTTGGAGGTGGATGCCCTGATATGCTTGCGGAACGGTCAGTACGGACTCGTGGAGATTAAATTGGGCGGGTACAAGGCGGATGAAGGGGCCGCCACCCTCCTCAAGTTTGCCGGCAAGGTGGACACCCGGCACGCTCCCGCTCCCTCCTTCCTGATGGTCCTCATCGGTGTGGGAACTTACGCCTACCGCCGCGACGATGGCGTGCTCGTTGTGCCGCTCAGCACGCTGCGTCCGTAACCCATACCTCCTCACTCCTTCGCACCGTGCTTCTTGAGGAGCTTCACAAATTCGTCGGAATTCTTCTCCTGAGCGATTTGCAAGGCGGTCTTACCGTTCTTGTTTTTGATGTTTGGGTCAGCTCCCGCGTCCAGCAGGAGTGAGAGTACCTCTTGATGTCCGTCATACCCCTGTCCCTTTTGGCAAACGAGCATGAGGGCCGTGTTGCCTTCTTTATCCTGTAAATTGACATTGACGCCGGCCTTGATGAAGCTCTTGGTAATTTTCGGGTCCGGAGGAGTCATAAGACTGAGAAAAATGTAATTATCATTGTGTTTGTTTTCATATTTCTCATTCGGATCCGCTCCGACAGCCAGGCATGCAGCTATTCCTGCGGCATCCCCAGCACCGCCCCAAATACAGTTCATGGTTGGCTTCGCACCCGCATCACGCATGATTTTTGCAGCTTCTGTAAGTTCTTCCTGGGTTAATTTCGGGGGCTGACCAGCTGTAGGTGAGGATGGTATGGTAGCAAATTTTAATTTTTTGAATAAGTCCTTGGGAACACTGGCGCCGGCCTCAAGCATTGCGCGCATATCCTTGGGCTTGGCGAGAAGGAGATCTCCGACCATTTTCGCCCCTCGCTGTTGCAGATACTTTGCAATATCGGAGCGACCGTGCTGCAGCGTGATACCCAGTGCACACAGTTTAACGCCATCTCCCAGGAGACCTTTATTCTCTACAAGAGCATTGGGGTCGGCGCCATTGTCGAGAAGCTGTTTGGCGATGTTTTTGCTCATCCATGCAAAGTGCATCAGGGGTGTGTAGCCGTTTTCAACGTTTGAAGATGGGAGTTTTGCTCCATGTTTAAGCAGGAAAAGAGTAAGTTTCTTGGTGGGAAGGCACTGCAGCACATCGTCCTCCATGGGGACTCCGTGTTTAAGAAGCATTTTGACTATATGGTAATTGCCTGAGCCTACGGCCAGCTTGAGAATACTTAACCCATTCTTGGGTGTTGCCTTGGTATCTGCTCCCTTTTGCAGAAGAAGACGTACTACTTTCAGATTTCCCTGAGCAACGGCGGAATACAGGGCGGTTTGACCATCATAGAGTGTTCCGGGAGCCACCCAACGTGTATTTACCTGAGCTCCCTTGCTCAGCAGGTGACTCACCGCTTGCTCACCATATCTCGTGGCAGCAAGAACCAAGGGAGGGAGACCGGATTTCTCCCCGCTACCGACGGCGTTGACATCCGCCCCTGCTTCGATCAGCGCATCGATTACTTCCGGATCATAGGCTTGATCCTCCATGTGTGAACAAGTATAGGAATGCTCCTCCATGTCAGCAGTCAGAAGATTCGGTTGTTCGTGGAGAACCGGGAGGGGAGCTCCTGCAGCCGCCAGCGCGCGGATTCCTGCTGCGCTCCGGCGTCCACTATTGAGGATATCCTGAATGAAGCACTCTTTCGAATCTTTATACAATCCGTCCCATGTGAGTTTTGGGTCAAGTCCAGCATCAATGAGAACTTGCAGTGTTTCCGACGTGCCGAGACCGGCAATGATTTGACTTGCTTGCAAGCGATTTCGGACTAGGTCCGGGTGTTCCGTCACGACCTTGCGCAAGGCGTCAGCATCATCCAACAGCATGGCAATCCCCGCTTGCGAGAGTGCATCGTCATTGCCGAGCTTGATGTTCAAAGCCATCAGAAGGAGAGCTAGTTCAGGCCTCAAATTAGACTCAGTCCATGTAACACCTTTGTTTACGTTGGTAACGACTTCATGTCCGCCGCTACTGCCGACAGTGACGCATCCATGCCCCCATGCACGTTGCCCTTCGGTGACGAGACTGTACCCGTGTCTCGAAAGCAAGGTCGCGAGGAGAGGATCGAGGGCAGGGCGTTGGATTCCCTCCATGAGAGAGAGGGAAGACCCCGATCTCAACAGTTGCGTCAACAATTTCAGACTTTTTGGTGAATCTTTTCCTCCACATTGACGAATCAATTCGAGAAATGCGCCACGGTCTGTCGAGCGATCCTCTTGCAATTGTTTTTCCTCCTCAGCTGAAAGCGGTTGCTTATCCACGCAGCAGGCTTTTAGAAAAGCCTGCAAGCTCTTGTCTTTTGCTAACTCTGCCGCTGTTTTTCCTTGCTGACTCTTCATTGTGGCGTCCGCGCCTTTCACCACGAGCCAGCAGACGGCAAGTTTGTTACCCTGCTCGGCGGCGTGCATCAGCGCCGTCTGCCCATGCTCGTCCACGGCATTCACCTCGTCGCCCTTCTCGATGTCCTTGAGTTTTTGGAGCAGGGAAGACTCTTCCATGCTGAGATTGGCATCCCCTGCCTGCTTTCCCGTGCCCGCCGGGAAGAGGAACTCTACCCCCTGCTGCGGAGCCTTTTCCTCCGCTCCCATTGTCCCGGCGAGCATCAGAACGCCCATCAGGATAAAAACAACAAAACGCTTGTAATGAGTTAATGACAGAAAATCAAAAGGGAGAATAGAAGAAGAGTTCATTGTGACGTTTGGGTGGAGAGTAATGTCAATTTATCATGACTCGTCGAGCGAAGCAAGGAAAATAGCAGATGGACGATAAAAATCGTCAGGAATGGGAGATAAAATATCCAAAAAGGATAACAAAACTTGTCCAAAATTGTGGAGAGCAAAGATTGGGAGTGTCTGTGTCCCTGAGGAAAGGAGGAAGTTTTTCAGGACGGAGCCATCCTGATGCGATGAGGAGCATGAGGCGAGTGAGCCTGTGTCGGCGAGACCTACCTGCCGGGGAGCTGGAGAAGGAAATGAGATTCTTAAGAAAAATTAAATTTTTTTGACCCCCAGCGGGTAGTGGTTGGGGCAGGGGAGAAGGAGGGGAGGAAAAGTTGGAATGAAGGGGGAAGAGGGGAGAAGAAGCGAGCAAACCACCGACAGGTGAGTCGGAATGCGGTCGGAAGCCGAGAGGGACAAGAGGCAGGTAAACATGGGACTCAGGTGATTGAATTGATAACGAATAATATGGAATGGAGTGCGGGGGAAGTAGCCGAGCTGTATCGCAGGCGTTGGGATATCGAAAGTTTTTTCAAAATACTCAAGCAACACCTCAATATTAAGAGCTTCGTAGGGACATGCGAGCAGGCTGTGAGATCACAGATATGGGTAGCCATGATTGCCTATTTACTCGTGAAAGTGCTCAAGCGACGCGCTTCGCATCGGTGGTCGCTGGGAGGATTGGTTCACTACCTACGAATATCACTACTGAGCACGCAGAACCTATTTTCGTGGCTAAACCAACCGTATGACATGGCTGGGACGGAAGAGGTTTTAGTGCTCAATAGCACGTAAAGTTTTATGGATTTGCCCAAAAATCGCCAACTCCTACTATCATCATGCTTCCCTCCCATGAATTACATTTTCTTGGGACGGATGTGGATTCGACCCCGTTTTGAAAAATGCACGAAAAAACGCGTCTTCTTTCACGATTCCCCACTCGTCACTGTGGTCTTTTTTTGTCCATGCCATGAGCTCCGGTTTGAAACCGTGCTGTTTGAGGATTTGGATGATGTCAACGTAGTCCTCGCAGAGTTTGGCAGGAAACTGGCTATGACTTGCCTGGCTAAGGTCGGACAGGATACGATCTGTCATGTCCTTGGGGATGCGGGCGCCGAGCTTCAGCAGCGGCTCGATTTTCTCCGGATCCACGACCCGGAGTTCTCCGGGGTCGATTCCCTTTTCCTTGAGCAACTTCACGACCTCCACCGCACCTTCCTTCATCGCGAGGCTCATGGCGGAGTCCTTGGAGTCCTCTTCCTCTACGCACACGGTCGGATCCACTCCGGCGTCCAGCAGACGCTTGGCAATCTTGCCGCCCCAAATACCGTTGATCATGAGGGTGGTCCATCCGGTGGGCGGCCAGTTCTGTTTACTTTTCGCTAGCGGGTCGGCGCCGGCGTCGAGCAGCATGAGGGCTAACTTTTCCCGTCTGGCGGGGGATATCTCCGGTCTTAGTTCCTCAGCGAGGATGTCCTTGGGTACGTCCGCTCCCGCCTTGATCAACTGCTCCACCATGTGCAGGATGTCCGCCTCGATTTTCCCACTGACGCGGTGAATGTAATCTTCGTCAAAATCTGCTCTAAGTCCGCCGCAAGCGGCATAGTAAATTGACTCCATTCCCCGCAGAATCTTTGGCGTGCACATCGGCTCCGGCGTCCAGCAGACGTTTCACGATCTCGGTGCGATGTGTAGCATTTTCCTTCCCCCCTGCGGAATTAGCGGCTGCCATCAGCGGAGTCATGCCGTAGGGTTCTTTTTGATCGTCTTTCGCCTTTTTACCCGGTGTATTGGGGTTAGCTCCGTGGGCGAGGAGCAGTTTCACATCCGTAAGGTTAACCTCGTCTGCTGCTTGATGAAGAAGTGTTGCAGAGTTTTCGTACGATAGTTTTGAGTTGATGCCGGTGTTCAGTGTCACCGGCAATGTGTTCACATCAGTCTTGGCTCCGGCATCAATGAGAGCGAGGATAAAGCTTGCGCTTTTGTAGTCATCCTGCTTCGTTGCCTTTTCCAAAATTTTGTCCGGCTCCCGGAGCGTCGCGCCCGCCTTGAGAAGCGTTTCCAGCATGGCCCCGTCGCCCTTTTTGATGACCGCCTCCATGAGCTTTTCGTTCTTGGCGTCCAGTCCGGCGTCCAGCAGAGCTTGCAGCATTTTTGCATCGGAGATGGAAGAAAATAATTCCTGGTTTTGGAGCAGAGACGAATCTTGTTTCAGGAGCGCGAGTACGGTTTCTTTTTGCTTCAGTTGAAGCGCGATCCTCATCTGCAGCCCGGGATCAACAATGCCTGTCCTCACCCCGAGCGCGCGGAGGAGTTGCAGCGGTTCCGCTTTTGCGCTGGAGAGGTCCTCCGGGAGAACGAACTTTCGTGCGCCGATGCGGTAAAGCAAGGCAAGTTTGATGGGACCTCCCTGAAAATACTCCATCTTCCATTCCGCTTTTTTAAGACTACTGAAATCTTTTGCCGCACGCAGTTGGGAAACCACACTTGCTTCCTTTTCGTATTCTGAAGAGAAGGAGTTTTTCTCAATTTTCCCCGGAATATTCAGTTGATAGGCGTACATGTCACGCGCTTCCTGGCGGCTCAGCGGCTGTTTTTCCTTCTCGAGCGCTGTCAGGAATTCGCGCATGTCTCCGTGAGCCACGTTGCCCGCCGTCTTGCCTTTCTCGCTTTTGAGTGAAGCATCCGCGCCCTTCGCTACGAGCCAGCAGACGGCAAGACGATTGCCCTGCGCGGCGGCGTGCATGAGGGCGGTCTGTCCGTGTTTGTTCACGGCATTCACGTTGCCGCCCCTTTCAATCGCCTTGAGCTTTTGGAGCAGGGAAGCCGCCTTCTTCTGTTCCTTGTTGAGCTTGGCGTCCTTCGCCTGCTTCCCCGTACCTGCCGGGAAGAGTGTGGATTGCAAAATTAAATGCAACAGGTTCTTGGCACCAAAAAGGGGCGCCATGAAGTTCAAAGCATGCTGGAGTCATTCCGTTCAAAACAACCAAGCGAAATTCGCAAAATACGATGCTGTGGCGCTGTGGAGGGAAAGTTTCACGGCGCGTCAGCTTGAAGGGCCACAAATGATGCTGGGACGGGCCACACCTCAGAGGGATCGTAAATGGGCAATCGCCTCGAGAGGTCAGGGCTGCGTAGCGCCGATATGATCTGTCCCTACCTCGCCATACAGGGTGAAGCCGGTGCATTCACGGATGGTAACGGGCACTATTTCGCCCACTTTGACCGTTCCCTGTTCAATAATCACAGGCTTGTTCTGGGATGTGCGTCCCTGCAAGCGGTTGGCGTTGGTCTTGCTGGGACCGTCCACGAGGATGATCTGCCGGGAACCTACGAGAGCCATATTGCGCGCGATGGCAATACGGTTAACGGTGTCAAGCAGGTCGTGATTGCGAGCTTCTTTCTCGCGCAGGCATACTTGGTCCGGCATATCAGCCGCCGGTGTGCCGCGTCTCGGAGAATACTGGAAGATAAAGGCATTGTCGAACTTGATTTGCTCCACTGCGGATTTGGTGAGCAGGTAATCTTCCTGAGTTTCTCCGGGAAAGCCTACGATGACATCCGTGGTGATGGCCAAATCCGGTCGGGCAGTCCGCATGGCTTCGCAGAGGGCCATGTACTTCTCCTGGCGGTAGGGACGTTTCATCAGCCGCAAGATACGGTCGCTTCCGCTCTGCATGGGGAAGTGGATATGGCTGCAGAGCTTCGGCAGATAGGAGAAAGCCTGCACCAGATCTTCGCGGAAACCGATGGGGTGCGGAGACGTGAAGCGGATGCGCTCCAGGCCCTCCACCTCGTGCACGGCTTCCAGCAGTCGCACAAAAGCGCCCCGACCTTCCGCCACCGGTTCATGGCGACCGTAGCGGTTTACAATCTGCCCGAGCAGTGTCACTTCCTTCACGCCGTTATCCACCAGACGGCGCACTTCGTCAAGGATATCTGCTGCCGGTCTGCTTCGTTCTTCCCCGCGTGTGAAAGGTACGATGCAGTAGGAGCAGCGCATTTCGCACCCCTGCATGATGGAGACAAAAGCCGAACATGAGGAGCGCACCGGCAGGTGATCGCGAATGCGGTTATGGGCATCCTGCAGGTCATCCGCCTCGCATATCTGCGCCCCCTTGAGACGCACGCCATGTTGCGGATTCGCCATGCGTTCCTTCAGCAGGGCGTCGCACAATGGGAAGACGCGGTGATAGCAGCGTGTGCCAGTCACGACGTCCAACCGAGGCACGGCGTCGAAAAGTTCGCGCGTTTTGCTCTGCACCATGCAGCCCATAAAACCGAACACTATCCACGGGCGTTCGGATGCCTTCGAGCAGAGCAAGCCCATTTTCCCGAGAGCCTTCAGCTCTGCCTTCTCGCGTACGGAGCAGGTGTTGATAAGCACCACATCCGCGTCCTGTTCGGATTCCGCCAGCTTGTATCCTCCCGCCAGGAACATGGCGGCTACCTGCTCGGAGTCACGCTCGTTCATCTGGCAGCCGTAAGTTTTAATATAGACGGAAGGCATGGCAGTATCAGGCTTCATAAGTTGTGGGATCGGGCACACCGCTTGCAAGGAAAGCCTCTCGCCTCTCCCGACATGTGCCGCAGCGTCCGCAATGTCGCTCGCCGCCGCAATAGCAGGAATACGTGTGAGAAAAGTCCACACCGAGTTGCGCGCCCAGTTCCACAATCTGTGCCTTGCTCATGGATATGAAGGGCCGCAGCAACTGCACGCCCGCGTAACTTCCCAGCTCGATGGCACGAGACATGGCTTGCATGAAGGATTCACGGCAATCCGGATAGATGGCGTGGTCGCCCGAGTGCGCGGCGATCACCACCCCCTGAGCGCCGCAGCTCTCCGCGATACCGGCCGCCACGGAAAGAAAAATGCCGTTGCGAAAGGGCACCACGGTGGCACGCATATTTTGCTCGTCATATTCGCCGGCGGGTATCGCGGACGCCCCGCTCAGCAATGCACTGGACAGGTGAGGCGCGAGAGCTGAAAGATCGACTACGCGATGAGGAATATTCAACGTGCGAGCCTGACGTTCTGCACAGGCCAACTCACGGTCGGCATGGTTGGAACCGTAGCGGAAAGAGAGCGCCGCTATCGGCTCATGTTCGCGTGCTGCCCAGTGCAGAGCCGTGGCGGAATCCACGCCGCCGGAGAGGAGAATGAGGCATTTCATAGGGCGTTTTTCGGCAATCAGGCCGGGCGGTTTTCAGGGTTGTGTTCTGCCGAGGTGGTAAGCCGAATGCCGCCACGTGGTGAGAAACGGCCGACTACGCGCATCCAGCGCGGTTGCACTGCGGCGGTCAAGTCGTCCAATATGCGGTTGATCACCTGTTCATTGAAGGCGGGATAATTGCGAAAAGAAACGAGGTAGTACTTCAAGCTTTTGGTTTCCAGCACGCGTTCTGCCGGCACGTAAGAAATGCTCAGCGAACAGCTGTCCGGCTGCCCTGTCACAGGGCAGAGAGAAGAGAACTCCTCCGTTTCCAGCGTCACCACGTAGGTTCGCTGCGGACTGCGGTTGGGGAAGGTCTCCAATTTTGCTTCATCCGGGGAGGCGAAAAACTCGCTGTGCCTGCCCAACAAGGAGAGTTTTTGTTCTTGATCCATGGCGCTTCAAAGCTTGATGAGTTGATACGAATCGCGTCCGTCCTTCATGCCCCAGCCGAGCTCTGCCAAACGGGCGCGCAGGGCATCCGACTTCGCCCAATCTTTGGAGAGGCGAGCTTGCCAGCGCTGATCTGCAAGCGTTTTCACCTCTTCCGGCGCTTCCGGTTGTTCTTCCTCCGGCGGCGGAAGCGTTAACCCCAGCGCTTCGATCATGAAACGCAGTGCGCTGCGTGCGGAATGGGCCTCCTGAGGACTCAGTTCCGAGGTTTTCAGGCTATGCAGCGCGCTGAAGACATGTCCCAGCGCTTCGGGCGTATTAAGATCGTCCAGCAGACTTTGCCAAGCGGGGGCAAAAACGCCGAGTTGAGGAGGATTCTTCACCAGTTCACGGTAGGAGGGGACTGCTTTATCGCCGGCTCGTTCCGCGAGGGCAGCGTCGGCACGACTCAGCTTGCGCAGAGCTGAGGCCGCATCCTTCATGCCGGACAGCGTGAAGTTGAGCGGTCGGCGGTAGTAGGCTCCTGCCAGGACGTAGCGCAGAGCTTCGGGGCTGTGTCCCAGTTTTGCCAAATCATCCAGAGTGTACATGTTGCCCAGGCTCTTGCTCATCTTGGCTCCATCCACCAGCAAATGCGTCACGTGAAACCAGTGACGCGCAAATTCGCCGCCGCAGGCGCAGCGGCTCTGCGCTATCTCGTTCTCATGGTGAGGGAACACCAGATCCACCCCGCCGGAGTGCAGATCAAAGGTGTCGCCCAAATACTTGTGACTCATGGCAGAGCACTCCAAGTGCCAGCCGGGGCGTCCCTCCCCCCAGGGCGAGGACCAGTAATTTTCGCCATCTTCCGGGCGGCGAGCTTTCCACAGCACAAAGTCAGCCACGCTGTCCTTGGTGTATTCATCCGTATCCGCGCGGGTCTGGGCAGTCTTGCCCAGGTCAAGGGACTGGGAATCCAGATGCGCCAATCTGCCGTACTCGGGATAGGATGAAATGCGGAAATATACCGAGCCGTCCTCGCTGCAGTAAGCATGTCCGGCATCGATGAGCTTCTGCACGATTTCAATCTGTTCCGCTATGTGTCCTACCGCGCTTGGTTCCACGTGCGGAGCCAGGCAATTCAACGCTTTGCAGTCATCGTGAAATTTTTGCGTCCAGTGAGCCGTGTACTCACTCAGCGGCATGCCCTGCGCTTGTGAGTTGCGGATTGTCTTGTCATCCACATCCGTGATGTTGCGCACGTGCTTGGTGCGCAGCCCTGAGAGTTCCGCCACGCGTCGAAAAACGTCCTGCGCCACAAAGGTGCGAAAGTTGCCGATGTGTGCCGCTGCATACACCGTGGGCCCGCAACAGTAGAAGCGCAGCGTCTTGCCATCCTGCGCCTGAACTTCGCGAAGCCTTCTCGTATATGTGTCAAACAGTCGAAACATGACGCGCGACATTATGCGCGATGCGCTTCGCCCTGTCAAGCTTGACATACCCCGGGCAAAAGGCTACCATGTGGCCATGGAAACGCTCATTACTCGCGGCATCGTCAATTCCTATTTTGAAAAAATCAATCGAAGCTTGCAGCTGGATGCCGCTATTGTCGGCGGAGGACCGTCCGGCATTGTGGCGGCGTACTATCTTGCCAAAGCCGGTCATAAGGTGGCTCTTTTGGATCGTAAGCTGGCCCCGGGGGGCGGGATGTGGGGAGGCGCCATGATGTTCAATGAGATCGTGGTGCAAGAGGAGGCCTTGCCCATCCTGCAGGACTTTCAGCTGCAGTACCGCGAGCATGAACAGGGAACGTACTTGCTGGATTCCGTGCATGCCACGTCCGGTCTGCTTTATCGCGCCACTGAGGCAGGAGCGCTCATTTTCAACTGCTACTCGGTTGAAGATGTGGTGTACAAGCGCGGACGCGTCGGGGGCGTGGTCGTCAACTGGACGCCCGTGCTCCTGCAGCGTATGCATGTGGACCCGCTCACTTTTGCTGCCAAGGCTGTATTGGACGCTACCGGTCACGACTGCGAGATTGCCCGTACTGTGGCTCGCAAAAACGGCGTGTCGCTGAGTACGGAGACCGGTGACGTCATGGGCGAGATGAGTATGGATGCCGCCGAAGGAGAGCGTACGACCATTGAAAATACAAAAGAGATTTACCCCGGGCTGTTCGTTTCCGGCATGGCGGCAAACGGGGTGAGCGGCAGTTTCCGCATGGGGCCGATTTTCGGCGGCATGCTGTTGAGCGGGAAAAAAGTCGCCGAGCTGATGGATGCATCCATTCGCGCTCAGCAAGGCTGAGAAGCGTCTTTACAGATCCCTCAGATCTGCGATCCATTCGGCGGCGCTGCGGTAGCGTTCGCCGATTGCAGGGCGTATTGACTTGTCGATGCTGCGCAGCAGTTGCGGGTCGTACACTTTCTTCAGTTCTGCATGTTCCGCAAGCGCGTCGGCCATATCATACAGTTCGCGCTGTCTGGCATCCGGCAGGCATGTGCCGGACAGGACATAGTACAGAGTAGCGCCGAAAGCGTACAGATCCGTCCACGCTCCCATGTTGCCGCCTTCTCTTCCTTGTTCCGGCGGACTGAACCCTATGGATTCCACCACGCCGGGATCGGCATCGCCGTATTCCTCTCGCGCCGCTCCGAAGTCGATGAGTATGGGAAGCCCCTTTTTATTGATGAGGATGTTATCCGGCTTAATATCGCGGTGCAGCACTTCGCGGCGGTGCAAGTAATCCAGCGCATCCAGCACCCTCACGATCGTCCCTATCAGAGCTTCCTGCGGTATATTGCTGTTGTGCGCTCGGTAATCATTGGCTGCATCGGCCAACGATTTTCCCTCAATAAACTCCGTTACATAATACGAGGTCTGGTGTGCGTGAAAAAAGGAATACACCTTGGCTATACCCTGGTGATTGAGAGAGGCAAGCAAACGTGCTTCGCGGAAAAAGTTGTTAAGCGCCCAGTTAAAAGTCTCCTGCCCTTCCGGAGAAAGGAGTACCACATTCAGTGTGCCGCTCTGGCGGTGGCATAGCGAATCCGGAAAATTCTCCTTGAGAACCACGCGCCGCCCCAGGGCTTCCTCTTCCGCCAGGTAGGTTACACCAAAACCGCCGGCTCCAAGAGTCCTCAAAATACGATAGCCGTGAAGCACATGTCCGTCCGGCAGCTCTTTGGGAGCCACATCGCATTCCACTTCCTGCTCCCCGGCATCACCGGGAGCGTAGTGTACATCGCCCAGTATTCCGCTGAAAAAATGATCGTCTGGCATCATATCGTTTATGGTGGTTAAGATGGATGATTATCGTCTGTATCCGGGCGCCATGAGAGCCAGGCGGCGGCAGAGGTCATAGTCAATTGCGCCGCCGGGCAGCACAGGTATCGCTCGCAGTGCGATAATGCGCTGCGGTGCGTAGTGAGACGGGTAGCGCGCATTCACCAGCGCATAACGCAGCGTAATGACATCGTGCGGACCCACGGCGTGGTGCAATGTGGAAAGCAGCACAATTTGTTCGGCGCGTTCGTTGCCGACCGGTATGCCCACTATTGCTATGCGCGGCTCGTCAGCTTCGTCTTGCGAAAGGAGTATGGTGGCGAGTATCTCCTCCACCTGCGCGTGCGATACGAGCTGCCCATCCACGTACGAGTAACGTTCTCTCGTCCCTCCGACGGTGAGCAATCCGTCCGGGCGGATGTACCCGATATCGCCGGTGCACACCCAACGTTCAGCGTTGTTCTTTTGCACGGCCGTCTCTTCTCCCGCAAAACCGGAAAAGAGAGGCTCCCCCTTCACCCACAAAAGCCCCTGCTCACCGGCTTTGAGCAGCGTGTTGGGCGCCAGAATGTCGGTTACTTTCACCGCCAGACCGGGCATGGGCAAGCCAACCGTCCCGGGAGCGCCACCCGGCAGTGCGTGCGCTTGTCCTCTTTCCGGCTGTTCCGGCGGCGCTATGCTGCATGCGGTCGGCATGGCGCATTCCGCCGGCATGTAGCACTCGCACAGGCAAATTTTGAGGTCCCGGTACGCTTGCTGCGCCTGCGCAATGGGAACTCTTCCTGCCACCAGGATATGCTTCGCATCCGCCAGATCTCCCTTCTGCGCCTGCGCCAATATGCCGGGGATCTGTCGAGGTTCGAAAGCGGCAATGGCGGGGTGATAGCTGCGCGCCAACTCACAGATCCGTTTGGAGGCGTACGGTTCCGGGTAGGTAATGATATCCTGCCCGCTCAGCAGGGGGTATATCAACCCCAGCATCAATCCTGCCCGATAGTGGAAAGGCAGAGAGCTGAGGGTTCTCTGCCCGGGGTGCAACTCAAGCCTGCTCGCCGCAAGTCTGTAGCCGGTTAGCACGGCGTAGTGACTGAGCCGTGTTCCGCGCACGCCGGAGTCTTCCTCCGGCAGTGAAAACGCAGTGAGCGCTTCCTGTTGCCCGGCTGCGACAGGCGCATTCATCCACGCTGCGAGGCGGCGTCTTCCCAATCGACTCACCAGTCGCTCTTTTATAAACTGAAACGAAAAACCGGACACTGCCAGCAGCTCTTCAATAAGGAGGATATCGCGCGAAGGTGGCCACGGGAACTTCGGCAGTTTCTGCATAAAACTGCTGCCGGAGATAAAACGGTTCAGCTCCGCTTGCTGCACCACACTGTCAAACAGGCGCTTCGTGTAGTTGTAATCAATGTTGACCGGAGTGATTCCTGCCAGGATGCAGGCTACATTCGCTACGATGCTCAACCGTCCCGGAGGCAGGATGATTCCCATTCGCGGTATGTTCGTCCGTTTTCGTAATCGACGAGCCAATGGCACGGCCAGTGTGAGCAACTGTCGGTAGCTCATCTTCTGCTCATTGACCCCGTCGATGATGACGGCGCGCGGGTGTTCCGTAAGACTGCGCAGCAGAGCGTTTCCCAACGTCTCTTCTTCTTCGGGCAGTGCAGCGGCCACTTGGTTCGCTCCTGCGACATGCCACGCCGTCATCAGCCTCTCTGCGGTTCCATCGCCGGGAATGAAAGGAGAGAGAGCTTCAACAATCATCCGTTCATACGGCGGAGCGCTCGTCACCAACCCCGCCCGTCCTTCTTTGCGATACATGCCCACGTACACGGGAAGGACCTGTCCCTCGTAGCCCTCCAGCAAATATCGCAACACGCGAAGGGGCACGTCCGCAATGCATGCAGGCGGCTGCACGGGCCTCCCGGGGAGCAGGACCACGTGTCTCCCCGCAGCCTGCATAGCGCTTATCCGCTTGAAAACGGCATGGCGATCGCGATTGCTTGCGGAAAAAAGAATGCCGGACGATCCATCCCGGCTTACGCGATGCATGAGTTCAGCGCTCGGGCGCAATGTATCCTCCACCAACCAGGCTATTTTACTCATCCCTCCCAATGTTTCCTCCAGGATGTTCAGCGCCGTGCTATCCACACGATTCGGGATAACGAGCGCCGGTTCTTCGGGCAGGTGGTCAGCTCCGATGATAGTAACAACGGGAGGCATATTGTAACGCAGTCAGTCTATCACAAAGCCCGCTGCCACGCAACTATCTATTGCCAGGCTCCACGGCAAAGGCATTAGAAATCCTGCTGTTTTTCTTGGAGATCAGCCCTGTCCGCACTTGCCGTGTACGACCGAAGGCGGGCAACGTGGCGTTCTGATTCCACGAGGAAGCGAATGCATCTGTGTTCGAACGCGAAAGACCCACATGAACGCCTGCGGCGAGCTGCGCAGCCACGTGAACGCATGGAACGCCGCGCCGGGTGTCGGCGTGGGTTTCTGAGGAGGATCAATGCGTTCTTCTCAAAAGGAGCAAACAACAGGTAAATGAAGTGCCGCTCGTCGGGGAAACTCGGCAAGCGGCGCAGTGTTTTAGACGGTCGCTCGCCCGAGTTGCGGATCCGCACAGCATGCGTATTTGGAATACGTATGTCAAGCCCATATTTGATAATTTTTCTTTTTTCTTTCCAATGACTTATCGGAAGTGAGGATTTCATTACGCACAAAAAATTCCCTCGAAACGGTTTCATATATTCAATCATTATCAATATCTTAGATATGCTCAGGTACGTATTCCAAATACGTACCCTTTCCGCAGAGCGGTGGTGACGAAGATTTCGATTCGCCGTTGCTTTCTCACAAACTAATTTCACCACATACTATGAAACTACATTTACCGATTGCGTTGTTCACGGCTCTTATGGCGGTGATGACTGCGTTGCCTTCTTTCGCCGATGTCACTGTGAAGAAGGGAGAAGAACTCGTGGAACTGATAGGGACATACGAGGATCCCGAAGGCGGCGCCGAGGGGTATTCTTATGATTTCGGAACGGTGACGGACGATGTCACCATCACCATCACCAAGGAGGGGGAATACAGCGAACTCAAGCTGGGGGAAGGGACAACTCAACTCCGGGGCAATACAGTTATCGATGTCACGGGGAAATGCTACTGGGAAGGGAAGGGGGGCTCCAATGCCGGTCTCGCATGCCAAGGTGGCAGCGCTACCATCGATGTGCATGACGGAGGCTTGTTTGTCAACAGCGGATATATCGGTTGGTTTGCCAAAGGAAGCACGGCGGAGGAGCCAGCTGCCACGATCAATGTCAGCTCAGGCGGTACGTTCCAAGATCTCGGAGGCGATTACGCTTACAATTCCGGCGACAAAGTGGCCATTAATGTAAACGAGGGAGGTACCTTCCTTTGCGGTTACGAGGATCCTGAATCTAAGAAGGTTATGTCCGTGGCTATCAATTCCGGAGCTTTTGCGAAAATCAATATCACGGGAGGAACCATGAGGTCAGCAGGACGACAGAATGCATCCTCTGGTTTTGCCAAATGGGGCGGCACAGTCGAATTTATCGTCGGTGGGGGAGAGGAGGGACAAGAAGGCCTCTTCGATTTCAGCGCGACGAGTATGGATGTTGCTCGCCAAGGCAAGGCAAGCATTACTGTCAATGACGGCGGAATCTTCAAAGTCGCCGACGGGAACTTTTCGTATGATTCTGGGTCAACGGAAATTACCGTGAACAAAGGAGGAGAATTTCATGCTCTCGCCGGTTCCAGTTGGACTATATTCACGTACACCAACAACGGGGGAAGTGTCACCATTACTGTAGATGGTGGAAAGTTCATTGCAGAAAAAGCTCATTTCGGTTACAGTAATCGCCCGAACGCCAAGTCGTCAATAACAGTGAAGAACGGAGGTTTATATAGGGAAGAAGGGGATGGAGCAGCGTTCCACTACGTGACGATTACAGTCGAAAAGGGCAGCTCTTTTGAAATCCACGATGGCGGGAATGCCTCATGGAGTTATGCGGAGATGAAAAACTGCACGGTTTCCATTGATGGCGGTACGTTCAAGTTCACGAATGAGGACACAGATGAGCATCCGCGAGCAGGCATCGACGGCTCAAATCAATTTGTGCTGAGCAATGGAGGAACCATCGAGATTGGGCAAGCGTTTGTTGATGCTTCCTATAGCTACGATTGGGGGATTAACCCGAATCTGACGATCAAGGGCGGGAACTTGGTCAATGCACAAAAAATGTCAGGGGATTGCACGATCAACA